>JAFASC010000222.1 GCA_019244955.1 Methylobacteriaceae bacterium | reverse complement strand
TCGAGCCGAGCGCCGTCGTCATGATCGCCTGCGGAGTGAGGCCGTCGATCGCGATGAACGTCTTGATGCGGTCCTTGTATGGCCCTTTGCCGAACAGGTATTTCATGCCGCGCAGATCGCCGAGGCCCTCCTCGCCGACGCTGGCGACGAAGAGGATGTCGCTTTCCGTCGCGATATGCGCGGCGTCCATCGCGCGGATGATGCCGAGCATGATGGCGAGGCCGCGCGTGTCGTCCCCGACACCCGGCGCGCGCAGGATCGTGCCGTCGCGTTTGACATGCACGTCGGTGCCTTCGGGGAACACCGTGTCGAGATGCGCCGCCACCGCCAGCAGCGGACCGCCCCTACCGCGGCGCAGCCCTGTGACGTTGCCTTCGGCGTCGATGCCGACCTCTTCGAGGCCGAGCCTGGAGAACAGCTCGAAGAATGCTTTCGCCTTCGCCGCTTCCCTGAAGGGTGGTGCGGGAATTTCGGTCAGCGCGATGTTTTCCTCAACGATGCGGTCGTGATCGGCCGAAAGTGCCGCCATCGCGGTTTTGTAGGACGCGCTTGCGGTGACGCGCTCGACCTTCGCGGCGGCCTCGGACGAGAGCTGCGCGTACGCGGGAGGCGCGGCGCAGAGGAGGGCCGCGGCCACGAAGACGAAGCGGAGTGGGCGAAGGGTCATCGGCTCTCCTTATAGCGGCCGCAGCCGCCCCTCGACACCCCGCCTTACAGCGGGCTAATTGCCGGCGGCACGTCCCGAGAAGAGAAAAACAAATGCTGAGTTCCTCGGCCCTCTACAAAAACGACAACCGCAAGATCGACGCCGCTGATCTTGAGAGCCTGATCGGCCAGGAAGTCGGCGTATCGGACTGGACGGCTCTCGACCAGGACAAGATCGACGCCTTCGCAGAACTCACCTTCGATCCCTATTTCATCCACACCGACCCCGAGCGCGCCAAACGCGAGACGCCGTTCGGCAGCACTATCGCGCACGGTTTCCTCACATTGTCGATGCTGAGCGCGATGGCTTACGACGCGCTGCCCGACATCGAAGGACGCACGATGGGGATGAATTACGGCTTCGACAAAATCCGCTTCATTTCGCCAGTTCCGGCGGGGTCAAAGATCCGCGGCCGGTTCAAAATATCCGATGTCACGCGAAAGCCGGGCCAGGCTGTCGTGCGCTATGCCGTCTCGATAGAGATCGAGGGCAAGGACAAGCCGGCCCTTGCGGCGGAATGGCTGACGATCGCGTTTTTGGGCTGAACGCGCGGCGGTGCGGCGGGCGTGCCGCCGTCCCTTGGGAACTCCTCCCGCGGCATGTATAATGGGCGTCGAGGAACCCATTCGAATGCTGCGTAACCGGGGCCTCAAACGGGCCGTTTTTCTTTTTGCGTCGTTTCCGACGCTGATTGCCATCGCGCTGGCGATCGCAGTCGTGGCCGCTTTGGCCTTCCGCTTCGCCAATGAACTCTGGGTGTTGAGCCTCGCCGCGGCGGAGCCGTCCGACATCGCCTTCGCCGAGGCGGTCGAGACGCTGCACAAAGGCCTGGACAGAGCCCAGATCCGCGTCATGCGCGCTGACGATCCGTCGGCGGCGTCCTCGGCCGTCGACGACGGCAAGGCGGATTTCGCCATCGTGCGCAGCGATGTCGCGGTGCCCAAGCGCGCCGGCACGATGCTGATCGTGCACAGGGACGCGGCGCTCCTATTCGCGACTCCGCGCGCCAAGATCGCCAAGGTCGCCGACCTTGCCAAGAAGCGGGTCGCCATCGTGCCGGCCGACCCGGCAAATGTGCGCCTGTTTGATGCACTCCTTGGTTTCTATGGCGTGAACGCGCCTTCGGTTATCCACCTGCCGCTGGCCGCCGAGCAGGTGACCCCGGCCGCAGCGAGCACATTGTTCGATGCGGTCTTCCTCGTGCAACCGCTGAAGGCGCCGTCGGTGGAACAGGTGCGCTCAGCTCTATCGTCCGACAAAGCCAAGGCGCCCTTGATCGAATTCGAGAACGCCGAGGCGGTGGCCGAACGGCTGCCGGGGTTGAGCAAAGTCGACATCCCTGCCGGATTCTTCGGCGGCTTGGCGCCGCAGCCGAAGGAGGACGCAAGCACGGTTGGCGTGGACCATCAGCTCGTCGCCGCACTGAGCATCCCGGAAGGCACGGTGGATGCCGCGACGAAATGGCTGTTCTCGATGCGCCGAGCGCTTGCCGCGCAGGCACCCGTTGCGGCTTACATGGAGGCGCCGGCAACCGAAAAAGGCGCGCCGTTCGCACTGCATCCCGGCGCGACCGCCTATTACCAGGATACCGAGAAGAGCTTCATGGACCAGTATGGCGACTGGTTCTACATCCTGGCGATGGTCTTAGGCGGGCTCGGCTCCCTGGTTGCGACCTTGGTCAGCCGGTTGCAAGCGCACGGCCGGCGTGCCGCCATGGCGGTCATCGACGAATTGATCAAGATCGAGGTGGCGGCGCGGCAAGCGGCGTCGCTGGCCGCTTTGAAAGACCTCGACAACGAGGTGACGCGCGTCGCCCTCAAATCGCTGCATCGCGCCCGCGAGAGCCGTTTCGACGAGACGGGGCTCGAGACGGTGTGCCTGGCAATCGACGAGGCGCGCCGCGCAATCGCGGTGCGTCGCGCCGAGCTGCAAGAGGCGCCCGATGCGCCGAGCGGCGCGGTGGCCGCTTTCCCGGTGCGCCGCACCGAGCCGAGCGGCGTCTGAACCGCCGGCGCCGCAGCGCATCGCCACCTTACGGCTGCCGCTGACGTCGAGCGACTTGCTTTAGGGCACCAGCAAAACCTTGCCGATGTTGCGTCGGTCCTGGACATAATGATGCGCAGCGGCGGCCTCGTCGAACGAAAAGGTGCGCGCAATGCGCGGCTTCAACACGCCTTGCGCGGCGAGATCGAGAATTTGATCGGCCCAGCCACGGATGCGGTCGACCTCGTTCCACATGTGACCGAGATTGACGCCGAACACGCCCTTGTTGGCGTTCATCAAGCCAACGGGATTGAATTGCAGCCACGGCGTGCTCGCCAATGCGCGCACGAGTCCCACCACATTCCGCTGCTTGCCGGTTGCGGCAGACGACATGCCGAAGATGCCGAGCCGGCCGGTCGGCGCGAGCAGGCGATAGCCTTTTTTGAGCGACTCGCCGCCAACCGGATCGAGAATGAGCTCGACGCCGCGGCCGCCGGTGATCGCGCGCGCTCGCGTCTCGAAATTCTCAGTGCGGTAATCGATGAGATGCTCGACCCCGATCGCGCGCAGCTCATCGTGCTTTGCGGCCGAGGCCGTGCCGATGATCGTCGCGCCGATGTGCTTGGCGATCTGTGTCGCCGCGATCCCGACGCCACCCCCGGCCGAGTGGATGAGGACGGTCTCACCGCGCTTCAGGCCGCCCATGACGACGATCAGTTGCCAGGCGGTGAAGTAATTCACCGGCAATGCCGCGGCTTCCATCGCTGACAATGCCGGCGGCCGGGGAAACACCTGGTCTAAGGCCACCGAGATCACATCGGAATAGCCGCCGAAGCGGGTCAGGGCGATGACGTCGCGGCCGAGCCACTCGGCATCGACGCCGCTGCCGAGCGCATCGACACGCCCGCTAACTTCATAGCCCGGGACGACCGGCATAGGCGGCAGGTCGGGATAAAGGCCAATGCGGCCCATAATGTCGGCGAAGTTGACGCCGCTTGCCTCGACCCGGATGCGCACTTCGCCAGCCCCCGGCACGGGCTCAGGCGCGTCTTTTATCTGCAGAACATCGGGCGCGCCGGCTTTGGTGATCCAGATTTGTCGCATCGCCTCACCCTCGCCACCCACGGTCTTGTCTATCGCCATGGATAGCGCAAGCATCGACGATCAGCGTGACCCCGGTCGAAGGTTGACGTCGGCTTCTGCCGCTGTTCTGCCAGGCCCGAAGGGAGCTTGGTCATCGGGTCCGCTTTCACCGCGCACTGACGTGCGCTAGACAACCGGCCGCCGCCTATTCGTCGGACTTTCCTTGCGGCTGCTGCGCCTGCTGGGCGGGGTGATGCGTTGCTTCCGCCATTCGCTGCCATTTGCCCGCGAGCTTCAGCCACGAATCGCGGTCTTCCTCGCGTAAGGCGCGGGTCGCTTGGTCGCGGCACTCCTCGGCCTGTTTGAGATAATGATCGGCCTTACGCTTCGGCACGTCCCCGGACCGTGACTGATAAATGTATGTCCAGGTAGCCTACGTCGCCTGTTTGGACAAATTGAGCCGCCTCAAGCCCGGCAGTTCCTGTAGCCGGCGCCCACGCCCGTGAACAAAAAAAGAACTTGCAGACGCGAACAAAGCATGTACACTTCTGCCCATCGAGGTTGCGCCGGACGTGAGCAATGGAACGTTGCTTCTGCCGCGCCGCCCATGCCAGAAGGATTCTTTCCGTGAGCCAGCCGAATCTTCGCGTCATAGAAGGGACGTCCGTGGACAAGACCAAGGCGCTCGACGCCGCCCTGTCCCAGATCGAGCGCGCCTTCGGCAAAGGCTCGATCATGCGGCTCAAGGGCAAGCAGGCGGTGGTCGAGATCGAGACCATCCCGACGGGTTCGCTCGGCCTCGATATTGCGCTCGGTGTCGGCGGCCTGCCGAGGGGCCGAGTGATCGAAATCTACGGACCGGAATCCTCGGGCAAAACCACCTTGACCCTGCATGTCGTCGCCGAGGCGCAGAAGCGCGGCGGTACCTGCGCCTTTGTTGATGCCGAGCACGCGCTCGATCCGATCTATGCTCGCAAGCTCGGGGTGAACCTCGACGATCTCCTGATCTCACAGCCCGACACCGGTGAGCAGGCGCTGGAAATCGCCGATACCTTGATCCGCTCTGGCGCGGTCGACGTGCTGGTCGTCGATTCGGTCGCGGCGCTGACGCCGCGCGCCGAGATCGAGGGCGAGATGGGCGACGTGCAGCCGGGCCTGCAGGCGCGGCTCATGAGTCAGGCCCTGCGCAAGCTCACCGCCTCGATCTCGCGTTCGAATTGCATGGTGATCTTTATCAACCAGATCCGCATGAAGATCGGCGTCATGTACGGCTCGCCGGAGACGACGACGGGCGGCAATGCTCTGAAATTCTACGCCTCCGTCCGTCTCGACATCCGCCGCATCGGCGCGATCAAAGACCGCGACGAGGTGATCGGTAACCAGACGCGTGTGAAGGTGGTCAAGAACAAGGTCGCCCCGCCGTTCAAGCAGGTCGAGTTCGACATCATGTACGGCGAAGGCATTTCCAAAGCCGGCGAACTCGTCGATCTCGGCGTCAAAGCCGGCGTCGTCGAAAAGTCGGGCGCCTGGTTCTCCTTCGACAGTCAGCGGCTCGGCCAGGGCCGGGAGAACGCCAAGCTCTTCCTGAAGCAGAATCCCGAGGCGGCTGAGCGAATAGAGCAGGCGATCCGCGAGAATGCCGGGCTCATCGCCGAGCGCATCCTCGAAACCGGCGACGACGATGGAGATGATGCCGCCGAAGGGTGACGCGCGAAACCTGAACCGCTGAAGCGCTCACGCATGCAACGCGCGAGCGGCGGATGTTTCTGTCGCGGGTCCCGCCCCCCTCTCTCCCTCGACAGGCGTAATGACCGCCGCTAGAAAGGCCCGGCTCTCAAAGCCGGGCCTTTCCTGTTCTTGGCCGAGTTCTTGGGGACGCAGCTCTTTTCCTTTCGAAGAAAGCGCGTTTCCGTTCAGAGCCTGCCCGTCTCTTCCGAACGAGTTCGATGAACGGCGTCAACGAAATCCGGTCGACTTTCCTCGACTACTTCAAGAGAAACAGCCACACGATCGTGCCGTCGGCGCCGCTCGTGCCGCGCAACGATCCGACATTGATGTTCGTCAATGCCGGCATGGTGCCGTTCAAGACGGTGTTCACCGGGGCCGAGAAGCGGCCGTATACGCGCGCCGCTTCGGCGCAGAAATGCGTGCGCGCCGGCGGCAAGCACAACGACCTCGACAATGTCGGCTACACGGCGCGCCACAACACATTTTTCGAGATGCTCGGCAATTTCTCCTTCGGCGATTACTTCAAGGAAGAAGCAATCAAGCTCGCCTGGGAGCTGATCACCAAGGAATTCAAGCTCGGCAAGGAACGCCTTCTCGTCACCGTCTACCACACCGACGACGAGGCCTTCGAACTCTGGAAGAAGATCGCCGGTTTTTCCGACCGCCGGATCATTCGCATCGCCACCAACGACAATTTTTGGCAGATGGGCGATACCGGCCCCTGCGGCCCTTCGTCGGAGATTTTCTAAGACCAGGGCGAAGCGATCGAAGGCGGCCCGCCGGGAAGTGCAGGAGAAGATGGAGATCGATTCCTTGAATTTTGGAATCTCGTCTTCATGCAATTCGATGAGATCGAGCCGGGCCGGCGTGTGCCGCTACCGCGCCCCTCGATCGACACGGGCATGGGGCTCGAGCGCATGGCTGCGCTCTTGCAAGGGGTCACCTCAAGCTTCGACATCGACCTTTTCCGTGCGCTGATCACTGCGATTGCCGAGGCGACGAACACCGATCCGAAAGGGGCGCTGCAGGCGAGCCACCGGATCATCGCCGATCATTTGCGTGCCTCCGCCTTCCTCATCTCAGACGGCGTCTTGCCCTCGAACGAGGGCCGCGGCTATGTGCTGCGGCGAATCATGCGCCGCGCCATGCGGCATGCGCAGATTCTGGGGGCACGCGAGCCCCTTATGTGGCGGCTCGTCTCCGCGCTCGTGCGGGAGATGGGTGCCGCCTATCCCGAGCTCATCCGCGCCGAAGCGCTGATCACCGAGACGCTGCGTCTCGAAGAGACACGCTTTCGCCAGACGCTCGCCCGCGGTCTCGCCATTCTCGAGGAGGAAAGCCGCGATCTCAGGCAAGGCGGGCGGCTCTCCGGCGAAACCGCCTTCCGGCTTTACGACACCTACGGGTTCCCGCTCGATCTCACCCAAGATGCGTTACGCGCCCGCGGCATTGGCGTCGACACCGAGGGCTTTTCCGCCGCGATGGAGCGCCAGCGTGCCGAGGCCCGTAAAGCCTGGGGCGGTTCTGGCGAAGCGGCGACCGAAACCCTGTGGTTTGGCCTCCGTGACCGCGCCGGCGCCACCGAATTCTTGGGCTACGACACAGAAGAAGCCGCCGGGATCGTCACCGGGCTCGTCGCCGATGGGGCGGAAGTGCAGAGACTAAAGAGCGGGCAGGCGGGCAGCGTTGTTCTCAATCAAACGCCGTTCTACGGCGAATCCGGTGGACAGGTCGGTGACACCGGCGTGCTTTCAGCACCGGGCGTGCGCTTTCGTGTGACGGACACGCAGAAAAAGCTCGGCGACGTTTTTGTCCATTCCGGCAAGGTGGAAGAAGGCGAGATCACACTCGGCCAATCGCTCGATCTTGAAGTCGACCATGCGCGCCGCGGCGCAATCCGCGCCAATCATTCGGCGACGCACCTGTTGCATGAGGCGCTCCGCCAAGTTCTCGGCGATCATGTCGCGCAGAAAGGTTCGCTTGTCGCGCCCGACCGGTTGCGATTCGATTTCGCCCATCCAAAGCCGATCAGCGACGAAGAACTCGCCGCAGTCGAAGACATCGCCAACGCGCACATTCTGAAAAACACCCCGGTCGAGACGCGCCTGATGGCGGTCAACGAAGCAATCGAATCGGGCGCGCGGGCACTGTTCGGCGAAAAATACGGCGACGAAGTGCGCGTCGTCTCGATGGGTGGCCGCGACGGCGCCAATCATCCTTTCTCCGTCGAACTCTGCGGCGGGACGCATGTCCAGCGCACCGGCGATATCGGCCTTGTCTCGATCACCGGCGAAAGCGCAGTTGCCGCCGGCGTGCGTCGCGTCGAAGCAAAGACCGCCGATGCGGCGCGCCATCATCTAAATGCCGAGGCACAACGCCTGCGCGACGTCGCATCGCTCATCAAAGCATCGGCGGAAGAAGCTCCCGCGCGGCTCTCCGCGTTGCTCGAAGACCGCAAGCGGCTCGAACGCGAGCTGACCGACGCTCGCAAAAAATTGGCGATGGGCGCCGGTTCGAGCGGCAACGGCGCCGATCAGCCGGTGCGTGATGTCGCCGGCGTGAAACTGTTTTCGCGCGCTGTACGCGGCGTCGAGATGAAGGACCTGAAGTCGCTTGCCGACGAAGCCAAGAAGACGCTCGGCTCCGGCGTCGTCGCGATCGCCAATACCGGCACCGACGGGAAGGGCGCCATTGTCGTCAGCGTCACGCCGGACCTCACCCAGCGTTTCAATGCCGTCGACTTTGTCCGGCTCGCCTCTGAGCGCCTCGGCGGCAAGGGCGGCGGCGGCCGGCCGGACATGGCCCAGGCCGGCGGTCCGGACGGCTCGCAGGCGGAAGCCGCGTTACAGGCGGTCGAAGACGCCTTGCGCGACCGCGCCGCCGGATAGTCGCTTCTCGCCCGCGGGAAGCTGGAACTTTGCAACTTAGCTCCCCGTTTGCGAGCAGGTCATGGGCGCGGCTCGCCTGTCGAAGCTGCGCTGAGCGGAGGCAGATATGAACTTCGGCAATCTCCTGCATTGGGCCGTGGTTTTCCTGATCGTCGCGGTCATTGCCGCGCTGCTCGGCTTCACCGGCGTCGCCGGCACGGCCATGGAAGGCGCACGGATCCTGTTCTGGGTCGCGCTGGTCCTGCTGTTGATCTCGCTTGTGTTCGGCTTCGCGCGGCGCGGGCGGTACTAACCGCGACGTCCTCACCCGCGGCCGCCACCGCCCCGGGTGAGGATGTGCTTGTCCGGAATGTCGAGCCGCCAGACGAGGCCGCTCGGCTCGAAACGCAAATCGACCGTGCCTTCGAGCGCCAAGGTTACGATTCGCGTCACGACCTTATGACCGAATCCTTCGCGTTGAGGTGGCGAAACCGGCGGCCCGCCAATCTCCTGCCAGCTGATTCGGAAGCGGCTCTGATCGAGTTCCCAGCGTATCTCGATACGTCCATCTTCGTTGGCGAGCGCGCCGTATTTTGCTGCATTGGTTGCCAGCTCATGCAGGGCCAGCCCAAGATTCTGCGCAGCTTCCGGCTTCAGCATCATTTCCGGGCCGGCGAGATCAATTCGCGTGCCGATCAGATCGACGTAGTGACCGACCTGCGTGCGCACGAGCTCCTCAATCGAGGCGCCATGCCAGTCCTCATCCATGAGAATGTCGTGTGAGGCAGCGAGCGCCTGCAGGCGCGCGGAGAATATCTGCTCGAAATCATGTGCAGAGCCGGCCGTCACTGCGGTCTGGCGCGCCATTGCTTGGATCACCGCCAGCAGATTTTTCGAGCGATGCGCGATCTCTCGCATGAGGAAACGGACATGCGCTTCGCGCTGCTTACGCTCGGTGACGTCGCGCGCGGTACCGATCATGCGAATCGCTTTGCCGTCTTGGAAGAAGGCGCGGCCCTGCGCCAGTACCCAGCGTTCGATACCGTCCTTGATGCCGATCACGCGGTATTCGACTTCATAGTCGCCATCGCGGGCGGGGTTGGTGGCGGTCAGGAGTGCGCCGTCGCTGCGCTCGACATCGGCGGGGTTCAAAGCATTGCGAAACAGCTCGTATGTTGGAACCGTGTCGTCGGGCAGGCCCCAGAGGGTGCGCATCCGCTCATCCCAAATGAAGCTGCCGCTGACGAAGTCCCATTCCCAGACGCCGATCTCGCCGGCGGCGAGCGCGAGCGTTGTCCGCTCGAGCGCCTTGCGCAGATCGGCCGGCTCGTGCGCGCCGCCGTGCACGCCTGCGCGACCGCCGTCGCTTGTCGGGTCGGCGACCCGAAACAGGAATGGCTCAGCTTTGCTGCTGGGACCGGTCAACATCACACTCGCGAAGTTAAAGCTAAGCTAGCCCGTCCGAAGCTAGTTGGCGAGCGCGAGAATATCTGTACTCCAAGTCACAAATGGTAAAGCTCCTGGGGAACGAATGGTAAAATGCGGCGTTTTCGTGACAACCCGCAAAGCGGAGGGGCTGATTTCCGTCTGCCACGATTACGCTTATGCGCATCACCAAGCCGTTCGTGAACACCATGTCCCGCCGCACTGCACCGGGTCCGAGCTTCGAGATCATTCCCCGCGACCGGCCGTTGCGGCGCACGGACGCGCGCGCCAACGACGGATCTGTCGAGGCGCAGCAACTCGGGCCGCGGTTGCGCAAGCTCTACTCTCCCGCTGCAGCTGAGCATCCCGATGACATGCGCATGCTGATCATCGCCATCGACGGCAAGCTGCAGAGCGCTAGCCGCGGCTGATCGGTCGCGTTACCCACGCAGCACGATTTTTACGGAAGCTTCAGGCTGCTTTTGTCGAACGTTGGCGCACTCTGAAGCTGGTCCTTCGTGCGATCTAGCGCCAGCCAGTTTTTGCCGTTGCGCGTCATCATCTTCAGATCGGTGAACGGGACTTCTACGTCCTTCTGGCCGACGCCGAGAAAACCGCCGACGCCGATGATCGCCGATTTGATATGGCCGTCCTTCTCGATGATCAGGTCGGTCAGGTCGCCTATCTTCTGCTCGTGCTGATCGTAGACGCTCTGGTTGTAGACGTTCGACGCGAGCCATTGGGTCGCCGGTGACGGTGTCGCGGGCGAATTGGTGGGCATCGGCGCCGTTGGTGACGGCATGGCGGCGTTCGGCGCGGTCGGGGCGCTCGGCGAGGCCGGCGGCGGCGTGGTCGGTGTCTGGGCTGCGCCCGGAACGGACACGACCAGTCCGCTTATGAGCACTGCAGCGACGACCGTCATCTTTGTCACGGGCCAGCCCTCGTTTCGCTTGCGTGGAAAGTGAATCCAAAACCCAAGCCAGATTATTTCGTTCCGGCGGGTGAAGCCGGGTGAAGCAGATCAATGCAAGGGCCAAAAGAAAGCAATCAGCGGCGTGCCTATGAGCAGAACGAGCAGCGTTAACGGCAAGCCAAGCTTCCAATAATCGCTGAACCGGTAACCGCCCGGTCCCATCACCAGCATATTGTTCTGGTGGCCGATCGGCGTCAGGAAGTCGCAGGCGGCGCCAAACGCGACGGCAAGCAAGAACGGATCGGGATTGTAGGCGAGCTTGGCCGCGATTGCCGCGGCGATGGGGCCCATGACCAGAACTGCGGCGGCGTGATGCAAGAGCGGCGCGGCCAGCATCGCCGTGAGCATGACGAGCGCTACCGCGACCAGCCCGGGAACGTGCTGAGCCGCCTGCCCGAGCATGTTGGCGATCAGGTTTGCCGCTCCGGTGTCATTCAGCGCCTCGCCGACCGGGATCAACGCGCCGAGCATCACGATGATCGGCCAGTCGATGGATTCATAGGCCTCCTTCAGGCTGATCTGCCGAAGCGCGATGCAAAGCACGGCGGCGCCGAAGAAGGTTTGCTCGACGCTGCGCACCCGCAGAATGACGATCGCCATCGCGGCCAATAGCAGCAGCAGGGGAATGAATCGCCATCGCCGGCGCGCCAGGGCGATGCTGCGGTCGGCGAGCGGCAAACAACCGAGATCCGAAAGGGTGTCATATATCGTGTTGCCCCAACCCTGCAGGGCGACGATGTCGCCCGGCTGGAGGACATGCTCCATGAGACGGCTGTGAACAGGGCGGCCGGCGCGACTGACCGCGAGCAGACTGACCTCGAAGCGGCGGCGCAATTGCAGCCTCTGGGCGGTTCGTCCGATCAGTTGGGAGCCCGGCATCACCACGGCTTCGACGATTTCCAGATCGTCGCTGGCGCGTTCCGGGGCTTTCAGTTCTTTCGAGGCGGCAAGCTCCAAGCCGGCGCTGTCGGTCACCGCTTTCACGGTCGCGGGATCGGCATGGACGGTGAGGATGTCGCCGCTTGCGAGGCGGGTGCGGTAGGAGGGGACGAAGTGGCGTTCGTCCTCTTCCGAGGCGCGGACGAGCGAACTCACCGACAATTCGCCTTCGCCGAGCGCCTCGAGTTCGGCGACCGTAGTGCCCACAGCCGCTGAGTCCTCCGGCACGACAAGTTCGGTCGTATAGCGTTCGAGATTGAACACTTGCCCGACCGTCTTCGCGCCGGTTTGCCGCCGCGGCAGCAGGCGCCATCCGATGCTGAGGAAAACCAGTGCCATCAAAGCGAGGGGTAGCCCGACCGGGGTGAAATCAAAGAACTGGAACGGCTTGCCGGTCACGTCGGCTCGCACCGTCGAGATCAAAAGGTTCGGACCGGTGCCGATGAGCGTTGCGGTGCCGCCGATCAGGGACGCAAAAGCGAGCGGCATCAGATAGATCGACGGGGGCTGCTTGATCCGCCGCGCCGCCTCCAGCGACAGCGGGATGAAGATGCCGAGCGCCCCGACATTCTTCATGAACGCCGACAGCAGCCCGACCGAAAGGGACAGCGCTCCGATCTGCAACGACGGCGACTGAACCCGCTTCAGGAAAGCGCGCAACACGCCGTTGAGAATTCCGGAATTGCCGATCGCCCGCCCCAGGACGAGCGTCGCCGCAATCAGAATGATGACCGGGTTAGAAAAGCCGGAGAAGGTTTTACCCGGCGGTACCGTTCCCGTAACAATCGTCGCCACAAGCGCCAGACAGGCGACAAGGTCGTGGCGCAGGCGATCCCACATGAAGAGGACCAGCATCACCGCGACGATCGCGAAGATTTCGACCTGCGGGACCGTCACGCTCTCGCCCTGCCTCAAAGCCGGAGGGAAACAAACGCGGTCCGCCGCCGTTCCATGCGGGGTTTTAGACCGGGTCCTGCGGCGTTGGTGTCGAGGTGCCGATCGCCGCCGCTTTCGACTGTCGCGCGGCCTCGGCGATAAGTCTATCTGTCGCCGTCTCGATGCGGCCCTGCAGCTCCTGCAGGAAGGCGCCGCGCTGCATGCCGGGCGCGATCGCCGGAAGGAACTCGACCACGATGGTCCCGGGGAAGCGCAGGAAACGGCGGCGCGGCCAGAACAGTCCTGCGTTCAGCGCCACCGGAAGGCAAGGCACGCCGGTTTTGTCATAGACGTAGCCGACCCCGGCTTTGTAGGCGGGCGGCGCGCCGGGTGCACGGCGTGTGCCCTCCGGGAAAATGAACAATTGCCGCCCCTCGGCAAAGAGCGCTTGCGCCTTTGCAACGAGCTGGCGCAGCGCGGTTTGCGCATTGCCGCGGTCGATGGCGATCTGCTCGGCCCGCAGAAGATACCAGCCGAACACGGGAATGAATGTCAGCTCGCGCTTCAGAACGTAAGAGAAGTCATCGAAATAGTTCACGAGCGCAAAGGTCTCCCAGAAGGACTGATGCTTGGGAGCGATGATGCAGGCGCCCTTCGGTATGTTTTCCAGGCCGCGAAACTCGGCCGACGTTCCACATATCACCCGCAGGAGCCAGAGCGAGGAGCGGCTCCACAGCCGTGCGAGCGACAACACCGCGCGCCGTCCGAAGATCATGGTGGGAAAACCGATGATCATGAGAGCGACGGTGTTCGCGTAGAAAAGACAATTGAACAACGCCGAGCGGATGAAAATCATACGGGAATGCCGTCGACGAATCAGCGACGGGTGTTCACGACCCCGGCAAGGTCCGGAGCAACCGCAGGTGCCCGCGATGCTGTCATGACATCGGCGGAACGCGTATTAGCAGGCGGCATGATCTTCGTGCGAACCAGCGCTGCGATGAACTTTACGTATTCGATTGCCAGCAGACGCGCGACTTGGGCATCGCTGCGCCAATCGCTGTTGCGCAGCCGCTCGCTGACGACGGGGTACGGGATGAGTTCGAGCCGCGGCAGGGCGCTGCGCAATTCCACGAGCGCGCGCGGCATGTGATAGTTGGAGGTGACGACGATCAGGCTCGAGCCGATGGCGTTCTGCTGCACCCAGCGGCGGGTCTCGTCGGCATTGCCGGCCGTGTTGAGCGCGGCGCGGCCGAGATCGATACAGCAATCGAAGAGCCGTTGAAAATTCGGCATGAGCCGCGCCATCTCGTGCCGGGACGTCTGCTGGTTCACCCCGGTGATGAGCAGGCGGCGCGCCCGCCCCTGGGCGAGCAATTCGACCGCGTCGATGACGCGGTCCGAGCCGCCGGTGAGGGCGACGACGCCGTCGGCGGAGGTGAGCGTTGCCGACCGTTCCTGGTAATCGATAAGCCGGGCAAAGACGACAAAGCCGCCAGCGAGGCCGACAACGCCGAGCGCCACGCAAAGCAGGAACACCCGGCGACCGAACGTCCGCCAAGAGCGCGCGCTCCCGCGAGTGTTCCCGCTAGGGATCATCCGAGGGCCTGTAGGCAAGGTATCCGCCTTGTGATCCCCATGGGTACCAGAATACTCGGGAAATCAGGCGGCTACTAGCCGGGTTGGCCGGGAGAGCGGGGACGGACACATGCCTGCCCGAAGTCCGCCCTTGAGAATGGGGCCGACGTGGTGTGACGTTTCTCCCTCAGCAAAGCCGGCCAGCCGCGGTCGCCCCGGCCGGCGTCGTTTAGCACTGCCTAGGAGGAGCGGACGTTCAGAATGCGTCGTAGTTGGAACCTGCCAGACCGGCGGGGATGACGATCGCGGACACGTTCAAGCCGGCCGCCGCGGCCGGCGTGCTCGGCAGACACATGGCAGTGTCACCCGAGACTGTCAGCTGGCAATTGGGCAGCGAGCCTGGCGCCAATGCCATCGCGGCGGCGATCGCCACGACCCAAAGCACGCCGAACGCGAATAGAAGATAGCCCACATTCAGGGTGTCCTGATGCGCAGACGTGCCGCTCGCGCCGGCGCGGTCGAGAACGGAAGGCCCTACGGCACGCGGGAAATCACTCGCATAGGTCATGTCCATAACTCCCCCGCCTGAACCAGGCTTGCATCAATGCGTCCGTTCGTCCTGTACGAACGGTACGCACGCAATGTGCAGCCGATTGCGCCGGGAGCAGGTGTGCTTTCACACAGCACTTCTGGTTACGTTCGTGTCGGACAGAAAACGCGCGCGTGTGACCCAGGGCACATTTTTTAGCGCACCCCCGCACGCGTAAGGCAGACTGCAGCAAGGTTCTGCTTAAATTAGCCGCTGCAGCATAGAGCGGCAGTTCAGTGCAATTGCCGCTTCTGCGCGGGAATCACAACACGACTTCCTGCTCGACGCGATCGGCGTCGCCAAACAGCTTAAGATAGCGCTCGACCGCACGCGGATCGCCGACACTTTTGTTGGGATTGTCGGACAGCTTCACCGCCGGGCGGCCGTTCGCCTCGCTCACCTTGCAGACCAGCGAAATCGCCGCGAGTTTCTCATTCGGCAGCGGCGCGCAATCGGCGAAATCGTTGGTCAGGTTTGTGCCCCAACCGAAGCTCATACGCACGCGGCTGTGGAAATGACGGTAAGTCTCCTCGATCGTGTCGACATCGAGCGCGTCGGAGAAGACGAGCAGCTTGTCGCGCGGCTCTTTCCCCTTCGATCTCCACCAGGCGATGATGCGCTCGCCGCCCTCGATCGGCGGTGCCGAATCCGGACGAAAGCCGGTCCAGTCGGCGACCCAGTCGGGCGCATCGCGCAGGAACGCCGCCGTGCCGAATGTGTCGGGCAGGACGATCAAGAGGTTGCCGCCGTAATACCGTTCCCAATCTTTCAATACGCGGTAGGGCGCAGCCCGAAGCCCCGTCTCATCAGCTGCAAGCGCCGCAAGCACCATCGGCAGTTCATGTGCATTGGTGCCGATTGCTTCGAGATCGGTGTCCATCGCGAGCAACACGTTGCTCGTGCCGATGAACTTCTCGCCGAGCCCTTCCTTCAGCGCGGCGACACACCAGCGGTGCCACAGGAAAGAATGGCGCCGCCGCGTGCCGAAATCGGAGATGCGCAAATCAGGCAATTCGCGCAGGCGCTCCACCTTCGACCAGAGTTTGGCTTTGGCGCGCGCATATAAAACGTCGAGCGTGAAGCGGCCGAGGCCGCGCAGCGCCGCGCGCGAACGCAATTCGTTGATGATCGCGAGCGCCGGGATTTCCCACACCGACGTGTGCGTCCACGGCCCGTGGAAATGCAGGACGAACTGGCCGTCCTCGCGCCGGAGTTCGTATTCGGGCAGCTCGAACTTCGCCAACCAGGCCAGAAATTTCGGATCGAAAATCTGCGAGCGACCATAAAAGGTGTTACCGGCAAGCCAGATCATCTCGTTCTTCGTGAAGTGGATCGTGCGCGCGTGATCGAGCTGACCGCGAAGTTCCTGCTCGTCGATCTCCTCGGCAATGCGCACGCTGCGTGTGCGGTTGACCAGAGAGAACGTCGCCTCGACGTCGGGATAAAGCCCCCAGATCATCTGCAGCATGAGTAGCTTATAGAAATCGGTATCGAGCAGGCTGCGCACGATCGGATCGAGCTTCCAGGTATGATCGTAGACGCGCTTGGCGATGTCGGTGAGGATCGTGCTCATGGGTCCTGGCCGTGCCCGGGCATCAGTCTAGCGGGGAGGATGGAACAATTACCAGCGCCGGTCCGATGAGCGGTTTCGTCGCCGACCTCCTCGACCGCTTCCACGCGCGCGTTCCGATCCGTGCCGGCTCCCTCATCGTGACGCTGTTCGGCGATGCCATAGTGCCGCGCGGCGGGCAGCTGGCACTTGCCTCCCTGCTTGAGATCATGCGGGCATTCCGGGTCAGCGAGACGCTGGTGCGCACGGCCATGTCGCGCCTCGTCGCCGAGGGCCTGTTCGAGCGCAAGAAGATCGGCCGGAACACGTTCTATGCGCTCTCGGCTTCAGCCGAGGAGGCGTTCGCGGACGCCGCCGGCAAAATCTACGGCGGCTCGCCGGAGTACTGGCACGGCGGCTTCGATCTGGTGCTGCTTGAGGGAAGTGCGACCGAACGGGCAGATGCGCGGGCGCACTGGCAAAGCCACGGCTATGCGGCGCTCACGCCAGACTTGGTGATCGGAATTGCCGGCCATCGGCCGAAAAATGCACTGCACTTGAGTGCCAGTGCGACACACCCCGCCACGGCGCGAGCCCTGGCGCAACGCGCATGGCCGCTCGACGAGCTCGCCACCCGCTATTTGCAGTTCAACGCGATGTTCGTCCCAACCGGCGCGGCGCTGCGCGGCCACGTCGGCCCGAACGACCTCGACTGCGTCGTCATCCGCGTCCTGTTGATCCACGAATATCGCCGCATCGTCCTGCGCGACCCGCTCCTGCCGAACCCGCTCCTTCCCGAGGATTGGCCCGGCCGCAAGGCCCGCAACCTATGCGCGGCGATCTATGCCATCGTTGCCGATCCGGCCGATCGTTGGCTCGGCGCCCACACCTGCGACCATCGCGGGCCGCTGCCCGCGCCGGCCCAGCCGATGAGCCAGCGCTTTGCCCCCCAGGCCGGGTGATACGTCACAGAAAATATTTGACGTTTGGATTTTTTGTGACACAATACTCGGTGTTAGCGGAGCCGCCATGTATACGCAGGCGCTGAACGGCATTCCCGACGAGGCGACCGACCAGTCCAGCGAGGCCGCTCGCTTCCAGGCGCGTGTCGATGCCGAGCAGAAAATCGAGCCGAACGATTGGATGCCGGATGCCTACCGGCGCACGCTCGTCCGGCAAATTTCGCAGCACGCCCATTCCGAGATCGTCGGCATGCTGCCTGAAGGCAACTGGATCACGCGCGCCCCGTCGCTGAAGCGCAAGGTGGCACTGCTCGCCAAGGTGCAGGACGAGGCCGGCCACGGGCTCTATCTTTATGCCGCCGCTGAGACGCTCGATGTCTCGCGCGAAGAGCTGATCGGGCAGCTCTTAGCGGGCAAGGCCAAATATTCCTCGATCTTCAATTATCCGACGCTGACCTGGGCCGATATCGGCGCGATCGGCTGGCTCGTCGACGGCGCCGCGATCATGAACCAGATCCCGCTCTGCCGCTGCTCATATGGCCCGTATGCGCGCGCGATGATCCGCATCTGCAAGGAAGAGAGTTTTCACCAGCGCCAAGGCTACGAGATCATGCTGACTCTCGCGCGCGGCACGCCAGAGCAGAAAGCGATGGCGCAGGATGCCTTGAATCGCTGGTGGTGGCCGTGCTTGATGATGTTCGGGCCGCCCGACAGCGAGAGCCAGCATTCCGACCAGTCGACGCGCTGGAAAATCAAGCGCTTCTCGAACGACGATCTCCGCCAGAAGTTTATCGATGCGACCGTTCCGCAGGCGCATTATCTCGGGCTGACTATTCCCGATAAGGAGCTCGCCTATGACGACGCGAGCGGCCACTGGAAAATCGGCCCGATCGACTGGGCCGAGTTCAAGCGCGTGCTCGCCGGCGGTGGCCCGTGCAATCGCGAGCGCATGCGGGCGCGCCGCAAAGCCCACGAGGACGGCGCCTGGGTGCGTGAGGCGGCGCTGGCCTATGCGCAGAAGCGCCGCGCACGGCGCGAGGCCATGCAGATCGCAGCGGAGTAGGCGATGAGCGAGAAGCATCTGCCCCTTTGGGAAGTGTTCATCCGCTCGCGCTCCGGCCTCGCGCACAAGCATTGCGGCTCGCTGCATGCAGCCGATGCGGAGATGGCGCTGCAGGCGGCGCGCGACGTCTATACGCGCCGCGGCGAGGGCAATTCGATCTGGGTCGTGCCATCCAGCGCGATCGTCGCCTCCGACCCGGCGGATAAGGATGAACTGTTCGAACCGGCTTTGTCGAAGATTTATCGCCACCCGACATTCTATGATGTGCCGGACGAGGTCGGACATATGTGATGGCGACGACCTCAATCTCCTTTGCCGAGAGCTCGCTCTTAAATCTCGTGCTGCGGCGCGCCGACGACGCGCTGATCCTCGGCCATCGGCTGTCGGAATGGTGCGGCCACGCGCCCATGGTGGAAGAAGATATCGCGCTCGCCAATATCGCGCTCGATCTCGTCGGCCAAGCGCGCTCGCTCTACGGTTACGCCGCGCTCGTCGAAGGCTCCGGGCTCACCGAAGATCATTTCGCTTACCGGCGCGAGCAGCATCAATATCGCAATTGCCTTCTCGTCGAGCAGCCGAACGGCGATTTCGCCGCCACGATCGTGCGGCAGGTTCTGTTCTCGGCGTTCATGGATTTGTATTGGCGCGAGATGATGACGTCGCGCGACAAGGCGCTGGCCGCCATGGCCGGCAAGGCCGAGAAGGAAACCGCTTACCATCTGCGCCATTCCGGGGAATGGCTGATCCGGCTCGGCGACGGCACAGACGACAGTCACGAGCGCGCGCAGACGGCCCTGGATGAGCTCTGGGTCTACACGGGCGAGTTGTTCGAGGCGGATGACATCGAGCGCGGTCTTGCCCAGTCGGGCGTCGCCCCAGACGTGCTCAGCCTTGAAGGCTCCTGGAATCAGCGCCTCGCACCGATTCTACGCGAGGCGAGGCTGGAAATCCCGCAGGCGCCCTTCATGCAAAGCGGCGGGCGCAGCGGCCGCCACAGCGAGCATGTCGGTTATATCCTCGCCGATCTGCAGTACCTGCAACGGACCCATCCCGAGGCGGTGTGGTGATGTCCGCGCTCACGGAACTCGAGTGCCATCAAGATGAGCTCGTCGCGCGTGCGCGCGAAGCAGTCGCACAAGTCCGCGATCCGGAAATCCCGGTTCTCACGATCGCCGATCTCGGCGTGCTGCGTTCGATCGACGTCGCCACGGACGGGACAGTGAAAGTGGCGATCACTCCGACCTATTCCGGCTGCCCGGCAATCGATGTGATCGGCTTCGACATCAAAATGGCGCTCGCTAAAGCCGGCTTCTGCAATGCGCACGTTCGCCAGGTTCTCTCGCCGGCGTGGACGACCGATTGGATGAGCGAGACCGGCAAAGCCAAACTCAAGGCTTACGGCATCGCGCCGCCGGCAGGACATGCATCGCGCCGCGCTTTATTCGGTGAAGAGAGCATCGTCTGCCCGCATTGTGGCTCGTCCAACACGGAAAGGGTGTCAGAGTTCGGCTCAACAGCCTGCAAGGCCTTGTGGCGCTGCAAAGCCTGCCGCGAGCCTTTCGATTATTTCAAGTGCATCTGAGCGGGATGACGTCGCAAGGGTTCCATCCTCTCACCATTGCCGACGTGCGCCGCGAGACGCCGGAGGCGATCTCGATCGGCTTCGCCGTCCCGGAAGAGATGCGCGAGGAGTTCGCCTTCACCAGCGGACAATATCTGACGCTCCGCACCAAGCTCGACGGCGCGGAAGTGCGGCGTTCCTACTCGATCTGCTCCGGAATGGACGAAGGCGAACTGCGCGTCGCGATAAAGCGGCTCGATGGCGGTCTGTTTTCATCTTTTGCCAATGCGCGCCTGAGGGCTGGCGACACGATCGAAGTCATGCGACCGGAGGGGCGTTTCGGCCTTGCACCGGATGCGACGGCAGAGCGCACCTATGTCGGCTTCGCCGCCGGGTCGGGCATCACGCCGATCTTCTCGATCATCAAGACCGTGCTGACGCGCGAACCGCAGAGCCATTTCGTTTTGTTCTATGGCAACAAATCGTCGGCGACGATCATGTTCAAGGATGGGCTCGACGCGCTCAAAGACCGCTTTCTCGAGCGCCTCTCGGTGCACCACATTCTGTCGCGTGAAATGCAGGACGTCGATCTGCTGCACGGGCGGCTCACCGGCGACAAAGTGCCGGCCTTGATCCGCACCGCAGGCGGCATCGCTGCCGTCGATGACGTATTCCTCTGCGGCCCGCTGACGATGATCGAGGAGGTGAGCGCAACCCTTACTGCGCTCGGCCTACCGAGCGCCCGCATCCATCGCGAAGTTTTCACGACCGAGACGCCGCCGCGGCCGCTCAAGTCGACCCTTGTGTCGCATGCGCGCGAGGAGATCAGCCTTACAATCCGCCTCGACGGCGCGCTGCATAAATTGGCGATGCGCAAGGACGAGACGGTGCTCGAAGCCGCCGAGCGCCACGAACTCGATCTGCCCTATTCGTGCCGTGGCGGCATGTGCTGCACCTGCCGCGCCAAGCTGATGGAAGGCGCCGGCGCCATGGACCAGAATTTTTCGCTCGAGCCATGGGAAGAAGAGGCAGGTTTTGTCCTGACGTGCCAGTTCCGCCCTGCGACGGAGAAAATCGCGCTCGATTACGACGCGATGTGAAGGGGGCCGCACAGCGCCTACACGGCAATTTCGTTGGCGAGCGCGCCTTCGCGCAAAACCATAAAGCCAGCGAGGACGATCGGGCAGGCGACGAGAAGGCCAGCGCCGAAGTCAAGCGCGGTCGCAGCGCGCCCGGTATAGCCGGCAAGCCGGCCGGCAATCACCGGTCCGAGTGACATCGCGAGGTAAAACACGGTGAAGAAAATCCCCATTCCGCCGGCGCGGTTCTGTGGTTTCAGCACCGAAGCCGGGAGCGCCATCATCGCACCGGCGGGAAAACCGCAGATCAGCCCGAATGCGATCAGCACGGCCAGCGGATAGCCCGTGCGCGGCACTGCAAACATCAGCAGCGCCGCGACGACCGTGCTCGCCGCGATCAGAACGCCCTTGCTCCTGACCCGATCGGCCGTGTACCCGCCGAGCGGCACCGTAAAAATGGTCAGCCATAGAACAAGACTGATCACCGAGCCGCTGCTTGTAATCGCCCAACCCTGCTCGATGAGGACGTTGATCCCGAAGGAGAAAACCATCGCAATCGCGGTATTGAACAAGCCCCATATGAGACCGGCGAGCGTCACAAGCAGGATGGTCTGTCGCTCCATCCGCGGGCCCTCTTTTGGAAAGCTTTCGACGACCCTGTCTTTGTAAACGAAGGCCAAGAGGAGGGCGGCGGCTCCGACGAGGTCGGCGGCGAGGAAGAATACGGCCTTGTAGCCCTCGGCAACGCCCAACGACGGCAGCGCCAAGAGGGCAACGGCGATGCCGAACGGCCAGGAATTGAGAAACAGCGCCATCGCGGTTGCGATTTCGCGCTCCGCGAACCAATCCGCCACCATCTTCGTGCTGACGACATTCAGCACGACGCCGCCGATGCCGGTTAGCAAGCGGCCGCCGACCTGGGCAGCCCAAACGTCGGAGAAAGCCATGATGACGTTGCCGACGAACATGATCGCGCAGCCGACCAATACGGTGCGCTTGTCTCCAAGCGCGCGCCCGATTGCGCCCCCGGGCAGAGCGATCACCACGCCCGGCAACAGGTACAGGCCGATCAGCATCCCTATATCAGGAAGGCCGACGTTGAATTCGCGCTGGAGGACCGGTCCGATGGCGGCAACCGATTCGAATTGAAATGCCATTGTCGTGCGAACGAGGAAAAGCAATCCGAGTACGTGCCAACGACTGGTCATACGAACACCGAGAATGCATCGAGAGATGGGTGGAGCCGCACTCCCGAATCAATAAGTGGCAACTAGGGATGGGGAACGAAGGTTGCAATCAATAACCGCGCCGCGGCTATTTACAACCGGTTTCGTGCAATTAACTATTGCAGGGCACAGGTTCTTTAGCGGCGCTCGCCCCTCGCACTCTCGCTCGCGTAGGACGTCCCGAACACGTAATCCCACCACGGCGCGCTCACCCCAAAGCCGCGATCGTGATCGCGGAAGTGATGGAGCATGTGCACGCGCCGGAGCATACGTCCGAAGCGGGTCGTCGGCTCTCGGTGGTGCACGTGGTAGTGAACCATGTCGTAGGCGAGGTATCCGGCGGTGAAGCCGGCAAGCACCGGCCAGGTCAGCGGGAACCCGAATAAGACCGCGATCACCGCAAACGCGGCAAGCAGGATCGGGCCGCTGAGCAGGACCGGCATGACGAGCCGCAGCGGATCGCTCGGATGATGGTGATGCACGCCGTGAATGAGGAAGTGCAGACGCTTGCCGAATTGACCCGGAAATTCCCAATGGAAGAGATAGCGGTGGCCGAAATACTCGATCAGCGTCCAGCCGATATAACCGAGCAGCATGCAGCCGACCGCCGCCAGGGCACTTACGTTTGTGAAACTTAGATAAGCGAGCACCGCGATAGCCGGCGCATAAGCGTAAAGCGGCACGGTCCAGTGCACGCGCGAGAGTTTGTCGAGAAGCGGATTCTCGAATAACCGGGGCGAGGCGGTCAGATAATCGCCAAGGGCCGCACCGTCAGATTCTGATCTCGTCGTCATTCAGATCACCTCTGCGCCGCGAGAGCCGGCTTGAAGGTCGCATGCGAGTTTTCCGCCATCACGTCTTGCCGCTCGGGCCGTTCAGGCATGTTCTCCGTGCGCGTGTGCAGCGAATAGCGCGGATCGAAGATGAAGGCGAAGAACAGTCGGGTCCAGGAATAGTGCGCGTGCAGCCCGTCATAATATTCCGGCGCCATGGCCTTCAGTTCAGGCAGCCGGCTCCAGGGTATATCGGGAAAATCGTGGTGCTCGTTGTGATAGCCGATGTTGAGCTGAATGCGGTTCAGAGGCCCGTAATAGTCGAACGTTCCTTGTCCCGGCGCGAGAGCATAATGCTCCTGGATCCAGCGCGCGCCGAGCGGATGCAGCCCGACCGAGAACCAGAAGGACGCCAACAGGTAGAGCAGCGCATTAGGGCCGAACAAGAACAGGAGGATGAGATCGCAGACGATTACCGCGCCGATATTGATCATCGACCAGCGGCTGAAAATGCCGGGCACGGTGCCCTTGAGCCGGCTGATGCGCAGCCATTGAAAAGCCGCGAAGAAGAACAGCCATCCGGCCTTCATATACCAGCGATTGCCGACGAGGCGCGCCTCCCAATCGCTCGGAACGTCGGCATCGTAGTCGTAGGAACTCAGATGCGAGTGGTGTTTGATGTGATAGGCGCGAAAGCCCATCGAGGTGGGAAATGCGTTTGGGAGATCGGCGAGAATCGCGGTGAGCTTATTGAGGCGCCCGTCCTCGAAGACGAGATTGTGGATCGCGTCGTGAATGACGACGAACATCGCGTGGTTGGCGAAAGCGCCAACGCAATAGGCAGCGATCAGGGCAAGCCACCAACAGTGCAGCCCCAAGCCGCCGAACACCGCGGCAAGACACAGCTGGCCGGCGACGACGCAGATCGTGATCCAGGCGGTCGTGCGATCGCGCCCGATCAGGGTGCGGATCTCGGGATGCGCTTTGAGGATTTCCCGGCGCCGCTCGATATGCGAGCGGTCCGCCAACGTTGCTTCCGATATGTCCATCGGACGATTCATTAAACCAATCCCCGCGCCAGTGCTTCGCTGTTTGCGCCCGCCGTCGTCGCCGCCGGCTCGTTTGCGCTTACGGCGCGAGCGACAAGCTGCTTCTCGTACACGCGGTGGACTTTGTCCACCTGCGCTCCCCCAAGCTCTATCGGCCGGCGCATCTGGGCATTGTCCTCCAAAACCCAGCCGAATTCTATCTGTTCCAGGTTATAGGTGCGGTACAATTGCCGCATCCGGTCGACCAGGCCGAGAATGATGACGCCGCCCGTCGCGCTACGCTGGAACTTCTTTCGCACCCCAAACAAGGCGATCCGAGCGGTCTTGAAGCGGGCATTGCGGACGCGTCCGATAAGCCGCAGGCCAAACGGGAACAACCGACCCTTCAGGTCGGCCGTCATCTCGTGGAGATTTGGAATCCCGATTCCGAAGGCGGCCGGCTCGCCATCCAGCTCGAAGACGAAGCCGAAATCTTCCGGCATGACGAATTTGAGCGCGTCGGCCGTGGACACGAGTTCGTCGACGGTGAGCGGCACATAGCCCCAATTATGGCCCCAGGCGTCGTTGAAAATCCCGGTAATAACCGCCGCCTCGCTGCGAATGTCCTTGAGCCTCAGCGGCCGAATCTTCAGGCGGTCTCGCCATTCGGGCCTGGCCGTCACGCCGGAATCGCGGGCATCCGCCTTTGTCGGCCGGTAGCGGTAGGAGATCAGGTCTCGGGCTTTGCCGTAGCCGCAGGCCTCGAGAAGAGGCCCGAGATAGGGCGGATGCCAGGGCATGAACATCATGGGTACGGCATCGAAGCCTTGCACCAGAAGGCCGGTCTCGCTGTTCACCGACGGCGAGAAGGGCCCATGGATGATTGCCGCGCCGCGCTCGCGCAGCCATGCCTCCGCCGTGGCGGTCAGAGCGGCTACAACATCGCGGTCGTCCACGGCGTCGAGCGAGCCGAACTGGGCGCGCGAGGCGCCGAGCGGGGTGATCTCCGGCCGATAGATCTGCGCGGCGATGCGCCCGACGGCGCGCCCACCGCGGCGGGCAAGCCAAGCCTGCGACGTCACCTGCTTGAAATGCGGGTTCAGCCAATGCGCGTAAAGGGTCCAGCGCTCCGCATCGAGAGAAGGCGCAAAGCCGGGATGGCCTGAATAAAGGGTGCGCGGCATCCGGCAGAACGCCAGAAAAGAGGCAAGGCCCGAGACAGGCACGACATCGATTGCCGACATGGCCGCGCCCTAGCAGCGATCCATGACCCTAAAAAGGCGGACAATCGAACAGATACCAGGCGGTACCGCTTACAACGCCGCGGTGGCGACTTGGGCAGGCATCTCGCCGGCGACGACCGGCCGCGTTTCGAGCGCGGCAATCACCCGCCGAATGTCGTCCTCGGTATGGCTTGCCGAGATGAAGAACCTGAGCCGCGGCTGGTCCTTGGGAACGCCGATCTGGACGATCGGCGGGCAATAGAAGCCTTGCTCGAGGAGGTGCTGCGAGGCGAGCATCGTCTCCTGGCTCGATGCGAACAGGATCGGTACCACGCCGCGGCCGATGGCGGGGCCGGTGTCGAGCCCCGCCTGGCGGGCGCAGTCGCGGAACATCTCGGCGTTCCTTGCCAACCGCTCGATGCGCCAGGCCTCCTCCTGCATGAGTTGCAACGCCGCGCGGGCGGCGGCAACGATCACCGGTGACAAGCCGACGCTATAGACGAAACCCGGTAGCGTGTAGCGCATCCAGTCGGTGATGCTGCGCTTTGCAGCGATGAAGCCGCCGCAGGAGGCGAGCGTCTTGGACATGGTGCCAATAATGAGATCGACGCGATTGGGGTCGACGCCGGCATGCTCGCAAATGCCCCTGCCGGTCGCGCCGAGCACGCCCAGTGAATGCGCTTCGTCGACGAGCAGCCACGCCTGGTGCCGCTCCTTGACCTCGACGAGGCGCGGCAAGTCGGCGATGTCGCCGTCCATGCTGTACAGGGCTTCGGCGATGATCAGTACGTTGCGGTAATTCTCGCGATTGTTGGCGAGGAGCTCGTCAAGATGGTCGAGGTCGTTGTGGCGGAAGACGACGACCGCGGCGCCCGAACTCTTTGCCGCGCTGACAATGCTGTTGTGCGACAGTTCGTCGATGAACAGCGCATCGCGGCCGGCCATCAGATGGGTGATCGTGGTCAGGTTGGTGAGATAGCCGGAGACGAGCGAGAGGGAGGTCTCGGTGCCGAGAAAGGATGCGAGCTCCTCCTCCAGGAGCTGGTGTGTCGAGCGCTCACCCCCGACGAGCCTTGAGGCGAGGGCGCCGACGCCGAGCGACTCGAGTGCTGCAGCGCTGTCGGCTTTCACGCGCGGATGCGTCGCCAGGCCGAGATAGTCGTAATTTGCGAAGCTGACGAATGGCTTGCCGCGGCGTTCCGCATCCTGTCCCAGGCGATCTATGGGGGCGAAAAACGGATTTCCGAAGTCGAGGACGGCTTTCCCCGCTAGTCGGAACCGCTTCGAAGCGTAATCGCTGAGGCTGTTGTGTCGGGCCACGCAGAGAGAATTCCGGTTGCAGTTTGATCGGGCAGGCGCACTGTCGAATAGTTCCGGACCCTTAACTCAAATGCCCTGTTGATGCCAGTGAAACCGACCCACCTGCGGACACACCGCACGGGAATCCGTGCCGCAGTGGCAGACTAGCAACGTCGATTGAAAAACGTGCGCTAAGCAAATGTTATGGCGCGCATTTTGTATGTCGGGTTCAACCAGAAGCCTTCCCGCGCGGCTCAATCCTAGCATGGGCGGGCGAAAGATAGGCGCCGAGCTTCGCAACGAAGCTGAGGGGGACGGCGTTGTCGGATTCGAAATCATTGCAGAGGCTTTCGCAAGAGATGGGTCAGGTCGACTTTCTGCAGCCATCGCGGCCCATCATGGCGCCCAAGACAGGGCCAAAAACCGGCCGTCTGGTTGTAGTTTCGAACCGAGTACCGGTGCCGAGCGCCAGCGGAACGCCTGCCGCCGGCGGTCTTGCGGTGGCATTGGACGCAGCCTTGAAGGCCCGCGGCGGCCTGTGGTTCGGCTGGTCCGGCAAGACCAACGATATGCCGGAATCAGCGACATCGCTGCGCACCTACGGCGCGGTCAGCTATGCGGTCGCCGATCTAAGCCGCCGCGATCTCGAAGAATTCTATCACGGCTTTGCCAACCGGGCGCTTTGGCCGATCTGCCATTACCGGCTGGATCTTGCCGAATATTCGGCGCAGCACACCGCCGGCTTTTTCCGGGTCAATGGTTCTTTCGCCCGTCGGCTCGCCAAGCTGCTCGACGAAGGCGACGCGATCTGGGTTCACGATTACCATCTCATTCCGCTCGCACGCGCGCTCCGCGACATGGGCTTTTCCAACCGGCTCGGGTTCTTCCTGCATGTGCCGTGGCCTCCGGACGACGTCGCCTCCGGCTTGCCGGCCTACGAGGAATTATTGCGCTCCTTCGCGGCCTATGACCTGATCGGGTTCCAGACCCAACTCGATGCCCAGAATTTCGTCGGCTGTATCGAAAGAAGCGGCGCCGGTCGCGCTCTCGGCGACGGCTGGTGCGAGGCTTTCGGGCGGCGTTTCCGGGTCGGTGCCTTCCCGATCTCGATCGACACCGGCGCTTTTGCCGAGGAAGCGCGCCTGGCCGAGCACAACACAGTGGTCAAGCGCACCCGCGCCAGCCTCGACGGCAAGAGCCTCATTATCGGCGTCGACCGGCTTGACTATACGAAAGGCATATTTGAGCGGATCAACTCCTTCGGAGCGTTCCTCGAACGCCATCCCGATATGAAGAAGCGCACCGTGCTCTTGCAGATTACGCCGAAGTCGCGCTCTGAAGTACCGGCCTACGTGCAAATTCAGCGTAAGGTCGCCGAGCAGGTCGGCAATACGAACGGCAAATTCGGCGACCTCGACTGGACGCCGATTCAGTACATGAACAGGACGATGAGCCGCACGGCGCTCGCCGGTCTCTACCGGATGGCGCGCATCGGACTTGTCACGCCGCTTCGCGATGGCATGAATCTCGTTGCAAAGGAATATGTCGCGGCCCAAGCGCCGCAGGACCCCGGCGTCCTCATCCTCTCCCGCTTCGCCGGCGCGGCCCAGGAGCTCGACGCGGCGCTCATCGTCAATCCTTATGACAAGCAGGGCGTTGCCACTGCCATCGCTCGCGGCCTAAACATGCCCCTCGAGGAGCGCAAAGAGCGGTGGCGTGCGATGATGGATGTCTTGGAAAGCAACAACGTCGAGGATTGGTCGAAGAGCTTCCTCGACATCCTCTTGGAGGATCAGCCGCAGCCGGTGAATGGCCGCGCGGCGCCCCCGCTCTGGACGACACTCGACGGCTGAACCGCCGGCCAGCAGTCCCGGAATCCGCTTGGATGACGCGCCTCGACGACGGCTCGCCTGCGCCGCTCGGTGCGACCTGGGACGGCAAGGGCGTGAACTTCGCCCTGTTTTCAGCCCATGCGAGCGCGGTTGACCTTTGCCTGTTCGACTCGTCCGGACGCCGTCAGATCGAGGAATATAGACTGCCGCAATATTCGGACGAAGTCTGGCACGGCTATGTGAACGGACTGCGCCCGGGACAATTGTACGGCTACCGCGTGCACGGACCTTATGAACCGGCGCACGGCCACCGTTTCAACCCGCGCAAGCTGCTCATCGACCCTTACGCGCGGCGGCTCTCCGGACGCATTCGCTGGCACGATGCGCTGTACGGCTATCGGCGGGATGCGCATCGCGCCGACCTCACCCGAGATAGCCGCGATAGTGCTCCGATGATGCCGAAATGCGTGGTCGAGGACCCTTCGCATATGTGGGGTGGCGATCAGCCGCCGCGTCACGCGTGGCGCGACACGCTGATTTACGAGGCGCACGTCAAAGGCCTGACGCAGCTGCATCCCGACGTGCCGATGACGATGCGCGGCACGTATGCCGCGCTCGCCCATCCCGCGATCGTCGATCATCTGGTCAAGCTCGGGGTAACCGCGATCGAACTCATGCCGATCCATGCCTTCGCCGACGATCGCTTTCTCGTCGAGAAGAAGCTCAGGAACTATTGGGGTTATTCGACTCTCGCTTTCTTCGCGCCGGAGCCGCGCTATTACAGCTCCGAAGGTGATGGCGTGCTTGATCTCAAAGCCGCCGTCCGCACGCTCCACGAAGCCAGGATCGAGGTCATCCTCGACGTCGTGTACAATCATACCGCCGAAGGCAATCAGCTCGGCCCGACGCTCTCCTTCCGCGGCATAGACAATCGCAGCTACTACAAGCTTGCACCGGACAATCCGCGTTTCGTCTGGGACGTGACCGGGACCGGAAATACGCTCGACCTTGCGCATCCGCGCGTCCTGCAGATGGTGACGGACAGTCTGCGGCATTGGGTTGAGGCTTATCACGTCGACGGCTTCCGTTTCGATCTTGCACCGGCGCTCGCCCGCGACCCATTCGAGTTTTCCGACCGGGCCGGCTTCCTGCGCGCAGTTGGGCAGGATCCGGTTTTGTCGCGCGTCAAATTGATCGCGGAGCCGTGGGATCTCGGCTCCAACGGCTACCGCTTGGGACAATTTCCGCCCGGCTGGAGCGAGTGGAACGATAGCTTTCGCGACACGATCCGCGGTTTCTGGCGCGGCGATGCCGGACAGATCGCCGGTCTCGCGCGCGCCCTCACTGGATCACGCGAGATCTTTCACAGGCGCGGGCGCCAGCCCTGGGCTTCGGTCCAATATGTCTCGTCCCATGACGGCTTCACGTTGCAGGACCTCGTCAGCTACAACGAGCGTCACAACGAGCCGAACCGCGAGGACAACAAAGACGGACATCCCCATAACGTCTCCTGGAATTGCGGGGTCGAGGGGCCGACCAGGGACCCCGCCATTCTCGTTTTGCGTGCCCAGCAGAAGCGCAACCTTCTGGCGACGGTGTTCTTCTCTGTCGGCGTGCCGATGCTGCTCATGGGGGATGAATTCTCGCGCACGCAGAAGGGCAACAACAATGCCTATTGTCAGGACAACGAGACGAGCTGGCTCGATTGGGACCGCGGCGAGAAAGTCGATCCCGATCTATTCTCCTTCATTCAGCTGCTCATCCGGCTTCGGCGCAGTCATGACGTGTTCCGCCGGCGCCGTTATCTGACCGGCTCCCGCGTCGACAAGAATGGCCTGCAGGACGTCTATTGGCTCGCGCCCGAGGGCCGGGAAATGACCAACGAGGACTGGGCGGACGAGAACCGTCGTACGCTCGGCATGCAGATCGGCAACGATTCGGCCGACGGCCAGCGATTTATCGTCCTCCTCAACGCATCCACCAAAAAGGTCGATTTCACGCTCAATCCGCATTTGCCGGGAGCCGCGTGGACACATGTGTTCGATACGCAGGAGGCTCATGGACATGTGCGCACGCCGGTATCCGTTCTGCGTCCGGGGGGAACATTTCCAATCGGCGCACGTTCGCTCGCGCTCTTCCAACTTACGCCGGCGTAACAAATGATAATGAGACGCGTGCACCGCATGCCGTTTGGCGCGCATATCGATCAAGATAAGACCCGGTTCGCGCTTTTCGCCCCGGACGAACAAAATCCGCGCGCGATTGTAGCCGACACCCCGCACCCCATGGCGGCGAAGCCGGACGGATGGCACGAGCTGGAACTGACCGGGGTGAGTGCCGGCACGCGCTACATTTATGAACTGAACGAAAGCTTGCGTGCGCCCGATCCGGCCTCGCGCTATCAGCCGGACGGGGTGCATCAGCCGAGCGCAATTGTCGACCCGCTTGCCTTTGCCTGGAGCGACGGCGAGTGGCACGGCCGCCCTTGGGCGGAAGCGGTAATCGTCGAGGTGCATGTCGGCACCGCCACTCCGCAGGGGACGTTTGCGGCGCTTGCAGAAAAGCTCGAACATTGGCGCGATCTCGGCGCCACCGCGATCGAACTGATGCCGCTTTCCGACTGTCCCGGCGCACGCAATTGGGGCTATGACGGTGTCGCACACTTCGCGCCGAATGCGTCCTACGGCACCCCGGATGACTTGAAGCGGCTCATCGAGCGCGCGCACGCGCTCGGGATCATGATCTTCATCGACGTAGTCTATAATCATTTCGGCCCGAGCGGCAATTATCTGCACGCTTTTGCAAAATCCTTCTTCACCGAGCGCCACCAAACGCCCTGGGGCGGCGGACTTGCTTTCGATGAAGAGCGGACCGTGCGCGATTTCTTCCTGCACAATGCGCTCTATTGGCTCGAAGAGTTCAATGCGGACGGTTTGCGCTTTGATGCGGTCCACGCGATTACCGATGACAGCGCCAACCACATCCTGATCGAGATTGCGGACGCAATTCGCGAGACATTGCCGGATCGGCAAATCCACCTAATCCTCGAAAACGAAGAGAACGAAGCGAAATGGCTGCAGCGCGACGAAGCCGGCCAGCCGATTCATTACACGGCGCAATGGAACGATGACGTGCACCATTGTTGGCACGTGCTGATGACGGGCGAGAGCGAGGGATATTACGCCGATTACGTCGACGACCCGGTCGGGCGGCTCGGACGCGGCCTTGCTGAAGGCTTCGTCTTCCAGGGCGAACCGATGCAAATTCGTGGCGGGAAACCGCGCGGGGAGGCTTCCGCGCATCTGCCGCCGAGCGCTTTTGTCGCGCACTTGCAGAACCACGACCAGATTGGCAATCGTGCCTTTGGCGAGCGCATCGCGGCCTTAACCACGCCCGAGAAGCTGGCGCTGGCGCATGCGGGGTTGATGCTCAGTCCGCAAATCCCGATGTTGTTCATGGGCGAGGAATGGAGCGCGTCCGCGCCGTTCCAGTTTTTCGTCGATTTCTCCGAGAGCGAAGAATTGTCGAAAGCGGTGCGCGAGGGCCGCCGCCGGGAGTTCCGCCACTTCAAGGCGTTCGCCGACGAAGCTGCTGCTGCACGCATCCCCGACCCGACCGACGAGAGGACCTTTGTCCATTCCAAGATCGATTGGACCGAAATCAGCCGCGAGCCGCATGCAAGCGTGCTCAGCGAGCTGCGCAATTTGATCGCGATCCGGCATCGCGAAATCGTGCCGTTGATTGCGAGCCGCTATTTTGACGCCAGCTATAATGTCACCAATGCCGTGCTGACGGTCGAGTGGCGCTTTGAGGCAGGCGGGCTCGCTTTTGCAGCGTCGTTCGGGGACCGCGCAGGCGAAGTCGATTTGCCCCATGGCGCGCGCATCATCTGGCAAAGCCCGGATGCTTCGGCGCAAGACAATCGCGTTCACCTGCGCCCCTGGACCGGCATCTCCTGGAGAACCGCTCCGTGAGCGCAGGTGCCGACGCCGTAGATCGCCTCGCCAATCTGCTCGGGATTGCCCCCGGCTACACCGACGTCCATCAGAACGAAAACCTCACGCCGCAGGAGACGAAGCGCGCGATCATCGGAGCTTTCGGCCTCGATGTGTCGAATGCCAGCGCGACGCGCGATTCGCTCGCGTCAATCGAGCAGATGCGCCGTGCGCTCGTTGCGCCCGTCATCACGCCGGACACATACGGCACGATCCCTGTGCGTGCCGCGCCGGAGACAAAGGTCGAGTGGCAAGTCGCGCTGGAGGACGGCGGAACGCGCGAAGGGCGAGCCCGAGTCGAGCATCATGATCGCGGGACCGTGCTTTGGCTCGACCATCTGCCCGGCGGATATCACAAGCTCATCACGCGCGCCGGCGATTCCCATGCCGAGTCGCTGCTCATCATCGCGCCGCAGCGGTGTTACCAGCCCGAGCAACTCGAGCGCGGCCGCGCCTGGGGACTGACGTGTCAAGTCGCAAGTCTGCGCGGATCGGACGACATCGGCATCGGCAATTTGACCAACGTTGCCGAACTCGCCACAGCCGCCGGACGCCACGGCGCATCGTTTCTGGGCCTCAGTCCGCTGCACGCGTTGTTTGCGTCCGATCGCAGCAAAATCTCGCCGTATTCGCCATCGTCGCGGCTGTTCCTGGATCCGCTGCTGATCGATCTCTGTCGCATCCCGGAGTTTGCCGGCAGCCGCGCGGCAAAACTGCTTGAAGGCGAGAGCGCCGCGCAGATCGACCATTTGCGTCGCGCGCCGTTCGTCGACCACGCCGCCGTCTGGGCAATTCAGCGCCGCGTCCTCGATGCGCTGTGGCAGGAGGTGCGTTCGCGCGGAGCCACGGCCGAATTCGAGGCGTTTCGCCGCGATGAAGGCGACAATCTGCGCCTGCACGCGATCTTCGAATCGGCTTCGGAGAAATTACGCCAAGACGGGTGCACTTGGCTCGGCGAATGGCCGGAGGCTTTTCGTGATCATGCATCGCCGCAGGTCGCGCGCTTTGCCCAGCAAAATTCCGATCTCGTCGACTTCCACGAATGGCTGCAATTTCTCGCCGATCGACAACTCGCCGAGGCGGCACGCGATGCGGCAAGCGCCGGCATGGAGATCGGGCTTTACCGCGACCTCGCGGTCGGCGGTGATTCCGGCGGCTCGGAAGTGTGGGCGCATCCGGATCGCTTTGCACCGGCTCTGTCGATCGGCGCGCCACCGGATCTGCTCGGGCCCGAGGGACAGAATTGGGGTCTGCCGCCGTTCCATCCTTTGGCACTCGAGGCGCAGGGGTTTGCCGCCTTTCGCGCATTGGTTCGCGCCAACATGCGTCATGCCGGCGCGATCCGCATCGATCATGCATTCCAGCTGCAGCGCCTGTTCCTTATTCCCCGCGGCCAATCGGCAAAAGACGGCGCTTATGTCGAGTATCCCTTCGAAGCCTCGCTTGCGGTGCTCCGACTCGAAAGCCACCGCAATCGTTGCCTGGTCATTGCGGAAGATTTGGGCACCGCGCCGGAAGGTTTTTCCGACGCGATCATGCGCGCTGGGCTTTTAAGCTACCGTATTCTCTTCTTCGAGCATGATAATGACGGCGCCTTCAAACCGCCGGACGCTTATCCCCGCGATGCCTTGGCCGCGCTGACCACGCACGATCTGCCGACCTTCATGGGGTGGTGGCGCGGCCAAGATGTCGATCTGCGTGAAACATTCGGCATTTTCGCACCCGATCTCGCGGCGCGCGAGCGGGCGCTGCGCGAGGCCGACAAAGTGCGGCTACGGCAGGCTTTGGAGCAGCAGAACCTCACCTCCGCCGACGATCCCGGCGAGCCGCCACTCGTCGGCAGCATCCGCTATCTTGGGCGCACGCCTTCGATCCTCGCCGCCGTGCAAGTGGAAGACGCAACACGCGAGATGAATCAGGCGAACATGCCGGGCCCCGATCGCGGTCATCCGAATTGGAAGCGGCGGCTGCGGCTTACGTTGCGCGAGATCGCCGCACCTGGCGGTCCGCTGGCGAAAACCGCGGCGGCGCTCGCGCTCGAAGGGCGCGGCTTGCGTCCGGAGGTCTCGCGCCTAGCCTCACCGCCGCCGCGCGCGACGTATCGCCTGCAATTCCACAAGGCTTTCGGTTTCGATCAGGCAAGCGCGATCCTCCCCTACCTCGCCAAGCTCGGCATCAGTCATGTCTATGCCTCGCCGATCTTTCAGGCGCGCCCGGGCTCGACGCACGGCTACGACAGCGTCGACCCGACGAGGATCAATCCGGAACTGGGCGGCGAAGCCGCATTCCTGCGCTTCTCCGACACGCTCGCCAAGCACGATCTGCAGCTCGTGCTCGACATCGTGCCGAACCATATGGGAGTGGGAGGAGCCGACAATCCGTGGTGGCTGTCGATCCTCGAATGGGGCGAACTGTCGCCGCATGCGCATTATTTCGACGTCGACTGGCAACGGCTTGGCGCGCACGGCAAGCTGGTCCTGCCGTTTCTCGGTGAGCAATATGGCGAGGCGCTGGAAAGCGGGAACCTGCATCTCGCTTTCGATGCGGCGCAGGGGGCGTTCAGCGTCTGGCAATACGAGCACCGCTTCCCGATCTCGCCGCTCACCTATCCCGATATTCTCGACAATGCGCTAGCGATCCTCGGCACATCAGCGATCAGCCGCGACGTTTTGGCGATCGTCGGCGACTTGCGCAGCATGGCAAGCGAGACTTCGGCGCGGCGGCGCGCCGATTTTCCTGTTCGCGCCGAAGGCATAAAGAAGCGGCTTGCGCGCGCGGCGCGGCGCGACCCGGCATTGCTGCGCGCGATCGAACGCGCCGTCGAAGTGCTGAACGGGATCAAAGGCCGGCGGGAAAGCTTCGAGCCGCTCCATGAATTGCTCGAACAGCAAGCGTATCGCCTGGCTTATTGGCGCGTTGCCGCAAGCGACGTGAATTACCGTCGCTTCTTCGACATCGATTCGCTCGCCGGACTGCGTGTCGAGGAGCGGGACGTGTTTGAAGCGAGCCACGCGCTGATTTTCCGGCTCGTCCGCGAGGGACGCGTGCACGGATTGCGCGTGGATCACATCGATGGCCTTGCTGATCCCGCGGCTTACGTGGAAGCGCTACAGGGCGCGGTCGGGCCGGGCTTCTACATCGTCGTCGAAAAGATTCTCGAACCCGGCGAGCGCTTGCGCGAGTGGCCGATCGCCGGCACGACGGGTTACGATGCGCTGACGCTGCTTGACGGCATTCTCGTCGACCGGAACGCAAAGGGCCCGTTCGACCGACTCTATCGCGTCTGCACCGGCCGCGGCGAGGACTTTCACGAGGCGCTGCGGCGCGCCAAACTGGAAATCCTGGAGACGAGCTTTGCGAGCGAGCTTGAGGGCCTGGTCTCAGATGCAAAGCGCATCGCCGATTCCGACCGCCGTACGCGCGACGCGACAGTCAACGCCATCCGCACCGCGTTGAGCGAAATAATCGCCGCTTTCCCGGTGTACCGCACTTACCTCACCGAGCGGCACGCGGCTGCCGCGGAAGACGTTGAGATCATCGAGACGAGCGTCGCCGAGGCGAAGGCGAAGAGCCGCCTGGCCGACCCCACCGTGCACGACATGATCGCCGGCGTGCTGCTGGAGCGCGGAACGACGCCGGCGCGTCCGAGTCGAAGCCTCGTTTCACGCTTGCGTCGCCGCTTCCAGCAATTGACCGGGCCGGTGATGGCCAAAAGTCTCGAAGACACGCTGTTCTATCGCGAGGTGCGATTTCTCGTCCTGAATGAGGTCGGGGGCGATCCCGCCGCATTCGGCATCGATCTCAACGCTTTCTATGCCGCGCAGCAGGAGCGCTACGAGCATCAAAAGAACGCGCTGATCGCGACGGCGACGCACGATACCAAACGCGGCGAGGACGCGCGCGGGCGCCTGCTCGCACTCTCCGAGATGCCGGAAAACTGGGCGCGCCTGATCGAAACGGTCGAGCGCGCCGTCCTGGAGCGGTTCACGGATCGTGAGGTGATCGACCCGAACGACCGCTATATGCTGCTGCAATCTTTCATCGGTGCGATGCCGCTCGAGGCAATCCAAGACACGTCCGCGCCGGAAATCATCGAGAGCTTCCGCGAGCGTCTGAACGCATATGTGCAAAAGGCGCTGCGAGAGGCGAAGCGCCATACATCGTGGATTAATCCGAACGAAAGTTACGAAGCAAGCGCACGCGAGTTCATCGCGCTGCTGCTTGATCCGGCCGGCGCGCCTTGGGCGGCGATCGTTCCTCTGGCGCAGGAACTTTCGGCGCGCGGCATGCTCAACGGGCTGACCCGCACGATCTTGAAAAGTACGCTTCCCGGCGTGCCCGACTTCTATCAAGGCACCGAGTTCTGGGATTTTTCGCTCGTCGATCCCGACAATCGGCGCCCGGTCGACTATAGCGCGCGCGCGGCTGCGCTCTCCGACTCGACCGACCTTGCCGACCTCATCCGCGGCTGGGCGGACGGGCGCATCAAACAGCGGGTGATGGCAATCCTGCTGGCTGACCGGGCGGCGGCGCCTGAACTCTACAGCGAGGGCACTTTCGAGCCGCTTGCCGTGCGGGGCGCGGAAGCGGCGCGGCTCGTCGCCTTCAAACGGCAACGCCAGAACGACATGCTCATGGTCGCGGTGCCGCGCCTCCTGCACCGCCAACTCGCCGAGCTTGATTTCCCGCTCGGGGAGGCGGGATGGCGCGACACGCGCCTCGGCCTGCCGGAGGGGCGGTGGCGCAACCTCCTGACGGGATCGGCATTTATTTCCAACGGAGAAGTCACAGCTTCAGAACTCCTCTCCGACCTGCCGTTCGCCGTCGCAAGGATTGGCGCATGACACCAGTATTGAATGCCCGCGCCTCGCGGGCGCGCGGATTAAGTGTATCGCCGCAGATTGCGGAGGGCCGCGTCGCCATTGAAGCGGTAAGCCCGATGATCGATTGCGGCGACACGCCTATCAAAAGGATCGTCGGCGACACGGTTCAAGTTCAGGCGACGGTCTTTTCCGACGGTCACGAGAAAATCGGTGTCGATCTCTTGTACCGTGTTGAACGCGAAACCGAGTGGCGCCGCACACCCATGCGTTTCCTCGAGAACGACCGCTGGAGCGGCTCTTTCCGGCTCGAAGCAAATGCGCGATACTTGTACACGATCGAAGCTTGGCGCGATCCCTTCGCGAGTTGGCATGCGGGGCTTGAGAAAAAGCGCGACGCCGGTCAAGATCTGCGCCTCGATCTCGAGCACGGGCTCGATCTGATCCGCGAGACCAAACCGCGGCCGCGCAGCGCACTGAGCGAGCGCAAGGAGATTGTCGCCCGCGCCGAGAGTAAGACCGGCGATCC
>JAFASC010000205.1 GCA_019244955.1 Methylobacteriaceae bacterium | reverse complement strand
CCGGCACGGCCGATCTCGCGCAGCTGCGCGCGACAGGCGAACATCTCGGGCTGGGCGACATCGAAGTACAGGGCTTCGGCAACGCCTCCGACGTGACGTTGCGCTTTGGGCTCCAGCCTGGCGGCGATGCCGCGCAGCAGGGCGCAGTCGAGAAGGTGCGCCATGCCGTCGAGGGCGCTTACGAAATTCGCCGCACTGAAGTGGTCGGCCCGCGCGTCTCCGGCGAGCTTGTGCAATCGGGTACGCTTGGCGTGGTGGTGTCGATCATCGCGGTTTTGGCGTATCTCTGGTTTCGCTTCGAGTGGCAGTTTGCGGTCGGTGCCGTCATTGCGACGATGCACGACCTGTTGCTGACGGTCGGCTTCTTCTCGATCACGCAACTCGAGTTCAATACGACATCGATCGCCGCGATTTTGACGATCGTCGGCTATTCCCTGAATGAGACCGTCGTCGTGCTCGACCGCATCCGCGAGATGATCCGCAAATACAAGCGAATGTCGACAGCCGACATCATCGATATGTCTGTTAACGCGGTGTTGCCGCGCACGATCATGACCGCGACCACCGTATTCCTCGCACTGCTGTCGCTGGTCATCTTCGGCGGCCAAGTGATTCGCTCGTTCTCGCTTGCAATGATGTGGGGCATTTTCGTCGCGACCTACTCCTCGGTGTTCATCTGCTCGCCGATGCTGATTTATCTCGGGTTGCGCAGCGACAGCGTGGAGCCGGCGCCGACCGAGCAGAAGGCGGAGACAAAGCCGCGGGCGAAGGTGGCGTAGGGGCCGATGGCGGGCACTCGCCCGGAGGGTTTCGTTCCCGGCGCGCATCCGATCGACGCTTACGGCGCGGGGGGCTTCAGTTTCGCAGGAATGTCGCATCGGGGCTCCATCCTGGCGCTGCCCTCGGGCATTCGCGCCTGGGGGGTTTCCGATCCCTCCCAGATCGACCCGGACTCGCTGGCGCCGCTTTTCGAGGAGCCCAAAGGCGCCGTCGAGCATTTGCTTGTCGGAACGGGCCCTCATTTCGTGCCGCTCGTGCCGGCGCTGCGCAACGCGCTGCATGCCCGCGGCATCGTGGGTGAGCCGATGGCGACCGGCGCCGCAGCTCGGACCTACAACATCCTGCTCGGCGAAAAACGGCGTGTCGCCGCCGCTTTGCTTGCCGCGCCATGATGGCGAGGGCGGCGGAAGCTGGGAGCATCAGGGCCGCGCCGCTCGCCGCTCACTATGAATATTGCGGTACCCTGGTGCGCGAGCATGACCGCGACCGCTGGCTGGCGAGCCTGTTCGCGCCCGCCGAGAAGCGCCCGCACTTGCATGCCCTTTACGGCTTCAACATCGAGATCGCGCGCATCCCCCAGGTCGTCTCCGATCCGATGCCCGGCGAAATCCGCATGCAATGGTGGAGCGAGGCGTTGGAAGATGCTGCGCGCGGCGACGTGGTCGCGCATCCTGTGGCCGATGCCTTTCTCGACACGGTCGCAAAATGCGGTTTGCCGCAGGGAGACTTTGCGGCGCTGATCGAAGCCCGGCGCTTCGACCTCTACCACGATCCAATGCCGGACATGCCAGCGTTAATCACTTACTGCGACGCGACGGCATCGTGCCTTTTCAGCGCGGCGGCCCAGATTCTCGCGGGGGAGAAGGCCGCTAAAACCTCCCACGCCGCGGGAATTGCATACGCCATCACAGGTTTGTTGCGTGCCCTGCCGTTCCATACGGCGCGCGGGCAATGTTTTGTCCCGGCCGATCTCCTCGCGAGATACGGCATGTCGCCGGCCGATATCCTGGCTTGGCGCGACACGCCGGACCTTCGTGCTGCTCTCGGCGAATTGCGCACGACTGCCGGCGATCACCTCGCGCAGGCGCGAGCTTCTGTCGATTCGCTCGGGATCGCGGCGCGTCCGGCTTTTATGCCCGTGGCCGTCCTGCGGCTTTATCTCGCCGCGATGGAGCGCCCCGATTACGATCCGTTCACCGTAACGGAAGTGCCACAATGGCAGCGCCAGTGGCGGCTTTGGCGCGAGAGCAGAGCAGCGCGCCCTGGGTAGGGGGCCGGTTGGCCACGCGCGTTTAGCGCGCCTGCCTAGTTCTTGGGCAATTCGTGCTCTCATTGCCACAGCTCCACAATAGCGCGTCTGGCGCGTGGAACTACCCGATCTTTTTCGTCCGGCAACGGTTATCCTGCCGCACAACAAACTGAGCAATAGCTCACCAACGTGAGGGGTAGTCCAATGATCCGCAAACTTCTGCTGGCATCCGTCGCCACTGCGACAATCGCCGGTTCGGCGATTGCCGCCGATCTGCCTTCGCGCAAAGCGCCGCCGCCAGCTTTCATCCCGCCGCCGGTCCTGACCTGGCAGGGCTTCTATGTCGGTGCGAACGGTGGCGCTTTCTGGAACAATTCTAGAAACATCACCACCGTCGGAACCGATTTCGGCGTGCCGCTCGCCGGCGCCGCTCCGTTCTCCGCCGCCGCCGCCATCGCCGCCACCAACAATTTCGGCAACAACGGCAACAACAACCGCGTCGGCTTCCTCGGCGGCGTTCAATGGGGCTACAATTGGCAGTGGAACCAGATCGTGCTCGGCACCGAGAGCGATTTCCAGGGCACGTTTGATAGCTGCCGTAACAACGGCAACAACGGCGCCTTCTTCGGCGGCTTCGGCAACAACAACAACGGCTGCATCCAAACCTCCGTTGGCCTCGCCCCCATCGACGCAACCGGGCTCAACATGCTCGGCGTGCAGGCGGTCGAACGTCGCATGGACTATTTCGGCACCTCGCGCGTCCGCGCCGGCTTCCTCGTGACCCCGACCTTGCTCCTCTACGGAACCGGCGGTGTCGCCTACGGCCACATCCGGACGACGAGCGTCATCAGCACGGCCGTTGCCGGCGTTCCCGCCGGTGCGGTGATCCCGGGTGTGTCGGTGTTTGATGATCGTCGCCTCAAGGCGGGTTGGACTGCTGGCGGCGGTCTCGAATGGATGTTCCTGCCGAACTGGTCGGTCAAGGCTGAGGCGCTCTACTACGATCTCGGCCGCACCACGTTCACGCAGAACTTCACGCAGCTGTTGCCGCCGCTCGGCATCGCGCTGTCTAGCACGGGCACGCGGACGATCTTCAACAATACCGGCGTAATCGCCCGCGCCGGCCTCAACTACCACTTCAGCTGGGGTGCGCCGGCGCCGGTCGTCGCGCGCTACTGATCAGACTTACATCTGACGAGAATGCCCGGCCTCGTGCCGGGCATTTTTCTTTTTCACTCGGCGGCGTGGCGCTGCGGGCCGGATATCCAGGCATCGAGATCGCGCGCTGCACGCTCACTCAAGGCGCGCTTCTTAGCAAGCGCCTTCTCCGGGCCGCGCAGCCGGGGGCCGGCCTCGGCTTTCGGCGCTGGCGACAGCGGCGGAAACAAGCCGAAATTGACATTCATTGGCTGGAACGAGCGCGGACCGGCCTCGATCGTCTCGATATGCCCGCCGGTGATGTGGCCGAGCAGCGCGCCGAGCGCCGTTGTAGGCGGGAGCGGCACCAGTTCCCCGTCACGCCTCTCTGCAGCGGCATACCCGCCCGCAATCAGGCCGATCGCGGCACTTTCGACATAACCCTCGCAGCCGGTGATCTGGCCGGCAAAACGCAAGCGCGGTTGTGCCTTTAGCCGCAACTGGTTATCCAACAGTTTCGGCGAATTGAGGAACGTGTTGCGATGCAGGCCGCCAAGGCGCGCAAACTCGGCATTCTCCAGGCCGGGAATCATCCGCAGCACTCGCGTCTGCGCGCCGTGTTTCAGCTTCGTTTGGAATCCGACCATGTTGTACAGCGTGCCGAGCGCATTGTCCTGGCGCAGTTGCGCGACCGCATAGGGTTTGCGCTCCGGGGCATGCGGATTGGTGAGACCGAACGGCTTCATCGGGCCGTGCCGCAACGTTTCGAATCCGCGTGCCGCCATGATTTCGATCGGCAGGCAGCCGTCGAAATACGGCGTGGGTTCTCGGTGCGCTGAGTGCCCGGGATCGTGGGCGACTTCAAAGTCGCGGAACTCCGCGGTCTCGGCGACGAGCAGCGCGTCGACGAAGCACTCGTACTCCCCGCGCGACAGCGGGCAATTGATGTAGTCGGCGCCGGTGCCGCCGGGTCCGGCTTTGTCGTAGCGCGATTGGAACCAGGCTTTGCTCATATCCACCGAGTCGCGATGGACGATCGGCGCGATCGCATCGAAGAAGGCGAGTTCGGCCTCTCCAGTGAGCGCCTGCACTGCCTCTGCCAGGGCGGGCGAGGTCAGCGGGCCAGTCGCGATGATGACGCTGTGCCAATCTGCGGGCGGGAGGCCGGCAATCTCCTCGCGGCGGATGTCGATTAGCGGCTCGGCCGTGATCGCTGCAGTGACCGCACGGGCAAAGCCCTCGCGATCGACAGCCAGCGCACCGCCGGCGGGGACCTGGTTCGCATCCGCGCAGCGCATCACGAGCGAGCCGAGCGCGCGCATCTCGCGGTGGAGAATGCCGACCGCATTCGTTGCCGCGTCGTCAGAGCGGAAGGAATTCGAGCAGACCAGTTCGGCAAGGCTGTCGGTCTGGTGCGCCGCGGTGGAGCGCACCGGCCGCATCTCGTGCAAGATCACCGGGACGCCGGCGCGGGCGATCTGCCAGGCGGCTTCGGAGCCGGCAAGGCCGCCGCCTATCACATGAACGGGGGTCATGCGCCGCTCTTAACCCCTCGCGCAGGCGCGCTCAAACGAAAGCGCCCGCCGGGGGAGGAACCGGCGGGCGCGTCACACGCATGCGGACGGGGAGGCCGCCTGCGGGAAATCAGACTTGCGCTTCAGGCGCGCGCGGCTTTCCGCGTGACGAATTCGATGTCGGCGCGGGAAATTCCGAGGTCGTGAAGCTCACGATCGGAGAGCTGCGAGAGCTCGCGGACCGCCGCGCGCTGGCGACGCCAGTCCTGGATCTTGTGGGTGATATCTCTGATGGTCATCGACCGCTCCTTTGGTGAAGCCGGCCGGGGCGAATGTGCCCGAGTCGGGTGTTTTGCTGCACTAGCGAACGTATGCTCAATGCACAAACTTAGAAGCCAGCTACACCATAGAGCAGGTATGCAGATTATGCATGTCGGGCGCGACCCCGCGCTGATTTGTCCTAGGCAAATCAAGAACCGGTTGTCAGCGCAAACAAAGAAAATGCATGGCTCGCGGCTGTTCTATGGAATTTTGCTGCTGTGCGGGCAATCCATGCAGCATCTCCTACTATCCTGCGCGTTCTCGACCTTGCAGATGCCCGGAGAGCGGCCTTGTTTTCACTGAGCGACCTGGAAGAGGCGCATCGGCAGGTGCAGGAGGCATTCGCTCCCACGCCGCAATATCGCTGGCCGTTGTTGTGCGAGCGGGCCGGCGCGGAGGTCTGGGTCAAGCACGAGAACCACACGCCAATCGGCGCCTTCAAGGTCCGCGGCGGACTGGTCTATGTCGGCCGGCTTTCCCGGGAGGGGACCGCGCCGAACGGGCTCATCTCCGCGACGCGCGGCAATCACGGCCAGTCGCTGGCCTATGCCGGGCGCCGCTTCGGTGTGCCGGTCTCGATTGTCGTGCCGCACGGCAACAGCACCGAGAAGAACGCCGCGATGCGCGCGCTGAACGCCCAGCTCATTGAGCATGGCGCCGACTTCGACGAGGCGCGGGTGGAAGCGGCGCGGCTGGCCGGAGAACAAGGATCATTGTTCGCTCCGACCTTTCATCCCGACCTTATCGTCGGTGTTGCGACATGGGCCTCGGAACTATTCCGGGCGGCTGCTGATCTCAAGGCGGTTTATGTGCCGATCGGGCTTGGCTCCAGCATCTGCGGCGCAATCCGCACGCGCGATCTGCTTGGGCTGCGCACGGAGATCATCGGCGTGCAAAGCGCCAAGGCGGCGGTCTATGCGCAATCGCTCGAGGCGGGACACGCGGTTGAATTGGACACAGCCGAGACCAATGCCGACGGACTCGCGGTGCGGATTACCAACGCCGATGCACTGGCGATCATCGAGAAGGGCGTGTCGCGCATCGTGACGGTGAGCGACGACGAGGTGGCCGAAGCGATCCGCGTCTACTGGACCGACACGCACAATCTTGCCGAGGGCGCTGGCGGAGCCGCGCTCGCGGCGTTGATGAACGAGCGCGAGACAATGTCCGGGCGGCGGGTTGGAGTGTTGCTCAGTGGCGGCAATATTGATCTGGCGCTGTTTAGGAGCTGGGTGCTGGGGTAGAGTTTTATCGAACGATCTTATCGTAGTCGCCGTGAGAGCGATCCAAAACCAGAGTAGCCCTTCATCAATTTCGGTTGCGAGTGCACGGTAACGGCGGCCGATGCGTACCGACCAATATGGGTCCACTCTTTTGAATCACAGCGAGGGGTGCCGCGGATCGACCTTCATAGCTCGTATTGGATATCCGCCTGCCGCCGCGTTTCAGCGGGAAGACCCTCGTAAAACAGCCAAAACGAGGCACTCGCAAAATGCCTCATATCTCTCGGGCGCGTCCCTCCCGAAATTCTCTCAATGCCGCTTCCGCCAAGCGGTCCAATTTTCCGCGGCGCGCATCTGGTTCGATTTTAGAGTCGAATGCCACTGCCTCAAATTCTTCGAACCAAGCGCGGAATTGCTCCAACTCGTTGGGTAAAAGATCTTTCACCGCTTGTTCAATTGCCTCACGCTTCGTCATTGCCGCTCACTCCGCCGCCTGCGCCGGCTTCGGTGGGCGGCGCGCTAGCGTCTCGCGCAGGAAGCGGCCGGTATGGCTCTTCGGCACCTTGACGATGTCCTCCGGCGTGCCGGTCGCGACGATCTCGCCGCCGGCATCGCCGCCCTCCGGCCCCATGTCGATCACCCAATCGGCCGTCTTGATCACTTCGAGATTGTGCTCGATCACCACGACAGAGTTTCCCTGCTCGACCAGCTGGTGCAGCACTTCGAGCAGTTTCGCGACATCGTGAAAATGCAAGCCGGTCGTCGGCTCGTCAAGAATGTAAAGCGTGCGTCCGGTGGACCGGCGCGATAATTCCTTGGCGAGCTTCACACGCTGCGCTTCGCCGCCGGATAAAGTCGTCGCCTGCTGGCCGACCTTGATGTAACCCAAGCCGACGCGCGATAACGTCTCCATCTTCTCGCGGATGGAAGGGACTGCCTTGAACAGGGAGCCCGCTTCCTCGACAGTCATGTCGAGCACGTCGGCAATCGACTTCTCGCGGTACTTTACTTCCAGCGTTTCGCGATCGTAGCGCTTGCCGTGGCAGACGTCGCAGGTGACGTAGACATCAGGCAGAAAATGCATCTCGATCTTGATGAGGCCGTCGCCCTGACACGCTTCGCAGCGCCCGCCCTTCACATTGAATGAAAAACGCCCGGGGGCGTAACCGCGCGCTTTCGCTTCCGGCAAGCCAGCGAACCATTCGCGGATCGGCGTGAATGCGCCGGTATAAGTTGCCGGATTGGAGCGAGGCGTGCGGCCGATCGGCGACTGATCGATATCGATCACCTTGTCGAGATGTTCGAGCCCGTCTAGCCGATCATGTGGGGCAGGGTGTTCGAGCGCGCCGCTGAGTCGGCGCGCCACGGCTTTGTATAGCGTGTCGACGATGAGCGTCGACTTGCCCCCGCCTGACACGCCGGTGATGCAGGTGAAGAGACCGAGCGGCATTTCGGCCGTGACGTTTTTCAGATTGTTGCCGCGTGCGCCGACGAGCTTCAATTTACGGCCGGGTTGCGGTTTGCGCCGCTTGCCGGGCAGGCGGACCTGTCGCGCGCCGGTGAGATATTGCCCGGTGAGCGAGTTCGAATCCGCCATGATGTCGGCGGGCGTGCCTTCGGCGACAATCTCGCCGCCATGAATGCCGGCCCCGGGACCGACATCGACGACGTGATCGGCGGTGAGGATCGCATCCTCATCATGCTCGACAACTATGACCGTATTGCCGAGATCTCGTAGCCGCCGCAACGTCTCCAAGAGGCGCGCATTGTCGCGCTGATGTAGACCTATCGAGGGCTCATCCAGCACGTACAGGACGCCCGTCAACCCAGACCCGATCTGCGATGCCAGCCGAATGCGCTGACTTTCACCGCCGGAAAGCGTACCGGAACCGCGCGACAGCGTCAGGTATTCGAGCCCGACATCGACGAGAAACGCCAAGCGCTCGCGGATTTCTTTCAGAATGCGCGCGGCGATCTCGTTGCGCTTGGCATCGAGTCGATCGGGCAAAGCAGTGAACCATTCCGCTGCGGCTTTCACGGACAGCTCGGAAACCTGGCCAATATGCTGCCCGCCGACTTTCACCGCGAGCGCCTCCGGTTTCAGCCGATAACCTTTGCACGCCGTGCACGGCGTCGCCGCCATGTAACGGCCTATCTCTTCGCGCGCCCATTCGCTTTCAGTTTCGAGGTAGCGCCGCTCGAGATTTCTGACGACACCTTCGAACGGCTTCTTCACATCGTAAGCGCGCAACCCGTCGTCATAGGAGAACCGGATCGGCTCTTCGTCCGACCCATAGAGGATCACCTCCTGCGCCTTCTTCGGCAGGTTTTCGAACGGCGTGTCCATGCGGAACTTGTAATGCTTGCCGAGCGCTTCGAGCGTCTGCTGGTAATAAGGCGAGGTCGAGCGCGCCCACGGCGCGACCGCGCCCTTGCGCAGCGTCAGTTTCGAATTGGGAACGACGAGGTCGGCATCGACCTTTTGCTCCGAACCGAGGCCGCCGCAAACCGGGCAAGCGCCGAACGGATTATTGAAGGAAAAGAGCCGCGGCTCGATCTCGGGAATCGTGAAGCCGGAAACGGGGCAGGCGAATTTTGAGGAGAAGGTGATGCGGCGCGAGTCGGCGCTCTTGCCCTTGCCGCCTTCTGGAGCAGGCCCGGCACTCGACGACGCGTTCTCCTCCGCAAATTCGACGATGGCGATTCCATTCGCCAGCTCAAGCGCGGTCTCGAAACTATCGGCAAGCCGTGCCGCCATATCGGGCCGCACGACAATGCGATCGACGACGACGTCGATGTCGTGCTTCAGTTTTTTATCCAGCGCCGGCGCCTCATCGATCGGATAGAATACCCCGTCGATTTTCAGCCGCTGGAAACCCTTCTTCTGGAAGTCGGCGATCTCCTTCCGGTACTCGCCCTTGCGGCCGCGAATGACCGGCGCCAGCAGATAAAGTCGCGTGCGCTCCGGCAGCGTCAGCACTCGGTCGACCATCTGGCTCACCGTCTGGCTCTCGATCGGCAAACCTGTCGCCGGGGAATAGGGAACCCCGGCGCGCGCCCAGAGCAGGCGCATGTAGTCGTAGATTTCGGTTACCGTGCCCACCGTCGAGCGCGGATTTTTGGACGTCGTCTTCTGCTCGATCGAGATCGCCGGCGACAGCCCGTCGATCTGGTCGACGTCGGGCTTCTGCATCATCTCGAGGAACTGGCGGGCATAGGCCGATAACGATTCCACGTAGCGGCGTTGCCCCTCGGCATAGATCGTGTCGAAGGCGAGGGAGGATTTTCCCGAGCCCGAGAGGCCGGTAAAGACGACCAGCTTGTCCCGCGGGATCGTCAGGTCGACATTCTTGAGATTGTGCTCGCGGGCTCCGCGCACTGCGATGACGCGGCCGCCGCCGAAATCCCGGCGCCGGGCGAAAATATCGGGCATGTCGGCGGGAGCGCCGGCCTTTGCTTTCGAGCGCGCCATTATCGTCTGGTCTGAAGGGCGGAAAACCTGAATTTAAGGGCTCGCGCCCGGTTTGCCATCGGCGGGCAGAGAAATCCACTGTTCTCTTTATGTACGCGCGCGAGATCAGCGCTTGAACCCGCTCGACATTGATACAGTTCTGAAGGAGGCTCCGCTCAAGGCCAAGGCGCGCGAATAGCCGCGCCATTCGGGGAGAGAGTGATGGTTGTGGCAACGGCACCGCGCGGCACGGCCGCAGCACCGGAAACAAGACCGGCCGCCCGCAAACCCCTTTACAAGGTCCTCTACGTCCAGGTGCTGACAGCCATCGTGCTTGGCGCAATCATCGGTTGGCTGTGGCCGGACTTCGCCAAGAACGACTGGATCAAGGCGATGGGCGACGGCTTCGTCAAGCTCATCAAGATGGTCATCGCGCCGATCATCTTCTGCACGGTCGTCTCCGGCATCGCGCATATTTCCGAGGTGCGAAAAGTCGGCCGCGTCGCTGTAAAAGCGCTGGTCTATTTCGAAATCGTGTCGACCTTCGCGCTCGTTTTGGGACTTATCGTCGGCAACGTGCTGCACCCGGGCGTCGGCTTTTCCGGCAAAGCGGATGCCAGCGCCGTGGCGACCTACGCCAAGCAGGCGAGCGAGATGAAATCGGTCGATTTCGTCCTCCACATTATTCCCGATTCTGTCGTCGGCGCGTTCGCGCAGGGGGAAATCCTGCAGGTCCTCTTGTTCTCCGTCCTGTTCGGCTTCGCGCTGATGGCGCTCGGCGAGAAAGCCCACCCGGTGCGCGCATTCATCGACGATGTCGCGCATGCGATGTTCGGCGTCATCGCGCTGATCGTTAAAGCCGCGCCGATCGGCGCGTTCGGCGCCATGGCCTATACGATCGGGCGCTACGGACCACAGGCGCTCGGCAATCTCGCCGGTCTGATCGCGACGTTCTACCTGACCGCTGCGGCTTTCGTGTTCCTCGTGCTTGGTATTGTCGCTTGGTTCGCCGGCTTCTCGATCTTTAAATACCTCAGATACATCAAGGACGAGCTCTTGATCGTGCTCGGCACGAGCTCGTCGGAGAGCGCGCTGCCGCAGCTGATGGAAAAGCTCGAGCGGCTCGGCTGCTCCAAGTCTGTGGTCGGGTTGGTTGTGCCGACAGGCTATTCATTCAACCTTGACGGCACCAACATCTACATGACGCTGGCGACGCTGTTCATCGCCCAGGCGCTTGGCGTGTCGCTCTCTTTCGGTGAGCAGATGACAATCCTGGTCGTTGCCATGCTGACGTCAAAGGGCGCGTCCGGTGTAACCGGCGCGGGCTTCATCACGCTTGCCGGTACGCTCGCGGCGGTACGCCCGGAACTCGTACCGGGCATGGCGATCGTGCTCGGTATCGACAAGTTCATGAGCGAGTGCCGGGCGCTGACCAACATCTGCGGCAACGGTGTCGCGGCGATCGTCGTCTCCGCCTGGGAAGGCGAGCTCGACCGCGACAAGCTCGCTGCAGGCTTGAATCAGGAGGTCGATCCCTCGGATCTGCGCGAGGCGGTCACGACGGGGTAGGCGGGAACGTCTATCCCGCCGCTCTCGTTGTGCGACCGCAGCGGATCGGATGAGGTGAGAGATGCCGGAGATTGCCTTCAAGGGCCTGTTCAGGGTGATGGCCATGCGCCTGGTCACGCCGGGCAATTGGTATATCGGCTTTCGCTCGCAGGTCTCCGGCAGGTTGTTCGCGGTGCTCGACGATCCGACCGGGACGGGAGAGCTACGCGTCGGCGGCAATGCCACCTTCGAGGTGCAAACCCCGGAAGTGGGTGCGATCGAGACGTTTTCGGGCGCCGACTTGCTTGTCTTTCAGGCGGCGACGGCGCGGCTCGAAGAGCCGGTGGAAGAGCCCGTACGGCCGGCTTGACGAACGCGCCGATTTATTAGAACATAATGAGAACACACGCTGCTGAGGACATGCCGAGCTGGGGATTGCGTGGACGGCGCCAATCGACCGCCGGAACTTGCGCGCGTGCGTCAAGCCGATCTGGTTAGATCGGACATTCGGAGCGGAGCAGCGTCATGTCTGGCAGCGTCAACAAAGTCATCCTCATCGGCAATCTCGGACGCGATCCGGAAGTACGGCGGCTCAATTCCGGCGATAGCGTCGTGTCCTTCTCGATCGCGACGACGGAGTCTTGGCGCGACAAGGCGAGCGGCGAGCGCAAGGAACGCACTGAATGGCACAACGTCGTCATCTTCAATGAGAACCTCGGCAAGATTGCCGAGCAGTACTGCAAGAAGGGCTCAAAGGTGTACATCGAGGGCCAATTGCAGACGCGCGAATTCACCGACAAGGAGGGCAACCAGCGCAAGACCACGGAGGTCGTGTTGCAGCGTTTTCGCGGCGAGCTGACCTTGCTCGATAGCCGCAATCGCGGCGGTGAGGTTGGCGAAGACAAGGGCGCCGGCAGTTTTGGCCGCACCTCGCCGATGGAGCAGCGCCGCCCGGCCACCGTCGGCGGCGGGCGCATGTCGGACGCTCTCGACGACGACATCCCGTTTTAGAACTTAGACTTCTTCTTCCATCCGACGCGATTGCGGCAATCGCGTCGGGCGCAGCAGGAAGGATGGCACGTGATCTCCGAGACCGACGGGCGTCGGCTCGTGGGCTTCCTGACGGGCAGGGCGGCGCTGTTCGCCACGCTCCGGTGTAGCTGGACGGCCATGCTGGCGCGGCTGATGTGCGCCGTCCCGCTGCGGGCGTGCGTCGCGTCCGCGGTCTTCGCTGCCGCGCCCACCGCTCGGACGCGATCTCTGCTGGCTTCCAGGACGCTGCTCGCGTGCCGCAGCTTCCGCCCGCGCCGGACGCCGCTCGCCTCGGCCACCGGGCCCTCTGCGTCCGCGCCCGCGCGCAACAGGCTCTGCTTCGCCGGCGGCAAGTTCATCCGGGCGCGGTCCTTGCCACTCGATCTTGTTGCCGATCAACCGCTCGATGGCATCCACATATTTGGCGTCCTCGCGCGTGACGAGTGTCAGCGCGGTGCCGCTGCGGCCGGCGCGCCCGGTTCGGCCGATGCGATGGACGTAATCTTCGGCGTGGATCGGCACATCGAAATTGTAGATGTGCGACACGTCGGGAATGTCGAGGCCGCGCGCCGCAACGTCCGAGCACACGAGAAGATCGACATCGCCGGTCTTGAAGGCTTCGAGCGACGCCATGCGAGCGCGCTGATCCATGTCGCCGTGCAATGCGCCAACGGGGAAGCCATGTTTCAAGAGCGATTTGTGCAGCAGCACGACATCGCGCTTGCGATTACAGAAGACGATCGCGTTTTTTAGATCGTCCGCGGACCGGAGGAGCTGGCGTAGCGTCTCGCGTTTCTCGGGGCCGCCGCGGGTCGCGACGAGACGCTGCGTGATGTTATCCGCCGTCGTCGCGGCGCGTGCGACCTCGACGCGCACGGGGTTTTGCAGAAATGTTTCCGTCAGACGCGTGATCTCCGGCGGCATCGTTGCCGAGAAGAACAATGTCTGCCGCGTAAACGGCACGAGCTTACAGATTCGCTCGATGTCGGGAATGAAGCCCATGTCGAGCATGCGGTCGGCTTCATCGATGACGAGAACCTCGATGCCGGTGAGCAGCAGCTTGCCACGTTCTGAGAAATCGAGAAGCCGCCCGGGCGTTGCGATCAAAACGTCGGCGCCGCGCGTGATCTTGGCTTCCTGATCGGCAAACGAGACGCCGCCGATCAGGAGCGCGACGTTTAGTTTATGATTGACGCCATAGCGCACGAAGCTCTCTTCGACCTGCGCCGCGAGTTCACGTGTCGGCTCCAGAATGAGCGTGCGCGGCATGCGGGCGCGGGCGCGGCCCTTTTCCAGCCGCGACAGCATCGGCAGCACGAAGGCGGCGGTCTTGCCGGTACCGGTTTGCGCAATGCCGAGGATATCGCGACCGGCGAGCGCCTGTGGGATGGCTTGAGCCTGGATCGGGGTAGGGGTGGTGTAGCCGGAAGCCTCAACGGCGCTAAGCACCTTTTCGCTGAGGCCGAGTTCGTTGAATGTCATTTGGTTCCTGAATGCGGCAAGCTGTGCAGAACTTGAGCCGCGGGGTGGCGGGCGCTCGGGCCCGGCATGAGCTGATATGCTCTCGGATGCGAGACTTTAGGCGATTCCGCCGTCTCGATGCACTGCGTCTGAGGTAAGCGTAAATTACGTCAAGTCAATGAAGATGAGCTTGGCGGCGACCTATTCCCGTCCGGTTTTCGCCGATGCACAGGTGCTGAGCACCATCGGTGCGCCGCCGGCGGGCGCCACCATGCTCACGGTCCGCTCGCCGCCGTGACAGGCAGACTGCAGCGTCCGCTTGCCGGAAGCATTGGCGGTCGAGGTGAAGTCGATCTGGCCGCTTGCGGGCGCGCCGGCTGCCCCGGCGCGCGCTGTCGCGGCCGGGATCGCGCGCGCCAGGCGCTCGAGATCGGTCGGGCTTTCTGTGGCAAAAGAGACTTGGCTCGACGCAGCACGCAGCCCCTCGAGCAGTTTGACGCCAGTAAGGGACGCAAGCACGAGGCCGCCCGCAATGAGCGCAATCCGCGGCGTAGACACGCCGCTTCCATCCGCAAAAAACCCGCTTCGCACGACTCGTCTGCCTCGCCCCGATGCGAGGAGGTAAGCGCAATCTTGCTACGAAGCGCTTAATTTTAGCGGCCGCGTTGATAGAGGATAAGGCAGCGTCGAGCGCGAAGTTAAATATCGACTAATGCTGCCTCGGAGGCGAAGCTCGCGCGCTCCTG
>JAFASC010000172.1 GCA_019244955.1 Methylobacteriaceae bacterium | reverse complement strand
AGGCGATGGTCGACATCAACCATCTGCTGCGCCCGAGCCATCTCGCGCAGCTCGCCAGGATTCTGGACGACCCGGAAGCAACCTCGAATGACCGCTTCGTCGCTTACGATCTCCTGAAGAACGCCAACATCGCCGCCGGCGGCGTGCTGCCCATGTGCCAGGATACCGGCACGGCGATCGTCATGGGCAAGAAGGGCCGGCTCGTCCTCACCGAGGGCGACGACGAGAGCGCCATCGCGGAAGGCATTCGCGATGCTTACGAGAAGAAGAACCTGCGCTACTCGCAGCTGACGCCGCTCGGCATGTTCGAGGAGAAGAATTCGAATACCAACCTGCCAGCGCAGATCGAAATCTATGCCGAGGGCGAGGAGGCTTACAAATTCCTGTTCGTCGCCAAGGGCGGCGGCTCGGCCAACAAGACGTTCCTGTTCCAAGCAACTCCCTCGTTGCTGACGCATGACCGCCTGCTCGCCTTCCTGAAAGAGAAGATCCTCACCCTCGGTACCGCGGCCTGTCCGCCCTACCACCTCGCCATCGTCATCGGCGGCACGTCGGCGGAACTGAACCTCAAGACGGTGAAACTCGCCTCCACCCGCTATCTCGACGAGCTGCCGACCGCCGGCAGCGAGGGTGCGCACGCGTTCCGCGATCTCGCGATCGAGGCGGAAGTGCATGCGATGACGCAGGCGCTCGGCGTCGGCGCACAGTTCGGCGGCAAATATTTCTGCCATGACGTCCGGGTGATCCGGCTGCCGCGCCACGGCGCCTCGCTGCCGATCGGGCTCGGCGTCTCCTGTTCGGCCGACCGCCAGGCGCTCGGCAAGATCACCCGCGAGGGCGTGTTTCTAGAGGAATTGGAGCGCGACCCCGCGAAATACCTGCCGCTGGTCGACGAAGCCGCACTCGGCGGCGCGGTCGTCGAGGTCGATCTCAACCGGCCGATGGCGGACATTCTCGCGGCGCTGTCGCGCCATCCGATCAAGACGCGGCTCTCGCTATCGGGTCCGATGATCGTCGCCCGCGATATCGCCCATGCGAAAATCCGCGAGCGGCTCGAGCGCGGCGAGCCGATGCCGGATTACTTCAAGAACCATCCGATCTACTATGCCGGTCCGGCAAAAACGCCGGCGGGATATGCGTCGGGGTCGTTCGGCCCAACGACGGCGGGCCGGATGGATTCTTACGTCGAGGAATTCCAGGCGGCCGGCGGGTCTAAAGTGATGCTCGCCAAGGGCAATCGCTCGTCCGCGGTGCGCGAGGCCTGCGCCAAACATCACGGCTTCTATCTCGGCTCGATCGGCGGGCCGGCGGCGCGCCTTGCCCAGGACTGCATCAGGAAGGTGGACGTGATCGAATATCCCGAACTCGGGATGGAGGCGATCTGGCGGATAAAGGTGGAGGATTTTCCCGCCTTCATCGTCATCGACGACAAGGGAAATGATTTCTTCAAGGAACTGAATCTAGGTTGATAAAAATTTTTGCACTGTGCGAGCGCGCACAAAGGCAACTTTGCAGCTACGCTAGGGTTATGTGCCTGTAACGGAGGGGTCGATGCGTTCGCGTCTTTTCAGCGCTGTTGTTGTCTTTGCTCTCGTTCAGCAGGCATCTGCCGGGGTGATCCAGACACCCCAATGCACCAAGGACATGTCTTCGGTCGATTCCTCCTTCCAGGAGACGCTCGGCAACCTGCAGAGGAGCGGGCGCAGTGCCGCGGTTCCCTCGGCCCGATGCGCCGCCTACAAACATCACATCGAGGTCATGAAGAACGCCAGCGCGATCTTCGCGCGTTGCACCACCGAGCCCGACCGCACCCAGAATATCAGCCAGATGGACGGCACCATTGCCGACATCAAGGACGCGCTGAAAAGCGAAAAGTGCCAGTAAGATCAGGCGGGTGCTGAGCGCGCGGGGATTCCTCCGCGGCGACTGGCTTGCGCCGATGGCTGCGGCCGGCTAGGCGTTCGCGTCATGGCACCTTCGGACAGAAAGCCCCCAGCCGACCAACGGCCGCTGAACTGGCTGCATGTCTCGACGCTCGTGGCGGTGGCGATCCTGGTTGGGACCGAGCTCGTCGGCGCTTCCTGGGCGGCCGGCTGGGCAATCGGCGGCATCTTCCAGTTCGAGCCCGCGATCAGCCGCGCCTTCGAGATCGGCTTCGGGCTGATCGGCTTCGTCGGGCTCTATTATTTCATGCGCACCGCGATCCGGCACGAGTCGATCAGGGGCTGAGGGCCGGCGCTAGAACGCCACCTTCTTGTTCTCGCCCATGTTCGGCGGCTCGCCGGTGAGTGCCGCCTTGGCATAGCCATAGGCATAGACCACGGTGGCTGAAGGGCTGTCCCAATATTCCGCCGTGTCGACGTCGACCGCGATCAGCGCGATGTCG
>JAFASC010000153.1 GCA_019244955.1 Methylobacteriaceae bacterium | reverse complement strand
CGCTCACATAGGGCGAGCCGAGGCGCTTAGACACAATGCCCTGCCATGTTGCAGACGTGGCGGAACATCGCCTCGCCCTTGGCCCCGATTGCTTCGTTACCCGAGACATTCTAGTTAACCATTTCTTAACGATTGTGACCACGGAATATTCTGTAACTATTCCCCGATTCGGGAACAATGCCCTCAGGATTATTTTTCCTGCCATCCCGCTATCCGAGTACCCCGCGTGTGAACAAACGCATCAGCGGGCTTTAGACCGGGTTTTAGGGCCTATCCCAAATGGGCACCACCCCCGCTCGGCGGCGCTCGCAGATATTAGATGTCGGAAGAATTTAATCGGGTGTGGGATTTTATCCGTTCGCGCTGCGAATATTTCCATTGTCGCCCCGCGCCTCCTGAGCAAGCCCAATTCCTCTCATCCGAGACCTGGGATATCCGTCGCCTTGGATGCGCTTTGGCACGCTAGCCCTTTTCGATCGCGCCCTTATCCGAACGGCTGTCTGCGGTATGATCAGGACTCTCGGCTTCCCCTTTGCCGCTTTTCAGCTCAGGTTCGGCAGCTTGCGACTTCGGCGGGTTCGGCGAGTATCGAGTCGGCGCTTCGTTGTACATGGGGTCCAGCCTGTCCGACGACTGCCATATAGTCTTAGGCATCGGGTTCGCTCCTGTTCTACGCATCCGCGGTGACGTCATTGCATAGGTCCGCTTCCGCTGTCCTCCCCCTCCCCGTTGCTAGGTTGGGCTGCGGATACCTGGAGGGATGCTTTTCAGTCTCGTTTAGCCTGCATGCCCTTTATCGGTGGCCGGCCGCTCCCCGCACATTGAGCCGTGCCAGCTAGGGGGGTTCGTTGTGCAGGTTATCCCTCAGGTCGCATCACCAGTCGGGCCGTCGGAATCCGCATTTCGGCGGCAAGTTCCAGCGAGACATCGCCAGTTTTGTTGTGGGGTCCGGCAACCCCTCGATCTTTCATGCGCCTGTGCAGGCCGCGTAGGTGTCAAAGATCGTGAGAAAGACCACGCAGTTGCCCGCAATGGTCGGTGCTGACGGATGACGGCGATGGAACCTTCGAGCATCGCAGACATGGACGCGCGGCCGACGATCGCAGGGAAGCTCACGTCAGGCTGCATGCACATCCTGATTCAGAAATTCAGTTGGATTTTTGAATGTAACCCTTTGCTCGGACATATTCGCTTTTCTCCTTGATTGGAGAAAAAGCGCAGATAAATCAATACTCGCTGGCGGACTCTGACTCCGTTAATCTTGGTTCGAATCCAGGTCCCCCAGCCAAACGCGGTCTCCCCACAGAGCTTCGACGCAAACTCGCCGATCGTTCGTTCACGGCTGCAGTTCCGGCGCGACTTGCCCGTAGTTCAGGACCGCGACGAGGGCGACACCGCCGATCGTGTTGCCGATCAGCGTGGGGATGAAGAATCGCCAGAGATAATCGCCGAGCGTGGCGGCCCCGACGTGCACCAGATAGGCGGCATCGACCGAGCCGGCGATAACGTGCGTGAGCCCAGCAATCCCGACGATGTATGTGATCAAGATGATGATGATCGGGCGCATACTGTCGGCGCTCGGCAGGAGCCAGACCATCAGCGCGATCAACCAGCCGGCGAAGACGCCCTTCAGAGCTGTCGTGCCAAACGGACTTTCGATCGAATGCCGGGCGATGTCGAGGAACGCGCTTTTGACTGACGCATCGAATACCCCGCTATAGGCGACGACGGCGCTTACAATCCAGGTCGCCGCGATGTTCGCGACGAGGACAAGCGTCCAAAGACGCAGCACGCGAACGAGAGTGGAACGGGTGCGGTTGTGAAGCAGGGGCAGAATCGGCGTCAGTGTATTTTCGGTGAAAAGCTGCTGGCGCCCGAGTACTACGATGAGAAAACCGGCGGTATATCCAAAGTTCGACACGAGCTGGCGCCAGGGCGCCTCGGGCAACCGGGATTGAAGCAATCCCTCCACAACGAGCGAGAAGCCCATCGACAGCCCTGCGGCAATGCCGGACAGAATGAGCGCAGACCACGCCCGTTCGAGTTCCATTTCGCCTTCGGCGCGGATCGTCTCGTGAATGAGGGCCGCATTCGGCCGGCTCTGCTGGGCTACCGCCTCCTTTTCCTTCGGCGATAGGTCCGGCACTTCCGCGACCGGATTCAATCGGTCCCTATCGGAACCGGCCCTTTGCGTCGCCCTGTCGTTTGCCACCTACGAGAACATTGCCGAGGGCGCCCGGTTCCGCTGCGCTAAAGGACAAGCAAAGACGCGCTATGCCGCCTCGCCGCCTTGCATATGCAAGTAGCCGCTGTCGAAGATGCCGGCCTGCTTGAGCGCGTCGAAATCGGGGATATGGCACGTCCCACGCTCGAAAGTAATCAGTCCTCGGCGCGTAATTGTTGCATGGAGCCATTGAGATCCATGCTTACAATTCTGAGATGGGGTGAGCTGCAAGACAAAGCCGGCTTCGACCCGCTGTCTCTTCATCTCGATGTGCGCAAGGACGCATTGATATAGCGCCGCGACGCGCGATCGATCAGCCTAACTCGGCGACGATCCGGCGACGCGCCGCCTCGTCAAGGAAGGGCCCCGTCCCGGCCGCGGCATTGTCGCGCATGTGATCGGGATTGGCCGTGCCTGGGATGACGCAAGTCACGGCGGGGTGGCCGAGGACGAATTTCAGCAATATCTGCGCCCAGCTGTTGCAGCCGATCTCGGCAGCCCAGGCCGGCAGCGGCTTCGAGCGCAGCCGCCGCAACAGACCACCGCCGCCGAACGGCAGATTAATCAAAACCGCCATGCCGCGCTCGGCGGCAAGCGGCAGGATGCGCTGCTCGGCCGCGCGGTCGTCGGCAGAATAATTCACCTGGATGAAATCGAGCTGTTGCTCGCGCATGACCGCTTCGAGCTCACGGTACGCGCTCGATGTGTAATGCGTCACGCCAAGATATCGGATGCGACCTCTGTGCTTAAGATCGCGCAACGTCGCCAGGTGAATACGCCAGTCGAGGAGATTGTGTACCTGGAGTAGATCGAGCTTGTCGGCGCGCAATAGCTGCATGGACCGATTGATCTGCTGCACGCCGGCGTCGCGCCGACGCGTCCACACTTTTGTTGCAAGAAAAGCTTTCGATCGCACGCCCATGTCGGCGACGAGTGAACCGGCAACATCTTCGGAGGTGCCGTACATCGGCGAGGAATCGATGACCGAGCCGCCGGCATCGAAGAGGGTGGCGAGAACTTGCGTGAGTTGCCTGCGCGCGGTCGCATCGGAACCGACGTCGAATGTTTGCCAGGTGCCGAGACCGATAACCGGCAGCTTCTCGCCGCTGGATGGAATAACGCGCGTTTGCATTCGGGACTTCTCTCCGGATTGTTCGGCGCCTGCTGCGGTCGCGAGCAGGCACCCGGCAGCGGCGCCACCCGCAACGCGCAGAACTTCCGCGCGCGTAAAGACGACGCGGCTCATCAGATCGCCGCCACTTTGGGAGTTCCCTGGGAGAGAGCAGTCGTTGCGGGTGCATTCGCCGCCATTTGTTCCTGCCGCCGACCGAGCCAGATTGCGTTGACGAGCCAAATCGCCGAAATCGGGATAGCCAGGATCGGCAGCGCGCTCGCGCCCCAATGCAGAAATCCGACGAGTGCGTATGACCAAGCCCCAGCCTGATCGCCGAGGCGGTACACAACCGTATCGATGACGCTCTTCGATTTATACCTGTCTTCGCGTGGTAACACGGTGAAGAGAACTTCGCGCGTCGGCCGGGCGATGCCGAAATTGCCGGCCCGCCGCAGAACCTGAAAGGCGACGACGGGCACGACTGTCGGCGCATAAACAAGAACCCCGAAGCCGACGATGCTCAGGAGCGGCAAGGACGCAAGCGCAAGCCCAACACCAACGAGACGCACGACACGCCCGGTGAGGAATAGCTGGATCAGAAGCGTCAGCACATTGACGGCCAGGTCCACGGTCGCAAAAAACGAGGTTTGCGCGCCACGATCCGGAAAAGCCTTGGCTGCAACGCTGACCTGCTCGAAATAGAGAAATGTGGATGTGATGGAGAACAGCAAAAAGAACAGGCTGACGTTCAACAGATAAGGCGATCTCACCACGTGCATCAGACCGGCAAATGTCGAGCCGCCGATCGGCTGCTCGCCGGATTGCGACAGGGGCTTATGAGCAAGCTGATCGGAGACACGCGAGAGACGCCGCGCGCTGAATACCGCCACCTCGAGAAGCAGGGCCGCGCCGAGAAGCAGCCCCCAGGTGGGAACCGTGCGTGCAAGGAGCGCGGTCGCCGCCGAGCCGAGAATCGCGCCGATCGTCGCGCCGGCCGCGATGAAGCCGAACAGGCGCTTGCCCTGTTCGGATGAAAAAACGTCGACGATGGTCTGCCAGAAGATCGAAACTACGAATAAGTTAAAGACTGAAAGCCAAACGAAAAAGAACCGCCCTATCCACACGGCCTGCTCCTTGTTCACCAGATGCAGAGCCAGTGCGAACAGGAGGATATTCGCGGTGAAGAAACGATAGGTGATCGGGATAAACCGGACCCGCGGCAACCGCTTCACGAGATAGCCGAAGGGAACATTGAGGAGAATCATCGCAAGCAGTGTCGCGGTGAACAACCACGGCAGATTCTCGATGCCGCCGGACACGCCCATCTGCTCGCGAATCGGGCGCATCACGTAATAGGAGGATAGAATCGAGAAGATGTAGAGCCAGGACCAGCCGACGACCGGCAATTCACGCCGCCGCACCTGAAACACCCGCTCGATGAACCCGGCATTCGCCGGGTCGTACTCCTCATGCGACTTGGAGATCTCGGTCAAACTGCGACTCACTCGGTCAGCCCAAGCGTCTTCTTAAGTTCTGCTGCGGTGACCTGCTGACCGTAACCGCGCGCTCCCATGGCGAACTCGTTCGCCCGATCAAGACCGCCGACCACCACGGGCTCGAAGCCAGCGTCCCTGACAAGATTCGACGCGACCGCGAGCGCGTCCTTGTCATCGCCGGCGATCGGAATTGCCTGTCGACCACCTTCCTTGTGCGCATTGCGCGCCAGCACGGTAGAGCCGAGCGTGTTAAAGGCACGCACGATGCGCGCTCCCGGGAAATATTTCGCAGTCGTTTTGCCGATGCCGTTCTGCTTCGTCTCGTCGACAAGTTCCTGCCCATCGCGCGCCACTGTCGCATTGCCGGCGTCGAGCACGACCTTCCCGGCAAGCGCCTTGGCATAATCCTTTCCGACCTGCGGATAGGCTTTGTAGGGCACCGCAAGCAGGATAGCGTCCCCAAATGCGATTGCCTCGTCGACCGTGCCGGCGCGCGCCGAGGGCCCGAGCCCGGCAACGAGCTCCTTCAGCTCTTCCGGATGGCGCGACGAGAAGAAGACCTCGTGGCCGGCCTTGACCCACAACGTGCCGACCGTGCTGCCGATCTTGCCCGAGCCGATAATGCCGATCTTCTTCGCGGTGGCATTCGTCTGGGCCTCGCCGGAAACCGGCAATAGCAGGGCGCCGACACCCAGCGAGCCGATTTGCAGAAGAATGCGCCGGGTGGGATGCCGTGCGGACGCGTCATGAGCCATTGCCAATCCTCCGAGAGCTGCGGCTTCTTGAGATAGAGCTTCGACGCGCTTCCAGCAGGGATATTCCGCCGCATCTAAACGGCGGGTCGGCCCTGCAGGTGACGCAGACGTCGCGGCTGCGGCTCCGCTCCGGGCTCCCGCCAATAGTGCAGCCGGCCTCGCCTGCGACCGGCAGCGGCAGGAGGTTCGCGCGAGTGAGCGCCGCCACACACGCCGCTCGTCGCCTGTGCTAAGGTGCGCTCGGGCGGTACTTCTCGGGAGCCGACAAGCCGCTGTGGTTTTCGGAGGAATTTTCTGTCCCGGTTCGTAGTCCTGGGCAAGAAGGGGCCGAACATGCTCAAGCACATCTTTGCTGCCGGCTCGATCGTAGTCCTGGCCGCCTTGCCGCTGCTCCTTGCCGCCCCGGCGCAGGCACAATCCATCGCCGGATGCCAAGTCACCGCCCTGACCGATCCGCCGCGCGAGGTGCTGCGCTGCGGCAGCGGGCTCAAGATCGAGGCCGAAAAGGGCGCGCAATACCGCCTCGTCGACCAGAACAAGCTGGAAGTCACCAGCCGTGCCGTGCTCGTAGACGTGACACCCGGCCGCCGCGGCGGCTTCCAGGTTCTGACCCCGCATGCGATCGCCTCGGTCCGCGGCACGCTCTACGTCGTGGAGGTGAAGGAGGAGAAGGCGGAGACCGACGTTTTTGTGTCGCGCGGGCGCGTCGGCGTCGAGAATCGCTCGACGCGTGAGCGCGCCACGCTAACGGCGGGCGAAGGCTCCGATGTCATTCCCGACAAGCCGCTCGACGCCCATAGGTGGGCCGCCGAACGCGTCCAAAAGCTGATGGCGCGTTTCGGCCGCTGATGCCCGCCCGCCTGCGCTCATGGCGGGCAGCCGTGGCCTTCGGCGCCGTGATCCTCGCCGGCGCATGGGGCGGGTTTCTAGGGAACTGGCATCTTCAAGGCCGCGCCTCAATTCTTGACCGAATCGAAGCGTCGACCGCGGATTGGCGCCTGTTGATCGCTGGCGAGCGTGCGCCGCCCGACGGCATCGTCATTGTCGCGATCGATGATGAAACGGTGCGGCGGGCGGGCGCCTATCCGATCCCCCGTGATTTGCTGGCGCAACTGGTCAATCGTCTGACGGACAGCGGCGCCAAGGCGATTGCGCTCGATATGCTTTTCCTGGATCGAGGCGCAGCTGAAGCCGATGCGCGACTTGCCGATGCCATCCGCCGTGCGCGCGCGGTGATTGGTGCGGTCGCGCTCTTTTCACGCGGTGAGGCTTTCTCGGACACATCGCTCGCAAAGGAACTCTCCGTTGCGCTGCCGATTGCGGAGCGGATCGTCACGCCGGTGTCCCCGATGGCCGACGCCGGCGAGATAGGCGTCGTCAACATCTCGGCCGATCACGGCGGCACGCCGCGCTATGTGCCCTTGCTGATCCGCTTCGGCGCGGACCTTTTGCCGTGCTTTGCACTGCGCGTCAGCGCGCTCGCAGCTGGAAGCGATCCGGAAATTGAACAGAACGATATTCGGATTGGCGGCGCAAAAAGCGCCCTCGATATTGGATATCATCTGCCACTGCGCTTCTACGGTCCGCGCGGCATGTTCCCGACGATCAGCGCGCAGACGATCCTCGAGGGGGGCAGCGCCGATGCGATTGCCGGCCGGATCGTTCTTGTCGGCGCGACCGCGATCGGCACGGCCGACACGTTCGCCACCGCCTTCGATCCGCTCTTTCCCGGCGTGGAAGTAGAGGGGACAGCAGTGGCGCACCTCGTCACCGGCGGCGGACTCATCCGCGACGTCGCAACGCGCCGCATTGATTTTGCGGCAAGCATGATCCTGCCGATCCTGACCGTCCTCGCATTATGCTTGCGACGAATCAGCATCGGCATCGCGTTCGCGTTTGCGCCGCTCGTCGTCTGGCTCGCGATCGTTCTATTCGCGTTCACCAAGGATTATTGGCTGGCAATGGCGCTGCCGCTTGCCGCCACGCTACCGACGGGCCTCCTCTTTGGATCAGTGCGGCTGTGGCTTGAGCAAAGGAGCAAACAGCGCGTGCGCCTACAGCGGGAAGCGTTCCGGCGCTTCCAGTCGCCCGCCATCGCTAGCACCATTGCCGCCAACCCGCGCTTCCTATTCGAGCCGGTGCAGCAGAATGGCGGCATCCTGTTTGTCGATCTCTCCGGCTTCACCGCGCTGAGCGAGCACCTTGGCGCGCAGCGTACGCGCGATTTTCTGAAGGAATTTCACTCGATCATCGAGGACGAAGCGTTGCGCTACAGCGGCTATGTCGAAAGCTTCATGGGCGATGGCGCAATGTTAGTCTTTGGCTTGCCGGCGCCGTGCGACGACGATGCCGCACGCGCGATCGACGCGGCGTTGAGCCTCGGGCGCGCACTGAAACAGTGGATTTCCGGCCTCGCTCTTTCCGACAATCACGCGCTCGGCATACGCATCGGCGTGCATTATGGCGGGGTCGTGCTCTCGCGCCTCGGTGCCGAGACGCATCAGCACATCACCGCAACGGGCGACGTCGTCAATGTCGCAAGCCGGCTGCTCGACGTCGCAAAGCAGAGCGGGGCGGAGATCGTGTTCAGCGATGATGCTGTTGCGGCGGCGGGATTTGCTAACGCCGAAAGGCTGCGTTGCTTCACCGGGGCTCGACACGTCGCAATTCGCGGACGCGCGCAGCCGCTTGCAGTTTGGTTCGGAAAGGCGGACGCCAAAGAGGAACAATTGGATTTTCCCGATGCGAATGTTGGAAGACGACGCGCGGACACGGCGTGATCATGCGCGCCGCAGCGGCAGCGCGACCGAATACGACGTGCTGCATGGCCTCGGCCCATATGCCCGGGAGCGCACGCGCTTGCGCACACTCATCGAGGGTTTGTTCCGTCCTGCGAAATCCCCGCGGCCGCACAAGGCGAAACGCGGCACTCCCCACCCCTGGTGAAGCGCCCTACTCGGCTGCGTGAACCTCCGGCGTGCCGCGCGCGAGGCGCTCGGCCTTCAACAGCTCGGCGACGAGAAATGCCACCTCGATCGCTTGCTCCGCATTGAGCCTGGGATCGCAATAGGTGTGGTAGCGGTCCTTGAGCTCGCCCTCGGAAATGGCGCGCGCGCCGCCGGTGCATTCCGTGACGTTCTTGCCCGTCATTTCCAGGTGAATGCCGCCGGCATAAGTCCCCTCGCCCTGATGCACGGCGAAGAAGGTGCGGATCTCGCTCATGATGCGTTCGAAGGGCCGCGTCTTATACGCGCCGGCTTTGACCGTGTTGCCGTGCATGGGATCGCAGGACCACACGACATTGCGGCCCTCGCGCCGCACGCCTCGGATCAGTCCCGGCAAATAATCGGCAGCCTTGTCCGAGCCGAACCGGCAGATGAGCGTCAGCCGTCCGGGCTCGTTCTCCGGATTGAGTATGTCGATCAGCTTCAGAAGTCCGTCGGGCGCGAGCGACGTTCCGCATTTCAGACCGATCGGGTTCTTGATGCCGCGTGTATACTCGACATGCGCGTGATCGGGCTGGCGCGTGCGGTCGCCGATCCAGATCAGGTGGCCCGAGGTCGCGTAATGGTCGCCCGTCGTAGAATCAACGCGCGTCATCGCCTCCTCGTAACCAAGGAGCAGCGCCTCATGCGAGGTGTAGAAGTCGGTCTGCCGTAGCTCCGGATGTGCTTCAGGATCGAGGCCAATGGCGCGCATGAAGCCGAGCGTCTCCGTGATGCGGTCGGCGAGTTCCCTGTAGGCGCTGGATTGCGGGCTGTCCTTGACGAAGCCGAGCATCCAGCGATGCGCGTTTTCGAGATTGGCGTAGCCGCCGGTGGCGAAGGCACGGATAAGATTGAGGGTTGCCGCCGATTGCCGGTATGCCTCAAGCTGCCGCCGCGGATCGGGGGCGCGGGCTGCGGCGGTGAACTCGATGTCGTTGACGATATCGCCGCGATAGCTCGGGAGTTCGGTACCGCCGATCTCCTCCATCGGCGCCGAACGTGGTTTGGCGAACTGGCCGGCAACACGCCCGACCTTCACCACCGGCGAGGCCGCGGCGAAGGTCATCACCACCGCCATCTGCAGGAACACCCGGAAGAAATCGCGGATATTGTCGGCGGAATGCTCGGCGAAACTTTCGGCACAATCGCCCCCCTGGAGCAGGAAAGCCTCCCCTGCTGAGACGCGGGCGAGCGCCTGCTTCAGCTTGCGGGCCTCACCTGCAAAAACCAGCGGCGGGAAGCCGCCGAGCGTGCGCTCGACCCCTGACAAGGCGGCCCGATCGGCATAATCCGGCATTTGCGCGACTGGCTTCTTCCTCCAGCTATCCGGCGACCAGCGCTCCATCTCTCCCTCCTCTCGCCAGCGGCCCTGCCCTTCCGCTCACGGATCGGCGGTCGCTATACACGAGCCTCACGGCAATGGCGAGGTTGCAGTCCGGCAACACGCTCGCGAATTCCGCCTGATATCCGCAGCTTGCCGTCAATCGGGCAGAGATTCGCCAGCATTCGCACGTATAAAGCCAAGCTTCGATACGTGTGATGATGCATTCAGTTCAAGTCTCCCGGTTTATCGTGGTCGCCAGATGGGTCGCGGCTTGCGCCGTGCTGATCGCCCATGCCGGCAGCCTGTTCATCAGCCAGCCCGATATCATGACGGGGCCGCACGGCTTTGGCGCGTATGTCTGGTGGTTCCTGACCGGCTTCCCGCACCAGGCGGTCATCGTCTTCTTCGTCATCAGCGGTTTCCTCGTCGGCGGCAATGTCATCGCCAAATCACGCGGCACGGAACCGTTTCTGGCTAAATATTTCGCCGACCGGATCGTCCGCATTTATCTCGTCTTGGTTCCCGTAATTCTGCTCGGCTGGTGTCTCGACTCGATCGGGAGGCATTTCCTGGCGGGTTTCGGTCTCTACGATTCCCCGATGTTCGCCGGCAGCTTCGATCTTGGCCTGCTCTGGCCGAACCTGCTCAATCTGCAGGGCATCTTCTTTCCGTCGCTCGGGAGCAACGGCCCGCTTTGGTCGCTCGGCTGTGAGTTCTGGTATTACATCGCTTGGGCGCTCTTGCTTCTGCCGCTGACGCGAACAGCGCCTATGCTTCGAGTTCTCGGCTTCATCTGCGGTGCGGCGGTTGCTGTCAGCTTCTCCCTCTCGGGCCTATTCTTCTTTGTCGGCGGGCTCATCTGGATCGCCGGCGCGCTCGTACGCTCGATGCCGCGGCCGCTTATTCGGTCCAAAGAGCTGGCGCTCGCCATCTTCCTTGCGGTGACGGCTGCCGTGCGCCTGATCTCGCACGGCAAAATCCCGTCTGACCCGAGATGGGCGGCGCTCGCCGACGCCGCCGTCGCCCTGAGCTTCTGCAATCTGCTCCTGTCGCTGCGCTTCTCCCAATCCAAGGAATGGGTCGTCTGCAACTGGCGTATGCACAAGCCGCTGTCCGATTTCTCCTTCTCTCTCTATGCCTGCCATCTCCCAATTATCGTTTTCGCGGTCGCGACCGCCGATTACGCCTTCGGTGCCGGCTGGCACGCGCAATCGGCGACCGCGCTTCACTGGCTCGTCACCTTCGGCCTATTGGGGCTGACGCTCTGCCTCGCATGGCTTCTGTCGCGGGCAACGGAAGCGCGCACGGATGACGTACGGCTCGCGGCCTATCGCGTGATTGATCTTATCGCTCGACGCAAAGCCCGTGTGCATGTCACTGCGGACGAGAGCGGCGTCGAGCCGGAGCCGCTGCCCGCAAGCGCGGCGTAATCTCTGTACCCTTACGCGCGCTCCGCTGGACTGCGCTCATAGCGAGCAGCGCGGGTGCGCATCGTGACAAGCTCCTCCGCCGCGGTCGGATGCAACGCCATCGTCGCGTCGAAGTCGGTTTTCTTGCAGCCCATACCCACGGGAATAGCGACGAGCTGCGCCATTTCACCGGCATCGTGCCCCAGGATGTGGACGCCGAGCACCTGATCGGTGGCACCGTCGACCACGACCTTCATCAACACCTTCTCTTCGCGGCCCGACATGTTCGCTTTGAGAGGCCGAAAATGTGCGAGATAGATGTCGACGCAATCGAATATCTTGCGGGCTTCCTGTTCGGACAGGCCGACCGTTCCGATCTCGGGCGTGGTGAAGACGGCGGACGGCACATTGATGTGACTGACTGTCGTGGGACGCTCGCCAAAGATCGTGTCAGCGAACGCATGGCCTTCGCGCACAGCGACCGGAGTGAGATTGATGCGATCGGTGACGTCGCCGACCGCATAGATGCTGTCCACGCTGGTCTTGGAATGGCTGTCGACGACAATCGCGCCCTTCTCGTTGATCCCGACGCCAGCCTTCTCCAATCCGAGGTCGTTCGTATTCGGCCGACGGCCGGTGGCGACGAGAACCTGGTCGGCTTCGACGCACGAACCGTCGCTCAGATGCACGTGGAGACCTTTGTTTGTCTTTTCGATCCGTTGCGGCAGAATCCCGGCGCGCAGGTCGATCTCCGCGTCCCGTAAAGCAACCGCAAGATTGCTGCGCAGATCGTCGTCGAAACCGCGCAGTACATTGTCGGCGCGGAAGACTTGCGTCACTATTGCCCCGAGGCGAGCGAAAATACTGGCGAACTCGACCGCGATATACCCACCCCCGACGATCACGAGACGCTTCGGGAAGACCGGCAGGTCGAAGATTTCGTTCGAGGTGATCGTGTGTTCGAGTCCAGGAATTTGCGGCTCGAACACCGGGTGGCCACCGGTCGCGATGAGTATATATTTCGCGCGAATACGCCGACCGTCGTTGAGAAGCCGCACCGTCTGCGTGTCTTCAATGACGGCGCGGCTCTGAACGATTTCAGCGCCCGCCCGCGTCATAAACGTTCCGTAAAGACCGGAAAGCCGGGTGATCTCCTTCTCCTTGCCGGCAACCAAAGTCGGCCAATCGAAAGACGTCTTGCCGATTTTCCAGCCGAACCCCTCGGCGTCCTCGAACTCGTCGCGAAAGCGGCTCGCATAGACGAAAAGCTTCTTCGGGATGCAGCCGCGGATCACGCATGTGCCGCCGACACGGAACTCTTCCGCGACCATAACCTTAGCGCCGTAACCCGCGGCAATACGAGCAGCGCGCGTGCCGCCCGAGCCGGCGCCGATCACAAAAAGATCGACCTCCGCATCCGCCATATCGCACCCCTACCCTACGACGGATTTAGATTTCGTGGCCCTTTTTCTTCATCTCGGCCCGGATGCGCGTGACCATGTCTTCCGAGAGCTGCTTCTGCCAGGCCTGCATCGCCGGGAAGAGATCGTTCATCAAAGCAGGCTGCACCTGGGTGTAGGCCACGCCCGACGGACTTTTGAAAAACGTGGCAGCGTCTTTGAGCTGTTGTTCTGTAAGTCGAGCTGCATAAATCCGCGCGGCATTGTCGATCATCTCGTCGACGCGCTTGTCGAATTCAGGCTTCAACCCCGCCATGACGACCTTCAAATCCTGGACGAGCTCCGGCCGCGTGCGCGTCAGATTGGCACTGATCTGATCGAAATATTGCGGTACCACGGTTTCAAATGACCGCGCGATGCCGGAATAGAGCACGACGTCGCGCGCCAGCGAAATCTGCTGCGGACTCGGTTGGGCAGTGGTTGCCGTGGGCGCCGGCGCCGCGGGTTTGGCGGGCTGCTGGGCAATAGCCGGCGAGACCGCGAGCGCCAGGGTCAACAGAACGGCTCCGGCGGTGCGATAGAAGAGCTGAGGCACGGGATTGATCTCCTTGGGATTCTTATTGGGAGGCTTCGCCGAGAAGCCGGATCTCCGTCGCAGCGGCAACGATGATGGTCGAGGCGAGGCCGATGAAGAGCCCGTGCTCGATGACGCCCGGGATCGTTGCGAGGGAACGGGCGAGCGCCTCGGGATCTCCGATCGATCCGAAGGCGCAATCGAGGATGTAGTGGCCGCCATCGGTGACGAAAGCATGGCCTTCGGCACCGCGGCGAAGCTCCACATTGGGCGGCAGCCGCATGACCCTGGCGAGGTTGATCACGTGCCGGCGGGTGGCTTCGAGGCCGAAGGTGTCGACCTCCACCGGCAGCGGAAAGCGGCCGAGCCGGGCGACCTCTTTACTGGCATCGACCACCACGATCATCCTGGCCGAGGTCGCGGCCACAATCTTCTCGCGCAGCAGCGCCCCCCCGCCCCCTTTGATTAGGCGAAGCTGCGGGTCGAACTCATCAGCGCCGTCGATCACAAGATCCAATTCGGGAACCTGATCCAGCGTGGCCAATGGAATGGCTAGCGACTGAGCAAGGGCGAGGGTCCCTTTCGAGGTGGGTACGCAGAGAACCTTTAGGCCCTCGGCAACGCGCGCACCGAGCAGGCGCACGAACTCGGTAGCCGTTGAGCCTGTTCCCAGGCCCAGGCGCATCCCGGGCCTGACGAAATCCAGCGCGCGCGCGGCGGCGCGGCGTTTTGCAGAGGTGAGGTCGAGCACGGTCATTGGGGGCCTGCAGCATTGCTGCGCTTACAGGCTTCGCACACGGCGCGCAAACCATGCCTACGGCCGCGCTGGAACTGACGGAGCGGCCCGGAATTGCTCACTTCGACAAGGAAAACATGGCGATGCCCCGGACACTTGTACTGGTTGTCGAAGACGAATTGCTGGTCCGCGAGGATGCCCTCGACCTATTGCGACGCGCCGGGCTCGACGCGTACGGCTTTGGCTCGGCTACGGATGCGCTCGCCTTTCTGCGTGACCATGCGCAGGAAACGGCCGCCGTCTTCACCGACATGTGGCTCGAAAGCGCCACCGAGGGCCTCGACCTTGCCGCCACAATCAACGCCACTTGGCCGTGGATTTCGCTGCTGGTCACCTCCGGCGCGACGGCACGCCCTCCGACCGGATTGCCGCTGAAAGCCCATTACGTCACCAAGCCGTGGCGGCCTGAACAGGTCTTGCGATTCCTACAGAAGCAGGTGCGACCGGAATGCAGCAGGTCCGAGGCGGCATGATCACTAGCCATGATCACTCGCCATGATCGTGCCGTATGACCTGCCATGATCATGCCGTAGGCCTGCCATGATCACTTGGCTTGCGGCGTGCACACTACCGAATCGTTGAGCACGTAACAGATCGACATCGTGCCGGTGCGAAGGTCGACCCGAAAAACGCCCCCTTCGCGCTCGTGCCGCGACGCGATGAGCCCATACTCGCTCGGCTGCTGGGCCGTGGCACCCTCGCCCGGGGGATAGCACAGCGTCACGCCGACCGAATTCTCCTTCAAGCCATATTGGCAAGCGCCGATTTCGCCGCTTGCGCGATCAAGCCGGTAGACGCGGTTGAGATCGGTCTCCGGCGCGGCGAGGAACTCATAATTCGCAGCCAGGAGACCCGTTGGGATCGCCGTCAGACTCACCAGAGCGAGGCAGCGAAGCAAAGCGGCGGGCGAAAACATCACGCGAAGCTCCACGAATCAACGGCGATCAGTTTACACGCTGCCGCTTGCCTGCCCCACCCGAGGCGAATAGTCCCACACAATGAATTCCCCGCCCCTCCTCGTGTTCGATCTCGACGGCACGCTCATCGACACTGCGGGCGATCTTATCGGCACGCTGAACCACGTCCTTGCCGATGAGCAGATCCGGCCACTGCCGCTCGCGACGGCGCGGCCGATGCTCGGTGCGGGCGCGCGTGCCCTGATCGAGCGCGGCTTGTCCGCTGCAGGTCGCAGCGTGTCGCCAGCCCGCGTCGAAGAGATGTTCCTCGCGTTCCTCGCCCGCTACGAGGCCCACATCGCGGACGAGAGCCGGGCCTTCCCCGGCGTGGAGGCGGCGCTCGACAAGTTCGAGGCGGCGGGCTGGAGCTTCGCGATCTGCACGAATAAGTTTGAGCATCCTTCGATTCACCTGCTGAGCGAACTCGGTCTGGCAGGCCGGTTCCGAGCAATCTGTGGCCAGAACACGTTTGCGTTCTGCAAGCCCGATCCGCGCGCGCTCCTTTCGACGATCGAGCGCGCCGGCGGCGATGTAGAGCGCGCCATAATGGTTGGAGATTCGAAGACCGACATCTTCACGGCGCAGGCGGCGCGCGTGCCGGTAATCGCGGTCGATTTCGGCTACACCGACCGGCACGTCTCGGAGTTTGCGCCCGACCGCGTCATCTCGCATTTCGACGAGCTGTGGGATGCGGTGGAATCGCTCGCCGTGGTCGGCGTGTGAGCGCCTTGACGGCGCGGCGGCCGACGACCTACACGGAGTCTTCCGGGCGCGTAGCTCAGCGGGAGAGCACTCCCTTCACACGGGAGGGGTCACAGGTTCAATCCCTGTCGCGCCCACCACGTAAGTCATCAACCTAAGCTACTGGAAGATCGAGAACTTTGGGCTTTTAACAGGCAATTGGTCAGCGGCCTTTTGAAGCTCCGACTTTCCACATCTTCTCAGAACGTCTCAGCAACTCGCGCCGCTTACTCGGGCGAAAAAATCCGGGCGGAGCGTTCTAGAGGCGTTCACCCTAGCTTGACCGCCCCTTTACCAAGGCGAAGGTCTTCCCTCACGAACGCTAGCCACCGCGCAGATGGTCGGAAAGTGCGAGTCCTCTCGACCGCACCATTACCAAAATCACCGTAAGCAAATTCAACAGTTTGCGGACGGCCGATCCCGCACCTTTCAAGGGTGCGGGAATATCTCAGCCGCTTCAATCGTCTGCCGATTGGCAGGCTCCTTCGATCTAAAGCCCTTTAGGAAGCTCGCTAGAGCCCCGCCAGTGACGCCTACGCGGCTTTGGTCATCCTCACATAGAACTCAAAGCCGCCCGTCTCTACCAATGTCGAATGTGACGACACCTCTAGCGCAATTCCGGCGCGACGGCGCACCTCATCAACCATTTCGAGGAAGGTCCGCAGCGTCCACGTGTGGTAGTGGATCGGGTAGTTCTGCGCGGCCCACATGCGCCAAGTCTGTTCATACACGGCTTCGGGCACCGGCTCCGCGAGTTTGTAATACTCGCGGTAGTGTTGCTCATCGCGTTCGAAAGACGGCTGCTCGTGGTCGGCGATCAGGTGATCCAGCGTTGTAAGCTCGCGTTCTTTGTCGAACGTTCTTTCTTTGTCGGGAACGACTAGAAGCAGCGAGCCGCCCTGACGCAGCTTGGCCAGGGCGCCGAGGATTGCGCCGATGGGATTGCGCGTGTGCTCGATGACGTGGCTTGCAACGAAGAAGTCAAGCGAGTCATTCGAGATGGCCTCTAAGTCCTCAAACCTCGCCTTGATGTTCGGGATCACCAATGCCAGACGCGATTCCGGCGAGATCGGCGCGGTCACCGATCTATAATCGAATGTATCGCCGTACAGAACAGAACAGTCCAACGGGACTGGAAAGGGACTGTCGAACGCTCCTATCTCCATGCCGACACCCGACAGGCCTGCCCCCATGATCTCGCGCATGTCGTGCGAGTTGATGCCAACGGCGCGTCGGGAAAGGCGTGAGACCAATGACGCGGCACCCATTGCGCCGGTCGCAGCGCTTGCAGGTGATCGTCGGTTACCTTGCGAACATCGCCGGGCCAACGAAACCCCGTTCAGCGACAATCGCTCCATCCCTGACGAAATGGCGCTTCCTCCGGGCACAGAGATAAAGGCGTGAGCCGAAAACGGGACCGTCAGAG
>JAFASC010000076.1 GCA_019244955.1 Methylobacteriaceae bacterium | reverse complement strand
ACCCCGCTCAAGCCCTCTAGGGGCGGACCGGTCGTATTGCCGGACGGGCGGGCAACTCGGCGCTTCACCTCGTCCGCGTAAGCAGGTTTCACCGCTTACGGGCCTCGGCAAAGACACCCGTTTGCAAGGGCCTCCCGAGACGCGCGTCTCGGAAACCGCACGTCGCGAGCGCCGCTTCCCGCCCGCAAATCCGGCACCGATTTACCGGACCTGCCCTTAGATGGGCGGAAACGGGAGGTTTATGGCATATATTCCTAGGCATGTCAAGAGGCTTCGATGAGCCTCAACGCTCGCCCTTGCTGACACAAGGAGCGCGTCGCCGCCGCTCTAAGCGTGCGACTTGAGCCGGCTTTTCGCAACACGCGCGCGAGGGCTACTGTCGCTCATTTGCCCTGCAACGTAAACCCCACCTTTAACGTGACCTGATAATGATGCACGCCGTCGTCGCCGATGTGACCGCGAATCTGCATAACCTCGAACCAGCGCAAATTCCTCAGCGTCTCGGAGGCGCGCGAGATCGCGGTCTCGATGGCATCCTCGATCGACTTCTCGGACGAGCCGACGATTTCAGTCACCTTGTAGACATGATCCGACATCAACGCTTCTCCATTCTTTCATCGTTCATCTTCATCGACTTCGAGCGCTATAGTTTTGGCACGTGGTCGCGCACGAAATCGAGGTCGCGCTTGCGAAACCCGCGCTTGGCCTGAGCACCCGGCCAATCCAAGACAAGCACATCGTCGCGCCTGTCTCTAGGCCAGGGCGGCACGCCCCATCCGTTGGGGTCATGCGCGCGGGCGAAATTCGTCCAGTACCGCTCGACCAACGCGCCCATCCGCTTGTCGAGGTCGGTGAACTTGACCTTGAGTTTTGCGTCGGCGCCGAACTGGCCGAACACGTATCTGAGTTCATCCCCATGCGCGGCGCCGGGCACCCGGCCACGCGCTTTCTCCGGGACGTAGCTGAAGAAATAGCGATAGACCGGCTGACCGGAGCGCGCATGCAAATGGGCAAGCCAGCGCGCCGGCTCGGTGAAGTTCTTGTCGGTCAAGAGCCATGCGACGACGGCGCCCTTGTTGCCGGTTTTAAACGGGTCGTAGATGGCGAGCGCGCGATTACGGATATTCTCAGAGAGCGCGCTGAGCGTCGCATCGGGATGAGCGATGCGATCGGGATAAAGGCTCGCCTCGTAATTGTTCGAGCCGACGATCCACGGCACTTTCGCTTCTGCGCCTTTGGCAAAGACTTGTTCGATGTTGGCCTGCATCAGCCTGCCGTCGAGGATCAATCCAGGCGGCTCGGCCTTGGGATCGTCATCGGCGGTATTGAGGACGATCTCGGCGGGAAGATTGCGCAACGCGGCGAGATCGCCGGCGCCGGCAGCTTTCGCGAAGGCAGAGCCCATTTTTTCGGCGGTTTGCAACGGGGCCGCGTTGTTGCGTCCGAATCCAGATTCGGTAATGGCCGCACTAAACAGGCCGCGCGCTGCCGCCACACACATCAGCGCATTGACCGAAATCCCGCCCGCGGATTCGCCGAAAATCGTCACGCGTGCGGGATCGCCGCCGAACGCGGCGATATTGTCGTGCACCCAGCGCAGCGCCGCGATCTCGTCCATCAGGCCGAAATTGCCGGTGCCTGTCTCCGCGCTTTCCGCCGTCAGCTCGGGATAGGCGAACCAGCCGAAGCGTCCGAGCCGGTAGTTCAAGGTGACGACGATCACGCCGTTGCGCGCCAAGCTCGTGCCGTCCGTCCCCGAGCCGGACGCAGTGCCGCCGACCAACCCGCCACCGTGAATAAACACCATCACCGGCAGCTTGGAGCTCGGCTGAGTTGCGGCGGGACGCCAGATGTTCAAATAGAGGCAGTCCTCGCTTGTCGGGACGCGCGGGTCGAGACCGTCTTTCGACTGCATGCAGGCCGGCCCCGCCTTATCGGCGGCACGCACGCCCTGCCATGGCAGGGGAGGTTGCGGCGGCTTCCAGCGCAACGGTCCGACCGGCGGCGCCGCATAGGGAATACCTTTAAAGGATGTGATCCCCGATGAAGTGACGCCACGAAGCTCGCCGGCGCGTGTCGCAACCACCTGCGCCGACGCTGCGGTCGCGCAGAGCGTACAGACGCTCGCGAGGAATGAAAGCAGGTGCGCGCGGCGTCTGTTCATGCATCCGCTCTAGCACGCCGGGAGCGCTGCGCCCGTCATGCCTTCAGCAGCCAGGAGAGCGAGCGCCGCAAGCGCTGAGCGCCGTCGCGCTCGAACCAGCTTCCATGCGCGAAGATGACGCGCTCGGGATCGAACGCGACGAGCCGCGCCGCAGCTCGGGCCGTTTCGCCGCGGTTCAGCTTCAACAACGCACGCACGTAAGCCGGCGCTTTTCCATCCGGCGCCAGGATTCCGAGCGCCCGCGCCATCAGCCGGAAAAATGGCGGCAAATCCTCCGGCTCGACATTGAGAATGAGATCGGTGAGGAGAAGCGTACGGCTGGCTCTGTGGAAGAAATCGACTTCCTTGAACACCGGAGCGCGGACGAGAACCTGATCGATCTCCCCCGACCAAGGAGCGGGCGCGTCGTCGCCGAGTTCGGCATCGATCCGGATGCCGGCTTTGCGAACCTGCGCCCTGTCCTTGAGTCCCGGGACCGCCCAGGTCTTCGCCGCCGGGCAGGCGCGCTGCCAGTCGCGCAGGAACATCCAATGCCCGACACTCGGCGCAATCAGGTGGCGTATGGGTCCGAGTGCTTCGATCGCGCTCTTCAGGTCATCCAAATATTGCGTCGGCGAATGTAACAGGAGATCGCCGTTCGAAATGCGGATGACAGTCATTCGGATCGGCAGCGGCATGCCGCCGGCGACCTTGATGGGCCTGGAATCGACGATCCAGATCCCGTCCGCGACGGCGTGAGGCCGCGGGTTCGCCGGCGCGACTGCCTCAGCCATAGGGCTGCTACAGAAAGTTCGGTCCGCCTATTTGCCGGCGAGACTCTTCGTCAGCGACTGCGCCATCTCCAAATGCTTTTGCAATGTCGGCAGCGTATCCGATGCGTAGGACGCCGTCGCATCCTTCTTCTTGCTATCGGCCTTGTACTCGCTGATGTCCTTTTTGTGATCCATGACCATATGCCGGGCGAATTGTTTGTCGAATGCGTCTCCCGAGAGCTTCGACAGCTTGTTGTAATCGGCCTGTTGTTTCTTGCTCGGCTCCTGCGGTGGGGTGACGCCGAGATCATTTGCAACGGTGGTCGCTTTGGTATTGGCGTCGTTGTGATCGGTAACGAGCTGTTGCCCGAAAGCCTTGACGTCGCCGTTTTGGCTCTTCTCCTGCGCCAATTGTCCCATCTGCACTTCCGCCAGATTGCCTTGGATTGCTTTGGTGATGAATGTCTTGCCGGCAGGGTCCTTGGCCCATCCTGGCGGAGCGTAGGCTGCGCTGGCGATCAGTCCGATGGCGATGAGCACTTTGCGTGACATGGCGCGACCTCGTGGTGGAAGGTTGTGCGAAACCCCGCGCTTAACGTGAGCAGAGGCGGCTGGTTCCGAACGAGCGAGCCTTGTGCGCCGGCCCTGATCGCGCGGCCGCCCCTCGGGCCCGGCGGCGACCTCCGGCAGGTTGCGAGCTGGGATTGTTTCTCGCTTCGCCTTTCGGCTTGCATTCCCGCCGGCTTGCAGGCGCAATGCCGAGGCGCGGTTTGCCGCCGCGACGGCAAGCCGGGCAAAGCACGTCTTAGGGGAACCTGCGTGGTGAAGACGCGCGATGTCGCGCCGCGCCCGCGGGGTTGAGGAGGGACGATGCCTCAATTCGATTACGTCGTTGTCGGCGGCGGCTCCTCCGGCTGCGTTGTGGCGAGCCGCTTGAGCGAAGATCCGCGCGTCAATGTCTGTTTGCTGGAGGCCGGCAATGCCGGAGACAATTGGGTCGTCAACACGCCGATGGCAACGGCGCTCATGCTACCGACGAAGATCAACAATTGGGGCTTCGAGACGGTGCCGCAGCCCGGATTGAATGGACGACGCGGGTATCAGCCGCGCGGGCGCGCACTCGGCGGCTCGAGCGCCATCAACGCCATGGTTTATATACGTGGTCATCACTCTGATTATGATCACTGGGCCGGGCTCGGCAATCACGGCTGGTCCTATGCCGATGTCCTGCCCTATTTCAAGAAAGCCGAATGCAACGAAGATTTCCGCGACCAATATCACGGCACTGAAGGGCCGCTGAACGTCGCAAGGCTGCGCTCACGCAATCCGTTCATCGCGCATTTTCTCGAAGCGGCGGCGCAGCTGCAGCTTCCCTCGACCGAGGATTTCAACGGCGAGAGGCAGGAGGGCGTCGGCACCTACCAGGTCACGCAGAAGAACGGCGAGCGCTGCAGCGCCGCCCGCGCTTACATCCATCCCAATCCGTCGCGGCCGAATCTGCATGTCGTGACCGGCGCCCGCACGCGCCGCATTCTGTTCGAGAATGGCCGCGCCGCCGGCGCCGAATATCAGCGCGGCGACAAACTGGAGCGAGTCACTGCCGGGCGCGAGGTCATCGTAAGCTGCGGCGCGTTGCAGACGCCGCAGCTGCTAATGGTCTCGGGAATTGGCGATGCGGCGCATCTCGCAGATCGCGGCATCGGCGTCGTGCGGAACCTCCCCGGCGTCGGCAAGAACCTGCAGGACCATATCGATTACGTCTTCGTCTATCAGTCGAAGCATGCCGATCTGTTCGGCACCTCGCTCGCCGGCGCGCGGCGGCTTCTGAAAGAGATCGGCCTCTATCGAAAGTCGCGTCGCGGCATGGTGACCTCGAATTTCGCCGAAGCCGGCGGCTTCCTGAAGACCGACCCTGACGCTGCGGCGCCCGATATCCAGCTGCACTTCGTCGTTGGAATGGTCGACGATCATTCGCGCAAGAAGCGGCTCGGTCACGGCTTTTCCTGTCATGTCTGCCTGTTGCGGCCGAAAAGCCGCGGCTCGATCGAACTGAAAAGCAAAGACCCGGCCGCGCCGCCGCTGATCGATCCGAAATTCTACGACGATCCCGATGATCTCGAGGCCATGGTCAAAGGCTTCAAGATCACCCGTCGCATCATGGAAGCGCCGGCGCTTAAAATGCACAGCGTGCGCGACTTCTACACCGAGCATCTCGACAGCGACGACGAGATCAGGAGCGAGCTGCGCAGCCGCTCCGACACGATCTACCATCCCGTCGGCACCTGCCGGATGGGCAGCGATGCCGGTGCGGTGGTCGACCCAGAGCTGCGCGTGCATGGGGTCGAGGGCCTGCGCATCGTCGATGCGTCGATCATGCCGACATTGATCGGCGGCAATACCAACGCTGCCTGCATCATGATCGGCGAGAAAGCGGCGGATATGATCCGCAGCGTGCATTGAGGGATTTCACGATGGACATTCAGGCCGATACTGCACAGCCGCCGCGCCCGGCGGAAAGCTCGGTTAGTGCTGCCAACAAGGCGGCACTCGACGCGCTTCCCTTCGCCGATCGCCGCGACTTCGAAGACGCGGAGCGCGGCTTCATCGGCACGATCCCCGATGCGGCGATCATGGCCGGCGAGCGCAAGGTCTGGTCGCAAAAGCCTTACGGATTCTTGCAGGCCGATGCAGCGCCGGACACAGTGAACCCAAGTCTCTGGCGCATCGCGCAACTGAATTGCCGGCACGGCTTATTTGAAGTCACCGAGCGCCTTTATCAGGTGCGCGGTTTCGACATCGCGAACATGACGATCGTCGAGGGCGACCGCGGCATCATTGTCATCGACACGCTCACGTCGGCCGAGCCGGCGAAAGCCGCGCTCGACTTGTATTACCAGCATCGCGGCCGCCGGCCGGTGAAGGCGGTGATCTATACGCACACCCATACCGATCATTGGGGCGGCGTGAAGGGCGTGGTCGACGAAGCGGCCGTGAGCGCCGGCGAGGTCGCGATCATCGCGCCGGACGGGTTCATGGAACACGCGGTTTCGGAGAATGTCATCGCCGGCAACGCGATGGTGCGGCGGGCGCAATATCAGTTCGGCACGCTGTTGAAGACCGGCGAGCGCGGGCAGGTCGATGCGGCGCTCGGCAAGACCATCTCGCGCGGGACCGTGACGCTGATCGCGCCGACCGATCTCATCCGCGAGACGGGCGAGACGCGCACGATCGACGGCGTCGAGATCATCTTCCAGATGGCGCCGAATAGCGAGGCCCCGGCGGAAATGCACATGTATTTCCCCTCGCTACGTGCGCTCAACATGGCGGAGAACACGACGCATCTCTTCCACAATCTCCTGCCGTTCCGCGGCGCCGAGGTGCGCGATCCGCTCGCTTGGTCGAAATACATCAACGAAGCGCTGGAGCTGTTCGCCGGGCGCTCCGACGTGCTGATCGGCCAGCATCACTGGCCGGTCTGGGGCAGAGAGCGCATCAGGAGCTACATGACGAGCCAGCGCGATCTCTACAAATACGTGCACGACCAGACGCTGCGGCTGATGAATCACGGCCTTACCGCGCCGGAAATCGCCGAAGCGCTGGTGCTGCCGAAGAGCCTCGCGCAGGAATGGCAGAACCGCGATTATTACGGCACCGTGCGCCACAACGCCAAAGCGATCTACCAGAAATATCTCGGTTGGTACGATGGCAATCCCGCCCATCTCGACGTGCTGCCGCCGCGCGAAGGCGCCAGCAAGATGGTCGAATATATGGGCGGTTCAGCCGCGATCATTGCCAAAGCACGCGAGGATTTCCGCGCCGGCAATTACCGCTGGGTCGCCGAGGTGATGAACAAGGTCGTGTTCGCCGAGCCGGACAATGCTGAGGCGCGCGCGCTCAATGCCGAGGCTTTCGAGCAGCTCGGTTATCTCGCCGAAGCTGCGACATGGCGCAACGCCTATCTCTTCGCTGCGCAGGAATTGCGCAACGGTGTTGCGGCGACGGGTGCGACCGCCTCGGTCAGCCCGGATACGTTGGCTGCGCTCACGATCGACATGCTGTTCGACTTTATAGGTGTACGGCTGAACGGGCCGAAGGCTGAGGGCAAGCGCGCACTCATCAACTGGGTTTTCGAGGATACCGGGCAGCGTTACGTACTGAACCTCGAAAATTCTGCGCTGACTTACGTGGCCGGCAAGAACCGCGACGATGCCGACGCCTCGCTGACGCTCTCGCGTGCGACGCTCAACGCGATCTTCGCGCGCCAGACGACATTCATGCAGGAAATCCAGGCGGGCAAGGTGAAAATCGCCGGCAATCCGATGAAGCTGATGGAGCTCTTCGGTCTGCTCGACACCTTCCAGCCGACATTCGAGATCGTCGAGCCGAAGCGGCAGATGCCGAGCTGATCGCGCCGACGAAAGCGGCGCCCGCCCTATGCTTGTTGCGAGGCCGGCTTGAGATCGCCTGCGGAGCGCTTCTCCGCGCGATCGCGCATCCGTCTCTGCAAAAACCGCGTCAGCGGACGCTCGAACCAGCGATAGACGAATATCGAGGCCGCGACCGCCAAGGCGATCGAGATCACCACTCCAAGATAAGCGGGGGCGCCGGCGCTGATGCCGCTCGCAAACCAAACCATCGCGAACGCGCTCATCACGATCGGATGGCAGAGATAAAGCGCATAAGAGGCGTCGCCCAAAACCTTGCCCGAGCGGACGAACACATTGTCCCCGAGGCGCTCGCCCGTCTTCAACACGCATCCCGAAACGATCATCGCGGCGGGAATGCCCCATCCGGCGACGCGCAGGAAATCGTTGGGAGTGAGCCAGAGACGCGGCTGCGCGACGGTATTGAGGAAATCGTGGAAGAATGCCGCCGCTCCGAGCGCTATCAGCGCATAACGCACCGGCGAGGGCAGGGTCACCCCATGCCGCACCAGCAAGGCGAGCCCCATGCCGAAGACGAATTCCAGCACGATCGGTTGCGTCCAGAAGAAGAGCTGCGGATTGTGCAGCGGAAAGGCCAGACCGAAAAGCACCAGCGCGGAAAGGCAGAGCGAGATCAGCGCCACGGCGAGCTCGCGTCGCAGCGCGATGCTGAGCGCGAAAACGGTGTAGAAGAACATCTCGTAGTTCAGGGTCCAGCCGAGGTCGTAGATCGGCCGCGGCACGCCGGTGCCCTGCGTATCCCAGGGAATGAAAAAGAACGATGTGACGACGCTCGCCGCATCGGGCATCGGCTTGTGCAGCACCGCCATTTTGACGAGCAACAGCGCCATCGCGCACCAGTAGAGCGGCACGATCCGCGACAATCGTCGCCAGGCGAAAATCTTCGCACCCGCCGGCGCCGCGAAGAGCCGCTCCGACGAATAGACCATGATGAAACCGGAAATCACGAAAAACAGATCGACGCCGGCGCCCCAGGGAAGCAGAAAACTCCAGCCGAAGGCTTGGCCCTGCCGCTCCATCGGCATGGCGATGAAAGCCTGCGCGTGACCGATGCTGACGGAAATCGCCGCGATTGCGCGAAGAATCTGGATGGCGACGATCTGCATGGCCGGCTCTCGAGGACCGGGCAGGACCATACGCAGTCTTCATTAAGCCGCGGTTAGGGAATTACCACATGCTTAATCGACGTTAACCCTTGGCGCGAAGCTGCAGCGCGATGCGCCCGAGCGCTTGCCGATCGGCGAGCCGCCGCAGCGCCCCGGCGCATTGCTCCAGCGGGTAGACTTCCGAGACCTGCGGGCGGATGCGGCCCTGCTCGGCGAGTGCGCACAGTTCGCGGTGCTCACGGCGCCGCATTTCCGGGTCCTGCCGTCCGGCCTCCCCGGCGCGAACGCCGATAATCGTGGAGCCGCGAAGCAGGATGCGATTGGCGGCGTAGGAGGGAATATGCCCGCCGGCAAATCCGACAACGAGCAGTTTGCCGCCCCATCTCAAACAGCGCAGCGCACTTTCCGGCGCGATGCCGACCGGATCGAAGACGATCTCGACACCGCGTCCGTCGGTGAGCCGCCGCACCTCGTCCTCGACGCGCAATTGTGTGTAGTTCAAGAGATGATTGGCGCCGGCCTTTTGTACGAGCGCGAGCTTCTCGCTCGAGGAAGTCGCGGCAATCACGCGTGCGCGGAAAAGCGTGCCGATCTCAACCGCCGCCAGGCCGACGCCGCCGGCGGCGCCGAGTACGAGCAGCGTTTGACCTGACGTAATCTCGGCCCGCGTTTTCAACGCGTGATATGCGGTCGTATGCGCGGCAAGAAATGTTGCGCCTTCCTCGAAGCTGAAGGTGGAGGGCAGTGGAAGGATTTGGTTTGGCGGCACGACGGCCTCTTCGGCAAAGGCGCCGGCGCGCATGCGCACCATCACCTTGTCGCCGGGAGAGAACGACGTCACGTCCGGTGCAACCTCGTCGATAACGCCCGCCGCTTCCATGCCCGGCACAAAGGGAAGGTCGGGCCTATACTGGTACAGACCCTGAACCATCAGCCAATCGGGGAAATTGAGACCCGCGGCTCTCACGCTTACGCGCACCGTGCCCGGTGCGAGGTGCGCGCGTGGCAAGGCTGCTATCTCGAGGCGCTCGGGCGGACCGAGCTCCCGGCAAAGCACGGCGCGATAGGTTGCGCTTCGGCTCATCGCCTGTTGCCGGATGCTCGGCTCAGGCCTTTGTGAACATCGGCAGCGGGTATCCTTCAGGACTGTCCCTGAAGACGAGCTTCACCGGCATTCCCACCTGAATGTCGGCGAAGTCGCAATCGACGATGTTCGTCATCATCGTCGTGCCTTCGCTCAGCCGGACATAAGCGACCGCATACGGAACCTTGGCGCGCCGCATGATCGAATAGGAATAGACCTCGCCAGTCCCTTTCGCCGCATGCATTTCGATCGTCGTGCTCGAGCAATGCGGACAGACGCGGCGCGGATACCAATGGAAGCGGCCGCACGACGTGCATTTCGGCAGGAGCAGCCGGCCTCGCGCGGCGGCTTCCCAAAACACCTTCGTCTCCGGGTTGGCGATTCTCGCAAGCGCTTCCTCTCGTGCGGCCATGGTCATTCGCGCTCCATGATCAGTGTCGCGTTGGCGTGGCGCGTTCCGAGCGAGCCGCCGGTCCCTTGCGCCAGCGCCAGCCGGCAGCCGGGCACTTGCACTTTCGGATGCGCCTCGCCGCGCAACTGACGCACCGCCTCGATGATCTTTGTCATGCCGCCGCGATTGGCGGGATGATTGTTGCAGAGGCCGCCGCCGTCCGTGTTGAAGGGCAGCTTGCCGACGCCGGAGATGAGATTGCCGTCGGCAACAAAGCGCCCGCCCTCACCCTTTGCGCAGAAGCCGAGATCCTCGAGCTGGATGAGCACGGTGATCGTGAAGCTGTCATAGATCGAGGCGTACTGGATGTCGCCCGGCTTGACGCCAGCCTCCTCGAATGCCGCCGCGCCCGAGCGTGCCGCGCCGGTGTAGGTCAAATCGACATCGCCACCGAGCTGCCCTTTGACAGATTCGCCGGCGCCGATGAGTTTCACCAGCGGGCGCTTCAGCGAGCGGGCGATTTCCGGCCGTACGACAATGACCGCTCCGCCGCCGTCGCTGATCACGCAACAATCGAGTCGGTGCAGGGGATCGGCGATCATCGGCGAGTTGAGGACGTCCTCGACGGTGACGACGTCCTTCAGCATTGCGTGCGGATTGTATTGCGCGTGATGCGAGGCGGCGACCTTGATCCAGGCGAGCTGCTCCGATGTCGTGCCGAATTCGTGCATGTGGCGGCGCGCCACCATGCCGTACATGTTGGCGAGCGCGGGCCCGAACGGGCTCTCGAAGGCGGTATCCGGCTGATTGGGATTGAGCGGCCGCACGGCGGTACCGGTCGCCTGGCCTTCGCTGCGCGGCCGGCCGGCGAGCGTCACCAGCGCGACGTCGCATTTACCCGCGGCGATCGCCTGCGCCGCATGCGAGACATGGATGAGGTAAGAGGTGCCGCCGGTATCGGTTGCGTCGACGTGCCGAACCTTCAGGTTTAGATAATCCACCATCGACATCGGGCCCATGCCCGGCGCGTCGCCGGCGCAGAAATAGCCGTCAACATCGCGCATGGTTAGTCCGGCGTCGGCGAGCGCACCGAGCGCCACCTCGGCATGCAGTTGCGCGAGACTCGAATCCGGCGCCTTGCGCGTCGGGTGCTCATAGGCGCCGGCGATATAGGCGCGCCCTTTGATGCTCATCGGCTTTTGTCTCCGCCAAAGTCAGTATGAGCGCGGCAAATCCAGCACGTGCTCGGCAATGTAGCTCAGGATCAGATTGGTCGAGATCGGCGCGACCTGGTAGAGCCGCGTCTCGCGGAATTTGCGCTCGACATCGTATTCCTCGGCAAATCCGAAGCCGCCATGCGTCTGCACGCAGACATTCGCCGCCTCCCACGAGGCATCCGCCGCGAGCATCTTGGCCATGTTCGCCTCGGCACCGCAATCGAGCGCAGCCTCGTAGCGGGAAATCGCGTCGCGCACCATCAGTTCCGCGGCGCGCATCCTGGCGTAAACCTGGGCGATCGGGAATTGTATGCCCTGGTTCTGGCCGATGGCGCGCCCGAAGACGTGGCGCTCGCGCGCGTAATCGCGCGCCGTGTCGATGAACCATTTGGCATCGCCGATGCATTCCGCCGCAATCAGGATGCGCTCGGCATTCATGCCGGAGAGGATGTAGCGAAAGCCCTTGCCTTCCTCGCCGATGCGGTTTTCCGCGGGGATGCGCATGTCCTCGAAGAACACTTCGCAGGAATTGTGATTCATCATCGTGCGGATCGGCCGGATCGTCAGGCCGTTATCCAATGCCTGGCGCATGTCGACGAGAAAGGTGGAGAGCCCCTCCGTCTTCTTGCGCACCTGATCGCGCGGCGTCGTGCGGGCAAGCAAGACCATCAGATCGGAATGCTCGGCGCGGCTCGTCCAAATCTTTTGGCCGTTGACGACGTATTCGTCGCCGTCGCGCTTGGCAAATGTGCGCAGCGATGTCGTATCGGTTCCGCTCGTCGGCTCGGTCACGCCGAACGCCTGCAAGCGAAGTTCGCCGGTCGCGATCTTCGGCAGGTAAGCCGCTTTCTGCGCCGGCGAGCCGTGCCGCAGGACGGTGCCCATCGTGTAAAGCTGGGCGTGACACGCCGCACCATTGCAGCCGCTCGCCTGTATGGTCTCGAGGATGGCCGCGGCGGCTGAGAGGCCGAGCCCGGAGCCGCCGAATTCTTCCGGAATGAGAACGGACAGGAAGCCGGATTTCGTCAGCTCCGAGACGAACTCCGTCGGATACGCCCGACGCGCGTCGAGATCACGCCAATATTGGCCCGGATATTTTGCGCAGAGCTTGCGGACCTCCTCGCGTATCTCGGCGTGATCTCCGACAAAAGCCTGTTGCTCGACCATCATTCGTCCGTCGCGAGGCGCAGTTCGCCGCCGGCGCAGTCAACCACAATTCTGCGGGAGCCGCGACACGGATTTCCGCCCGCATCCGGCGTTCTTGACGCCGTTGCAGCCGGCTGGAATGCTGGAGCGATCGAAGAAGAGAGCGGCGAAGGCTTGCGTCCGCGGAGCCGCTTCGGGGGATGCGCATGAGAGGAAACCGACTTGCCCGGCTGCTGTTGCTCGCCGGCGCGCTGATGGCTGCACCGCTGGCCCAGGCGGCGGATGCGGTGAAGATCGGCATTCTCTGGCCGCTGACGGGCAATGCTGCGGCGGCGGGGCAGGCGGCGAAAGCCGCCGCCGAAGTCGCGCAGGATATCGTCAACAACGCGCACCCGGAATTGAAGGGCATTCCGCTCGCCGATACGGCCGGCTTGCCGAACATGGGGGGCGCCAAGCTCGAACTCGTTTTTGTCGATCACCAGGGCAATCCCTCGCTCGCCCAGCAACTCGCGCTGCGCCTCATCACGCAGGACAAGGTCCACGTGCTGTTCGGCGCCTATCAATCCTCGTGCAGCTTCACTTCCACCGCGGTCGCGGAGCGCTATGGCATTCCGTTCGTCATCGGTGACTCGGCGGCATCGAATCTCACGGGCCGCGGTTTCAAGTGGCTGTTTCGCGTCACTCCCATCGCGACCGATTTCGCCGAGGCGTATATGCGCTTCTTCGATGACATGAAGAAGCAGGGCAAGAGCATACGCTCGATCGCGATCGTCAACGAGAATACCGATTACGGCACCTCGGTCGGGGACGCGATCGAGGCGGCGGCCAAGAAGAACAATATGCCGGTCGCGATCCGTATTCCCTACAGCGCCAGCTCGAGCGACGTGTCGGCGCAAGTGCTGCAGCTCAGGGACAAGCAGCCGGACGTGGTGATCTTCATCAGCTATACCTCGGACTCCATCCTTTACATGCGGACCATGCGAAATCTCGATTACGTGCCGCCCATGGTCCTTGGCGACGATAGCGGCTTTTCCGATCCCTCGTTCATTCCCGCCGTCGGCGACATCGCCCAAGGCGTGATGAACCGCAGCTCCTGGGATATCGGCAAGCCGGGCTCGACCACCTACAAGATCAACGAAATGTACAAGGCGAAGACCGGTCGCGACCTCGACGACACGAGCGCACGCAATCTGCAGGGCATGCTAGCCCTTGCCGATGCGCTGAACCGCGCCGGCTCGACCGAGCCGGAGAAGATCCAGAAGGCGTTGCGCGAAACCGATCTCAAGCCCGAGCAGATCATGATGGGCTATCGCGGCGTGAAGTATGACGAGACCGGCCAGAACGTTTTGGCCTCGACCTATCTGATCCAGCTAAAGGGCAAGCAATACGAGCCGGTCTGGCCGGAAAAGGCGGCCACGACCCCAATTCAATGGCCGATGCAGACCGCCAAGCACTAGCGACGGACGCGACCGGTGATTCTCCTGCAGGTGATCGTCGGCGGTCTCCTGCTTGGCGCCATTTATGCGCTGTTCTCATCCGGGTTGACGCTCATCTGGGGCATGATGAACTTCATCAATTTCGCGCATGGCGAATTCGTCATGCTCGGAATGTATGCAGCCTTCGTCATGGTCTTATGGTTCCACGCCGGGCCCCTCGCGTTCATTCCCGTCGCCGCGCTTGCTCTCGTCGCGGTGGGACTGCTGGTTTATTTCGGCGTCATCCGCTCGGTGATGCGCGGGCCAATGCTCGCGCAAATCCTCTCGACCTTCGGCCTGGCGCTGCTTCTGCGCTATCTCGCCTTCTGGATTTTCTCGGCCAATTTTGTCTCGCTGCCGCCGACCGCATTGCGCGGAACGTTGCGCATCGGCGGCATTCTCATCGACGTGCCGCAACTCGTCGGCGGCACTACGGCCGCGGCATTGACCATCGCCATGCATCTGTTCCTCACCCGCACACGCGCTGGGAGTCAGCTTCTCGCCGTTGCCGAGGATCGTGCCGCGGCGATGCTGATGGGCATCCGCCCCGATCGCATGCAGGCGCTCGCCTGGGCGATCGCCGCGGGCAGTGCCGGAATTGCCGGTGCATTGATCGCGATCACGTACCCGTTCTCGCCGTCGATCGGCGAGGTGTTCGGATTGACCGCCTTCGTGGTCGTGACGTTTGGCGGATTCGGCAGCGTGCCCGGAGCGCTGATTGCCGGATTGCTGATCGGGTTGATCCAGGCGCTCTCGGCTTTCTATCTCGGCCCGATCTATAAGGACATTGCCGTCTACGCGCTGTTCATCGCGGTCCTCTGGGTCCGCCCACAAGGCCTCATGGGCAAAGCGTGAGAAACGCATCTCGCGCTGCCTTTGGCTGGCTCGCTCTTGCCGCGGGGGCGATTGTCTATCCGCTCGTCCTCCCCGGCGCCTTTTACATCGATGTCGGCACGACCCTTCTGCTTGCCGCCGCCACGGCGGCAGCGTGGAACATTATCGGCGGCTATGCCGGTCAGGTCTCGGTCGGGCACGCGATGTTCTTCGGTGCCGGCGCCTACCTGCCGCTGCTTGTCTATAAGCTTTGGCAATGGCCGCCGATCGCCGGGCTCCCCTTCGGGATTGTCGTGAGCCTCGTGCTTGCCGTGCTGGTCGGCATGCCGACCTTCCGGCTGCAGGGTCACTATTTCAGCATGGCGACGATTGCGGTCGCCGAGCTCATCCGCCTCGTTGTCGCGACGGCGGAGCCGCTTGGCGCCGCGATCGGTTTGCAAGGTCCCGCCGTCGGACGCGGCGTCTGGGATCTGACCTTCAGAAGCGGGCTGCCTTACTATTATTTGTTCCTGGCGCTGCTCGCGATGGTTCTGGCAACGTCATGGTGGCTGCAACGGAGCCGGCTCGGCTTCTACTTGCGCTCACTACGGGCAAGCGAGCGCGCGGCGCGTAGCCTCGGCGTTCCGGTACGGCGCTGCAAGCTTTTGGCGTTGATGCTAAGCGCGGCCTTCACCTCGGCGGCGGGATCGCTATATGCCGTGAAAACCGGTTTCGTCGATCCTGAAAGCGGACTCGGCATTCTCGTCTCTGTTCAAATGATCATCGTCGCCGCGCTCGGCGGCGCCGGGACGCTCTTCGGCCCGGTGCTTGGTGCGTTGATTCTTATCCCGCTGCAAACGCTGACGAACACATATTTTGGCGGCGAAGGATCGGGACTGACCTACATCCTCTATGGAGGCGCAATCCTGCTCATCGCCCGATTCGAACCGGGCGGGCTTCTCGATCTCGTCTATCGCGCGCGCGGGCTTTTCGCGAAGCCCGCTCCTTCGAGCGAGCAAAGCCGCCATGCTGCTTGAGGCGAGTGCCGTCACAAAGCAATTCGGCGGCTTTCGCGCGGTTTCGGACGCCTCGATCAGCATCGACGAAGGCGAGATCGTCGGGCTTATCGGGCCGAACGGCGCCGGCAAGTCGACGATGTTCAATTGCCTGAGCGGCGATCTGCCGCCGACCTCTGGGCGCATTGTGTATGATGGCCGCGACGTCACCCGCGCTTCGCCCGAAGCGCATGCGCGGCTCGGAATTGGCCGCACCTTCCAGGTGCCGGTCACGTTCGAGGACATGACCATTCTCGAGAATGTGATGGTCGGCGCGTTCTTGCGGCATGCCGGCCGCAATGCCGCACATGCCGCGGCCATGGACATCCTGGAGATGACCGGACTGGCGCCGATTCGCGATCGGCCGGCGCGCAGCCTCGGCACGCCCGGCCGCAAGCGACTCGAAATCGCTCGGGTCCTCGCGACGCGCCCGCGGCTGTTGCTGCTCGATGAGGCGCTCGCTGGGCTCAATGCCAACGAAATCGCCAGCGCGATCCAGCTCGTACGTGCGATCCATGCGCGCGGCATCACTCTCATTGTGGTCGAGCACGTGATGGAAGTGATCATGTCGCTGGCACAACGCGTGCTCGTGTTCAATCAGGGCCGCGTCATCGCCAGCGGCGCAGCGCGAGACGTCGTGCAGGATGCCGAAGTCATCCGCGCTTATCTCGGCCAAACCCAGTGGATCGCCGCCGCGCCCGCGGCTGCCGTGCCATGAGCGAACTCCGCGTCGCCTCGCTGGAAGTTCGCTACGGCGATCTCATCGGCATTGCCGACGTGTCGCTCGGCGTGGCCGAGGGCAGCGTTGTCGCGCTGCTCGGCTCGAACGGCGCCGGAAAGACGACGACGTTGAATGCGATCGCGGGGCTTGTCCCCGCGGCTCGCGGCACGATCGAATGGCGCGGCCAGCCGATCACCAATCAGCCCGCCCATCGCGTCGTCAGAAGCGGTATCGCGCTTGCGCCGGAGGGCTGGCGCTTGTTCAATCAGCAGACCATCGAACAGAATTTGAGTCTCGGTTCGACGCCGCTGCGGAGCAGGGCCGAGGCGGCGCCTTTGTTCGAGCGCGTCTATGAGCTGTTCCCCCGACTTGCCGAACGGCGCAAGCAGCTTGCGCGCACGTTGTCCGGCGGCGAGCGGCAGATGCTGGCGATCGGGCGTGCGTTGATGAGCGCGCCGAAGCTCTTGATGCTCGACGAGCCGAGCCTCGGTTTGGCGCCGGCAATCGTCGAGACGCTCTACGACACGCTGCGCCGGCTTCGCGCGGAAGGTTTGACGTTGCTTCTCGCCGAGCAATCGATCGCGCTGGCTTTGGCTATCGCCGATCATGGCTATGTCCTGCAGACCGGGCGCACCGTGCTCGATGGTCCCGCGGCGGAGCTTGCGCGCAATCCCGAGGTGCAGAGGATCTATTTGGGACTTGCGGCGGCTCAGTAAAAACCCGCTGAGCTGGACCTTGTTTGCCGCCATGGGCGGCCCGCGACGGCGACCTTGGTCGCGCTTGACTTGGCCTGGCGGATTGATCAATCGAATCCGTGAAAACAACGCGCGGCAAGCACAGGTCACCGCGTCGGGAGAGAACGCCATGGAAGCCAGCGCCGCGCCGCCGCGCAGCCGGGACACGAGCCCAAAAGCATGGCCGGCAGGCGGCCTGACGCGCGTTCCCTATCGCGTGTTTCAAAAGGATGAGACCTACGAACGAGAGCAGGCGCGCATCTTCCAAGGTCCGCTTTGGCATTACCTCTGTATGGAAATCGAAATCCCTGCCGGCGGCGATTTCCGCACGACGAAGGTGGGCGAAACGCCTGTCGTCGTCTCGCGCGATTACGACGGCGAGATTTACGCCTTCGAGAATCGTTGCGCGCATCGCGGCGCGCTGATCTGCCTCGATACGCATGGCAAGGGCCGCAAGGATTTCAGCTGCGTCTATCACGCCTGGACCTATGACACGAAAGGCAACCTGATCGGAGTCGCCTTCAAGGACGGCGTGAAGGGCAAGGGCGGCATGCCCGAGACCTTTCGCATGCAAGACCACAATCCGCGCAAGCTGCGTGTCGCATCCGTGAACGGACTCGTGTTCGGATCGTTTTCCGAAGAGGTCCCGCCGATCGAGGAATATCTCGGCGAGGAAATCCTCACGCGGATCGATCGCGTGCTCGGTCGCCGCAAGCCGGTCGTGATCGGACGCTACACGCAGGTGCTTCCGAACAATTGGAAGCTCTACATGGAGAACGTGAAGGACTCCTATCACGCCAGCATCCTGCACCTGTTCTTCACCACGTTCGAGCTGAATCGGCTGTCGCAAAAAGGCGCGATCATCGTCGATGCGAGCGGCGGGCACCACGTCAGCTATTCGGCAATCGATCGCGAAGCGGCGAAGAGCGAGGAATACGCCAAACAGCAATTGCGTTCGGAAAGCGAATACAAGCTCGCCGATCCCTCGCTGTTGCAGGGTTTCGACGAGTACGACGACGGGGTCACGCTGCAGATATTGTCGGTCTTCCCGACCTTTGTCCTGCAGCAAATCCAGAATGCGATCGCGGTGCGTCAGATCGTACCGCGCGCGGTCGAGAGCACCGATCTCAACTGGACTTATATCGGCTTTGCCGATGACACGCCGGAACAACGGCTGGTGCGCCTGAAGCAGGCCAACCTGGTCGGCCCTGCGGGATATATCTCGATGGAGGATGGCTGCGTCGGCGGATTCGTGCAGCGTGGCATCGCCGGCGCCGAGGACGAGGAAGCCGTGCTGGAAATGGGCGGCGCCTTGGCCGAGAGCAGCGAAAGCCGGGTCACGGAAGCCTCGGTTCGCGGCTTCTGGAAAGCCTATCGCGCGCATATGGGCCTCTAGAGCGGCGACTTCGATGGACGCGTTCCGGCTGATAGTGCAAGCGCAGTCCGACTATATTCGCTGCATCGACGACGATCGCCTCGAGGAATGGCCGGACCATTTCCATGGGCCTTGCAAATACATCGTGACCAGCGCGGCGAATTATCGCGAGGGATTGGAGGCTGGACTGATCTTCGCCAATTCGCGTGGCATGCTGCAGGATCGCGTCTCGGCGCTGCGCGAAGCCAATATTTATGAGCGCCAATCCTACAGGCACATTCTCGGGCAGCCGGCGATCCTGTCGCAGCAAGGCGCGGAAGTGCGGACCGAGACGCCGTTCATCGTCGCGCGCATCCTCCAGGATGGCGACACCGACCTTTTCGCAACCGGCCGCTATCTCGACCTGTATCGGCTCGAGGACGACAAGGCCAAACTGGAGGAGCGAATTGTCGTCTGCGACTCCTCGCGCATCGACACGTTGCTCGCGCTGCCGCTGTGAGGCAAGAGCAACGAAAGACAATTGCGCTGGCGATCGGCGACCCCAACGGAATCGGCCCGGAGATCGCGGTGAAAGCGGCGCGGCAATATGCCGGTGACCCACGAGTCGACCTCGTTCTCGTCGGTGACGAGCATGTGGTGCGCTTCTATGCAGCGCGCCTTGCAGCGGACATGGCGATCGGCGCTCTTGGCGATAAAGACGCAAATGCTCGCGCGCTGAAACTGCTGCCGGTCGAATCCTTGCCAGAGGCGGCGTTCGCACCGGGGCAGGGGAATGCACAGAGTGGTCGCGCCACCGTCGATTACGTCAGCGCCGCGATCGGCTTGGTGAAACAAGGCCGCGCCTCCGCCGTGGTCGCCTGTCCGCATTCGGAAAGCGCGGTCAACGCGGCAGGCATTGCCTTTGCGGGATATCCCGGGCTCGTCGCGCGGATCATGGGAATTCCGGAAACGGAAGTGTTTCTCATGCTGGTCGGCGCCGGTCTGCGCATCGTTCACGTCACGTTGCACGAGCGCTTGCAAAGCGCGCTGGCGCGGATCACGCCCGATCTCATCTGCAAAGCCGCCGATGCTGCGGCGGACGTGCTGCGCTCTTCCGGGATGGAGCGGCCGAAAATCGGCGTGTTCGGCATCAATCCGCATGCCGGAGAGGGCGGGCTCTTCGGCGACGATGACGAGCGCATCACGATTCCCGCGGCAGCCCGGTTGCGGCAAGCCGGGCTCGACGTCGAGGGCCCGCTCGGCGCCGACCTGATGCTGGGCCGGCGCGATGTCGACGCGTTCGTCGCGATGTACCACGATCAGGGGCATATCCCGATCAAGCTGCTTGCCGGACGCAATTCGGCGGCGATGTCGATCGGCGCGGGCGTGGTATTCTCGAGCGTCGGTCACGGCAGCGCCTTCGATATCGCTGGACGCTTCATTGCCGAACCGGATGCCCTCATCCGGTCCATCGAACTCGTCAGCGGCGGCACCGCCCTCGCGCAGCATGCGGGTGCCGCATGACATATAATGTCGCGATCGGGCACAGCGACATCGCCTTTCCGGCGGATCGGGACGAGACCGTTCTCGATGCGGCGGAGCGCGCCGGCTACTCGCTCCCCTACTCGTGCCGCAAGGGCGTTTGCAGCACATGCGAGGCCGGATTGCGGGCCGGCACCGTCGAAATCGGGTCGCGCTCGATCGAAGGACCGGCATCGGCTGTCCTGCTCTGCCGCGCCAAGCCGAAATCCGACATCATCGTGCATCCGCGCCGGATCGAGCGCCGCGACGTCTCCGCGACGAAGGTGATCGACGCCTGGGTCTTTCGACTGAGCTGGCCGACGGAGGAAGTGGCAACCTTGCTTCTGCGCTTCCCGGTCAGCATCCGCGCCAAGTTCAAAGCCGGTCAGTATCTGCGGGTGAAATCGCCCGATGGAATGGCGCGCAATTTCTCTCTGGCCAACGCCCCGCAGGAGAGCGACGGCGCGCAACTGCACATACGGCACATCGACGGTGGGCATTTTTCCGAAGCGGTGCTCGCCGGACTGAAGCTCGGGGATCGCGTCCGCATCGAGATTCCCTTTGGCGATTTCTTCCTGCGCGAAGACAGCGACCGGCCGATCATCTGCATCGCGACCGGTGCAGGTTTTGCCCCGGTCAAGTCCATGATCGAATATCTGATCAGGCGCGAGAGCACGCGCGCTGTCCGTCTCTACTGGAGCGGCAGGCAGGCGCAGGATCTATACATGCGCGAACTTCCGGAAAAATGGGCGGCGAAGTGGCCGTGGTTCGAATTCGTTCCGGTCCTCACCAATGCCGATGCCTCGTGGAGCGGCCGCAAAGGGCTCGTGCATCGCGCCGTGCTTGAAGACGTACCGGACCTGTCGAATTTTCAGGTCTACGCCAGCGGCAATCCGTTGATGATCCGCAAGGCGCGCGCCGACTTCACGCGCGAGGCGGGCCTGCCGGAAGATCAGTTCTTTGCCGAACCGTTCGTGCTGACGGGCACGTGACGTCGCGGCACTACAAAAGCGAGCGGAGGATTGGAGATGGCGCAGCAACAGGACAGTTTCCACGTCCCGGCGTTCATTAACGACAAGCCGATCGGCACCTCACAATGCGTCATCACCCTGCTTTGCGGACTGGTGATGTTTCTCGACGGTTTCGATACGCAGTCGATCAGCTACATGGCGCCGCAGATCGCCAAGGAATGGGGCCTTTCGCGGGAAGTGCTCGGCCCGATCTTCTCCTCGGCGCTGACCGGCCTCATGGTCGGTTACCTGCTTCTGTCGCCGTTGTCGGACCGGTTCGGACATCGGCGCATGATGCTTGTGAGTACGGTCGCCTTCGGCGTGACGACGTTGATCACCGCCTTTGCCACCAACGTGACCGAGCTCATCGTGTTGCGCTTTGTCACCGGGCTGTTTCTCGGGTCCGCCATTCCGAGCGCGGTCGCACTCACCGGCGAGTACAGCCCGAAACGTTTGCGCGCCACCTTCGTGCTCATCATCTATTGCGGCTTTTCGCTCGGTTTCGTCGCGGCGGGCGCACTCGCCGCCTGGATGCTGCCGCGCTATGGCTGGCGTTCGCTGCTGTGGGCGGGCGCCATCGCGCCGCTCACGCTCTCAGTCTTGCTGTTCTTGTTCCTGCATGAATCGCTCGACTTCCTGGTCCGCACCAAAGCCGAAGGGCAGCGGATATGGCACATTCTGCGGCGCGTCGATCCTGCTTTGCCGGAAGCCGCGCCGAGGTCGTTCACTACGGAAGAAAAGGAAAGCGGAAGCGCGGTGGGTAGCCTGTTCACCTCAGGGCGCACGCTCGGAACAATCGTCCTGTGGATCATATTCTTTTTGAATCTGACAGAATTTTACGCGCTGCAGAGTTGGCTGCCGACGATCCTGACAAATCTGCATTACCCGCTGAACACCGTGGCGCTCGCGACGACCTTGACCACGATCGGCGGCATTCTCATCGCCGTCGTGATCGGTCCGGCGATGGACCGGCTCGGCCCCTACCGCTCGCTCGCCGTGCTTTACTTCTGTGGCGTGTTTTTCGTCGCGCTCATGGGCGTTGCGTTGTCGCAACCGGAATGGGTTCTGATGATCGCGACATTCTTCGCGGG
>JAFASC010000324.1 GCA_019244955.1 Methylobacteriaceae bacterium | reverse complement strand
GCTTCACAGGCCTCGTTGACGAGATCGATCGCGGAGGACCAATCGCGCTTCTGAAGCGATTTTTCTTCGCGGACCGCTTCGGCCCCTGCACCGCCTCCGGCGCCCGATAGAACCAACCGGAGAACCTTCTCGGCTTCCGCGCTCGCCTCGGAGTTCGGCTTTTCGGGACGAGAGCCGTCCCCGCTTACTTTTTGGGTTTCCATGACTGAGACGCTCCAAATCGAGAAAACTCACACGCATAGACGCAGGATTTAGCGCTCCGACGCCTTCAACATTCTGACATTGCTTTCTTCTTCACCGTTATCCGCGCTGATTTCGTCCAGGCTACGCTCGTCCGGCGTCGTCGAGCTTGCTGGAAGCGTCGGGGTGAAGTTTCCGCGGTTCTTCTTGAGGAGCGATATTTGGTCGAGAAGCTTCTCGCGGCTGGAACGAGCGATGCTCAGCGCGCCTTGCACGAGGGCACGCTCGGCCTTTTCGTTTTGCAGCTGTTCGATCAGCTTGCGATTGGCAGCCTCGAGCGTCGCGCGCTCCTGTTCGAAGCGCGATGTTGCCGCGGCAATTTGATCGGAGAGCGCCGCCGCACGCGAGTTGGCTTGCTCCACTTGCGCGTCCTTAGCGACCATCGCGCGTTCGAGCATGTCGCATCGCTGAGCGACATCGCGGAGCTTACCCTCGGCAGTGGTGAATTCGGCTTTCGACTGACGCATCTCGTCCTGCATGAGGGCGAGACGGCGTTCTGACGCCGCCTTGGCCTCGAGCGCCTCCTTGCCTAGCTTCTCGGCGCGCAGCACCTCGTCGCTCTTTTCGCGGCCGAATTGGCGGGCCTGCTCCAGCAATCTCGTGGTCGTCGCGTGGCGCGTGTTTAGGCTCTCGAGCTGCCGGGTCAGCGTGCCGCGCTCGGTATCCCAGGCGGCGATTTCCTGTGCGCGGGTCTGCTCAATGGACGATCTCAGATCCCGCTCGGTCGCGAGCTTGCTTTCCAAGCTGCCGATGACCAGGCTCGCGTCGTTTACCTGGGCTTCGAGTTCGGCAATGCGACGGCGCGCTGACTGCACCTGCGGCGAAAGCTGCTCCACCAGGTCCTGAAGCCTGGTCAGTTCAGCCGCCATTGTCTCTTTGGCGTCGGCGAGGTCGGAGGCGCGGGCCTGCTCGGCCGCGAGCTTCTGCTCGGCTGTCGCCAACGCCGTTCCGTGGGTGTCGGCAAGCAGCGTCAGCGCCTCGTTGCGGTCGGATTGTGCGGCCAGCTGCTGCGCCAGGTAAGCGGCGTTCGAGCGATGCTCATCGACCGCGCCCTGCAGCGTGCGGATACGCTCTTCCGTGGAGCTCGCCGCGTCTTCGAGGCTGCCAAGCTGCTTCAGGGCGGCGGCCAAGTCGCCGCGGACCTTTGCCGACAGGCTCCTCTCGTCGGCCAGCTCGCGCCGCAGCTCCTTCAGATCGCCGCGCTCCTTTTCGAGCAGGGCCTCCAGTTCGAGGACGCGCGTTTGCGCCTCCTCATGCGTTCGCACGAAACTCGAAATCGGCTGGACAATCGAAGCAAAATCATCCCGCAGGCTCTGCATCTCGTTGAGACGGCTGGCGAGGTAGGCCATTTGCTCGCCAACCCGCTCACCGAGCCGCCCCATGCGGTCGAATTGCGATCCGTCCTGGTGGGTCGGTGCGTGCGGGGAAGCTGCGGGCGCGGAAGCTGCGGCCGATTGCGGTGGCGGCGCTGCGGGTTCGCTCGCCGGCCGCGCCAAACCGAGCTTCGATAGAAGTGATGCAGCCGTCATTGTTCGCGCTCCCAGCCGAAGCCGTCTGGCGATAGATGTGTTCGATTTGATGACCGCACTGAGATCGGTTTGGGGCCGGCAGATGAGCGGGCGCCAAGCAAACCGTCGGAAAGGCCGTGCGAGATAGCCAGTTGAAGCTCCGCCAACTGAGCCTCGGCGCGCGCGGCTCTGGCGGCCCTGCGCTCAGCATGTTCCAGTTCGGAAGCCAGCCGCTCTGCCTTTTCCTCAGTTTCCCGCAATTGCTCCTGAAGATCAGCGACAAGCAGTCCGGCGGCAGCAATCTGCTGGCGCGCGGCGGCCAGCACCGAATTCACTTTGCCCTGGGCCTGGGCTTGCTGTCTTACGGAGGCCATTTCGCCAGAGGCACGCTCGATCAGATCGAAAGCTAACCTGAGATCGATCGGTCGAGGAGCGGACTGGCCGTTAGCGGTCAGTTCGTCATCTGGTGACGACACTGCGCCGGAAGGGCCCTCGAATTGCAGATCCTCGAGACCCACTATACGTCGCATTGTCGACCGCAGGGTCATGCGCGTCGGGCTCACTTGGCGCGCCGATCAAGCGGCGTTCCGCGCAGGGGCTAGAAATTCCCCGGCACCGCCGAATGCGTTTTCTATGCTGCGGGTCAATGCCTCAAGATCGCCGCTCGTCGCCGCAAGCTCCAGCTGCAATTGATCTGCCAGTTTCTCCGCTGCGGCGGCGCGAGCCTCCGCGTCGCTGGCCCGCCCGCTTTCGGCAGCTACCGCCGCCTCGAGTTCCACACAGCGAGCATTGGCATGCTGTAATTGCGCCGAGACTTCCGAATGCTTACTTTGCGCGTTGTAGAGCGCATCCTCCAACTCGCGGATCCGCTTGGCGCTGGTGTGGAGGAGGTTCCCAGCTTTCTGAATTCGCCCGATGTAGTTTGAAATATCGCCTGGTTGCCCGGCGGCTCCGTTTTGCGCCGGACCGTCTCCGGCTGAATGCAGATGGCGGTTTAGCTCAGAGACCATGGTTTGATGCAGGTTTCGGAGAGCCTCCGGGACGGGGTGGGCATCAGCCGGTTTCATCACCTTCGCACCCATTGGAGCCATCCCGAACCACCCGTCGTTTCAGTAACTTGAAACTTTCGTCGGTCGCCGCACACCTTACTAAATACTTAAGCGGAACATAGCGAAATATCGGCCGATCCGCTGGAAATTCGGAATATGTCGCAAAGCAGCAACGTTCCTCGCTGCTCTGTAACTTCACGGTGACAAGGGTGAGCCATCCCTTACCCGGCGCGTCGCAGGAGAGTGCGGCCGAATTCTGCAACCTTCGAATCGGCGCTTGAGTTCATTTTCTGCGCGTCCACGCGCCGAAGCCAGTCCTGAATCTCCTCAAAAGTGGGGGCCTCGCTTTCTCGCTCCTGAGGCGGAGGGCCGGCCCGACCGGGCGAAGTCGGCGCCTGAGCGTCGGCCAAGACCCTCGCGGCCGTTCCGATCGCATCGACGATCTCCTGGAACAGCGGCACCAGCCGCTGACGCAGCGCGCTACTGTCCTGGCGTAAGCTTCCCGAGGCGGCATGTTCGGCCAAAAGAAGCTGCAGCAACTCTCCGACGCTTATTCCTTCCTGCGTGGCAAGCTCCTCCGCGGCGCGCTGGGTCGCTGGATCGACCCCTAGAATGGTCCATGCTGAATGCCGGTGCATGCGAATCCCCCGAACTGCCGTTTCTCAACGGAGCGCAGAACTGGTTAAATTAGGGTTAATTCCTGTTTCTTATTGAAACACAGTATCGGATGAGCAGGTCTGAAGCGGGTGCGTTCTTCCGTACCCGCCTGCCCAAAGCGTAAGGTTGCGTCCTCCACTATGGCCGAAGCTCCCGGGGATCCGTTCGGTCCAGAGCGTGACCTGCTGGAGGAAATGCGCTACGCCCTCAGACTAGCGGAAGAGCGCGAGGAAAGCGCCAAGGCGGAGATCGATCGCGCGAGGCGGGAATTCGCTGAGCGTTTTTCGGGGCTTGAGGAGCGCGCCAGGTCGGCAGAGAAGAATGCCAATCGCGCCGAGCATAATGCCGCGTCGGCCGAAGATCGGGTGAATATTTCTTTACGGGCTCTGCGGGTACTACGCTCCGCTCTTAATCCATATGCGCATCGCGCCGAACCTGGCGGAACAGCCAAACGCGAAGGCAGTCGAAGAGGAGATTGCAATCCGGCAGGGCGTTCCTAGTCTAACTACAGTCAAGCTTCCACGAAATCATAATCAAGCCTTCACAATTGCGCCCGATTCGCAAAGTCTTTCAAAGTTTAGATGTGGCGGCTTAGTAATGGTTGGGTTTCATGAGTAAAGGACCGGACAAGCCCGTGCAGGTTGTGGCGGAAACGCCCCGCTCCGTGCGTGACGAGATACTCCAATCAGCAAAGATGCCGGAGCCGACAGAGCAACAGGCTTCGTCACCTACAGAACCGCCCTTTGACATTTCGGCTCCTCTAGCTCGCATTGAGGGCACGGGACAGTTTATCGAGAGCTGTCTGCAGCGCATTCGCGAGCTGGAGACACTCGTCGAACAGTCGGAAAACAAGCAAGCCGAGACGGCGGCTCAGCTTAGAGACGCCACTCAGCGAACCACAGAGGTCGAGCAAGCGCTAGCTTTCGAGCGCGAACGTTCTGCCCGGGCCGAGAAACTGGCCGCGGCAGTGGCCCGCCGCGCCAAGGAGTTGGAGCTCGCGCGATCTGACGCTCACCAGAAATTGGAAACGCTCGCCGGTGCGCTGGAAGGGACTTTCCGCGAGCTTCCCGACCTGAGGGGATCACTTCGCGAAGCGGCCTGATTCAGACCTCTCGTCGGCAGGCCGGCGGGAGGTCTCTTCGACCCGCGACAATGCTGGGCGCAAGTTTGGGCGCCCTGCGTCCTTCACGGAGAAGTCAATGAAGCTGCGAGCTGTGGCAATGGCCGCTTGTCTCGTGGGCACCGCAAGCTACGCGCGTGCCTATGATTACGTTGACGCCCGCGGTTATCGACATTGGTGTCAATTAAGCTGCGAGCGTAAGGGTATCCACGTTCCCAAGCCTGGCGAGATCAAGTCCGGCGAGGTCAAGTCCGATGAGATCAAGTCTCGGCAGAGCAAAGTTGTCGACGAGAACGACCTTGCGTGGGAGCCACCTCCCGGAGTGAAATGGCAAGTGGTGCCAGAAAAGTCGTCCGGGGGCAGCAAGTCGCTCAACCCCAGCGCGGTCGCCAAGCAAACCTCGGGACCCTAAGAAATCGGACAGACTTTCCCATGCAGCAGGAATGGGCAAAACGCTGGGTTCGTGCCCTCATCAGTGGTCGCTATCCGCAAACGAAACACTGTCTTCGCGACGGTATCGGATACGACCCTTTAGGCGTGTTAGCCGACATTTCCGGACTGGGGTATTACAGCGACGCTCCGCTGGAAGAGGGCGAAGAGCGCATGCCGCGAGGATTTCTCCTCTATGACGACGGAGCGGACGCTCCCCCAACCGTGCTCGGACAGTTGGAGACATTGGCGGATATCAAGTTCGAGACGATCGGAACCATCGCCGAGATGAACGACCGAGGTGTTCCCTTCAACGAGCTTGCCATGTTTATTGCCAGGAATTGGGAACACTTGTGACAGAAGTGTTCCGCCGCGAGAGCATCAAGCTCTAAACGCCGCGGCTTTCCGGTGTCGATTCAGTAGGAGAACCCCGCTCGTCGCGCGGGCGCGCGCTCACGCCGCGATGCGCTGGCAGGCATCGACGCCCGTCAGCGGCGCGGCCGTCATTTTCTGCAATCCCGGTAAGGTCAATCCTTCGACCATCGCGCGCACGATGAGCCGCCCGTCGCCCGGCACGTCGATGATTGCGAGATCGGTGTAGATGCGATCGACGACGCGCGCGCCGGTCAAAGGATAGGTGCACTCCGTCACGATTTTCGGTGCGCCCTTCCTGTCGACATGCTCCATCATGACAAACACCTGCTTGGCGCCGGCAGCCAAATCCATGGCCCCGCCCACCGCGGGAATGGAATTCGGCTCGCCGGTATCCCAATTGGCGAGATCGCCCAAGCGCGAGACCTGGAACGCGCCAAGGACGGTCACGTCAAGATGACCACCGCGCATCATCGCGAATGACGTCACGTGCTCGGTAATCGATGCGCCGGGCACGAGGCCCATGAATTCCTTGCCGGCGTTGATGATGTCGGGATCGTGTGGGCCGCCCTCCGGCGCGTTGGTCATGCCGAGGATGCCGTTCTCGCTGTGCAGAATGATTTCGCGGTCCGCCGGCAGGTGTTGCGCGATCAGCGTCGGCATGCCGATGCCGAGATTGACATAAGCGCCGTCGGGAATGTCGCGTGCGACGAGTTCGGCGATCTGCGCACGCGTGAGTTTGTTCCAGGCTGTCATTGCGGGTTCCGGCACTCGACGACGCGCTGCACGAAGATTCCCGGAGTCATAACATGCTCCGGCGGCAACGCGCCAAGGGGCACGATCTCCTGCACCTGCGCCACCGCAATTTTGGCCGCCATGCACATGACTGGGCCGAAATTCCGCTGCGCATAGCGGTACACAAGATTGCCCCAGCGGTCGGCTTGCGTCGCCTTCACGAAAGCGAAGTCGCCGGGCAGGGGGTGTTCGAGCACATAGCCGACGCCGTCGATCACCCGCGTCTCCTTTCCCTCGGCGAGCGGCGTTCCGTAGGAGGTTGGCGTGAAGAACGGCCCGAGCCCCGCGCCCGCCGCGTGCATGCGGTCGGCCATCGTGCCTTGCGGAACGCATTCGAGTTCGATCCTGCCGGCGCGGTACCATTCGGCAAAGACCGCCGAGCTCGGGTTCTTCGGATTGGCCGAGCGCGCATACGAGCAGATCACCTTGCGCACGCGTCCCGCCGCGATCAGCTCGCTCAAGCCGAGCGGTCCGTTGCCGGCATTGTTATTGACGATCGTGAGGTTCGTGGCGCCTTGATCGAGAAGCGCGCGGATGAGGTCGGTCGGAATGCCCGACCCGCCGAAGCCGCCGATCATAAGGGTCGCTCCGTCGCAAACCCCGGACACGGCTTCGGCCAGCGACGGCACGGTTTTGTCGAGCATCAGGCGCGCCCTTCTCTCGGCGCCTGCCGGTCGGCGCCACTCGACAGACTCCGATTAACCCAGCACTTTGTCCAGCGTGATCGGCAGGTCGCGCACGCGTGTGCCGGTCGCGTGGTAGACCGCGTTGGCAATCGCCGCGGGCACACCGACAATACCTATCTCGCCGACGCCTTTCACGCCGAGCTTGTTGATCTTCTCGTCCGGCTCGTCGACGAAGATCACCTTTATGTCGTGTATGTCGGCATTCACGGGCACGTGGTACTCAGCGATATTAGCGTTCATGATGCGCCCGAATCTATGATCGAAGACCGTCTCCTCGTGCAGCGCCATGCCGATGCCCCAGACGACACCTCCTATGATCTGGCTGGCAGCGGTTTTGGTATTGAGGATTCGCCCAGCGGCCACAGCGCTGACGACGCGGGTCACCCGGATGATGCCGAGCTCTTCGTCTATTTTGACTTCAACGAAAACGGCCGAGTGCGTATTTCGCGCGTGCGACGAATCTTCGCCAAATTCGTGCTTCTTTTCCTTGAGGATGCGATCGGCGCCGCTGTGGCGCATGATGTCGGTGATCGAAACTGCGCGGCTTTGATCGTGCTTGCTCATGATCTTGCCGTCGGCGAGCACGACGTCCTCGGCCTTTGCATCGGCCAGCGGCGAATTCTCGATCGTCTTCGCTGCGGCCAAGAGCTCGGTGCGGACCTCCTCCGCGGTCGCGATCACCGCGTGCGACGCCGACGCGGCCATCCACGATCCACCCTCGACCGGTGCGTCCGGCAGAGTCGAATCCCCGAGCTTCACGCTGATGTTCTCGATTGGCAGGCCGAGCGCGTCGGCGGCGACTTGCGCGAGGATCGTGTAAGTCCCTGTGCCGATATCCGACGCCGCGCAGGACACGTCCGCATGGCCGTTGGCAGTGAGCACGATGCGCGCCGCGGCCGGCATCTGCAATGCTTCCCACACTCCGCTTGCCATGCCCCATCCGACGAGTTCCTTGCCATCGCGCATGGAGCGCGGCTCCGGATTGCGCCTGCTCCAGCCGAACGCGGCGGCGCCTTGGGCATAGCACTCGCGCAACTGCTTGCTCGTGTAGGGCCGGTCCTCGTTGCGGTCGCGGTCGGAATAGGATTTGAGCCGTAATTCCACGGGATCGAGTTTCAGCGCAACGGCGAGCTCGTCCATGGCGCTCTCGAGGCCATAAACGCCCGTGGCCGCGCCCGGCGCACGCATGTCGCAGGGGGTCGAGACGTCAAGCCGCGCCAGTCTGTGCACGAAGTTCACGTTCGGGCTGTTGTAGAGAACCCCGCCCCAGCCGGTGTCGTTGCGTGAGAAATCCTCGTATTCCGACGTGACCGCGGTCGCTTCATGCGTCATCGCATTGAGCGTCCCATCTTTGCTTGCGCCGACTGCAAGGCGTTCGATTGTTGCGGGGCGGTAGCCCAAGCCATACATCTGCGCGCGCGAGAGCACGACGCGGACGGAGCGTTGCAGCGCGAGCGCGCCGAGCACCGCGAGCGCCACCTCATATTGCGGACGAAGCCCTGCGCCAAAACCGCCGCCCATGAATGCCGAGACGACGCGCACGTCCTCGGGCTTCTTGTTGAAGGCGCTACAGACATAGCGCTGCACGTTCTGCACCCCTTGCGTCTTGTCGTAGACGGTCAGCTTGCCGCCGCCTTCCCAAACCACGGTCGCGGCAAACAGCTCCATTGGATTATGGTGCTCGACGGGCACGAAATATTCGTCCTCGTGCCGCACCTCGGACGCGGCATAAGCCCTCGGCGCATCGCCGCGCGGCTTTGCCGGCTTCTCCACGACGAAAGCCTTGTCGCGCTCAGCGTATAAGTCGGTGACGTGCGCTTCGCTCGCATATTCCACGTCGAGGAGTGTCGCGGCGAAGACCGCGATCTCCCATTCCCGCGCCAGGACAAGCGCAATCGGCTGGCGGCTGAACCTGATCCCATCGTCGTAGAGCGGCCGGAAGGGTGAACCTTTTTCCGGCGCGACGTCATCCTTCCAGGCTTGATCTGCGTCCGCCATGTGCGGACGGTTTTCGTGGGTCAGCACATCGAGAACCCCGTCGACGCGCTTGGCGGCACTCGCATCGAGCCGCTTGATGCGGCCCTTGGCGATCGTGGAGGTGACGATTGCGCCGTAAACCAGACCATCGCTGTTGAACTCGGCCGCGTATTTCGCTTCGCCGGTGACCTTGGCGCGCCCATCGACGCGGGAGGTTGGGGTGCCGATATAGGCTGCCACTACAGCACCTTCTTGTTCGATTGCGATTGCGGCGTGCCTTGCGCCGCCTGCGTCAGTGCCCGCACGATCGCACGGCGCGCCAGCTCGATTTTAAAGGCATTGTGTGCATACGCCTTGGCGCCGCTGAGCAGGATGTCCGCCGCGCGCTTGAAAGTATCGCGCGTTGCGTTCTGTCCGCGGAGCGCGGCTTCGGCATTTTCGTCGCGCCACGGCTTGTGCGCGATGCCGCCGAGCGCCAGCCGCGCTTCTTTGATATTCTTGCCCTCCAGTTCGAGCGCCGCTGCGACCGAGACGAGGGCAAATGCATAGGAGAGGCGATCGCGGATCTTGATATACGTGTAGTTTTGCGCAAAGCCGCGCGCCGGCAGCTCGATTGCAGTGATGATCTCGTTTGGTTCCAGGTTGGTGTCGCGCTGCGGCGTGTCTCCCGGCAGCCTGTGGAAATCCGCGAAAGCGATCACGCGCTCTCCCGCCGGACCGGCGACATTCACGTTCGCCTCGAGTGCGGCGAGCGCGACGCACATATCGGAGGGGTGTGTCGCGATGCAGGCCTCGCTTGTGCCGAGAATCGCGTGCATGCGATTATGGCCGTCGATGGCGGAGCAGCCGCTGCCCGGCTCGCGTTTGTTGCACGGCGTCGCGACATCGTAGAAATAAGAGCAACGCGTCCGCTGCAGCAGGTTGCCGCCGGTCGAGGCCATGTTGCGCAATTGCTGCGACGCGCCGGCGCGAATAGCGCTCGACAACATGGGATAGCGCTCTTCGATCAACGGATGATAGGCAAGATCGCTGTTCGGCACGAGGGCACCGATGCGCACGCGCCCGGACGCAGTCTCCTCGATGCCGGTGAGCGGCAGCCGCGAAATGTCGATCAAATGCCCGGGACGCTCGACCTCGTACTTCATCAGATCGAGGAGGTTTGTGCCGCCGGCCACGAATTTCGCTCGCGGCTCAGAGGCGATCTGGCGCACCGCATCGGCGACATCGCCGGCGCGCGAATATCGGAAGTTGATCATGCGCGCCCCATCGCCTGTTGGATGGCGGCCACGATGTTCGGATACGCGCCGCACCGGCATATGTTGCCGCTCATCAATTCGCGGATTTCGTCGGCGCTCTTGGCCCTACCTTCGGCAATGAGCGCCACGGCCGAGCAGATTTGTCCCGAAGTGCAATAGCCGCACTGAAATGCGTCCTGATCGATGAAGGCTTGCTGCACCGGATGCAGAGTGCCGCCGCTTGCAAGACCCTCAACAGTGGTGACCTTGGCGCCATCCTTCATCACGGCGAGCGTCAAGCAGGAAAGCACCCGCCGCCCGTCCACGATCACCGTGCAGGCGCCGCACTGGCCGTGATCGCAGCCCTTCTTCGTGCCGGTCAGATTGAGACGATCGCGCAATGCGTCGAGCAACGAGACCCACGGGCTGAGCTGAAGCTGCGCTTCCGTACCGTTGACGGTGAGGGTGATTGGAATTTTCCCCGGGAGGGAAGTGTCGGCATCGGGCGCTGTGCTGGTCGGCATGCGCCGCTAGCTAGTGCGCAGACCATGGTTCGCAACTGCAATCGTCAGCTTTTGCGCACCTGCGCCGCCATTGATACCCGGCATGAGCATGTGCTCATATGATCGCATTCGGGCGGAGGTCGCGAGGTTTCATGAAGGGCGTGGTTTTCGCGGGCGACCGCAAGATCGAGATTCTGGACTTTCCAGACCCCGCCCCGGGCCCCGGCGAGGTCGTACTTGAGATCGAGTCCTCCGGCATGTGCGGGAGCGATCTCAAATATTATCGTGCGGTCGGCGGGGCGGCGTCGCTCGGGTTCAAAATGCCGGACCATCCCGTCATCGGCGGCCACGAGCCCTGCGGTGTGCTGGTCGCGGTCGGTGCCGGGGTCCCGGAGAAGCAGGCGCGCATCGGGCAACGCGTCATGCAGCATCATTATCGCGGCTGCGGCGTCTGTCCGCATTGCACGACCGGGTGGCAGCAGCTCTGCGTCGAAGGCGTCGCCGAGGTCTACGGCGCGACCGGCCACGGCGCGCATGCCCGCTACATGAAATGCCCGGCGAACACGCTGGTGACGCTGCCCGACGAACTCTCGTTCGACACCGGGGCGGCGATCTCCTGCGGCACGGGCACGGCGTGGGGCGCGCTGGAGCGGCTCGGCCTTCGCGGCGAGCATACGATCGCGATTTCGGCCAGGGGCCGGTCGGATTGTCGGCGACGCAGCTCGCGAGCGAAATGGGCGCGCGGGTGATCGCGCTCGACACGAGCGAAGAGCGCCTCTCGCGCGCGCGCGATTTCGGTGCTGATGTGACGATCAATCCCGCGACGGAAAGCAATGTCGTGCAGGCGATCCGCGACGTCACACACGGGCTCGGGGCGCATCTGTCGCTCGATGCTTCGTCGTCGCCCCTGGCGCGCGCGCAGGCGGTCCGTTGCGTGCGCACCTGGGGCAAGGCCTGCTTTGTCGGCGAGGGCGGTGATGTCACGCTCGACGTCAGCAACGACATGTTGCGCCGGCAGGTGACGATCATCGGCTCTTGGACATTCTCGACGATCGGGCAGGCGCAATGTGCGCGCTTCATCGCCGATCGCGGCATCGATGTCGACCACCTCTTCACGCATCATTGGCGGCTCGATCAGGCCGACGAGGCCTATCGCCTGTTCGACTCGCAGACGACCGGCAAAGGCGTGGTTCATCCGTCGTGATGCCAGTATAAGCAGACCGAAGGGGCAGGAACTTGCGCATCGTAATTATTGGGACCGGCGCCATGGGTTCGGTTTATGCCGGCCTCTTGGCCGACGCTGGGCTCGACGTGTTCGCCGTCGACGTCTGGGCCGAACACATCGACGCGATCCATCGTGACGGATTGCGCGTCTCCGGCGCGAGCGGCGAGCGCGTGGCGAAATTGCGGGCAACGACGGGCGCGCAGGATGCCGCCCCGGCCGACCTCGTGATCATCGCCACCAAGGCGAGCGGCGTCGAGGCCGCGGCGAAGGCTGCACGAGACATATTAAGCCCCGACGGTATTGTCCTGACCATACAGAATGGGCTTGGTTCGGCCGAACGCGTGGCCGGCATTGTCGGCGAGGACAAAACGATGATCGGTGTCGTCGGCGGTTTCGGCGCCTCGATCAAAGCGCCCGGGCATGTGCATCACAATGGCTGGGAGTTCGTGCGGCTCGGCGAATATGGCGGCGGCGCGATCACGCCGCGGCTCGAGCGGGTCGCAGAAATCTGGAAGCAAGGCGGTTTCCGTGTGCTCTTGTTCGAAGACATCCATCAGCTCGTGTGGGAAAAATTCATCTGCAACGTCGCGTTCAGCGGCACGTGCACGTTGACAGGCCTGACCATCGGCGAAGTCTTGGGCAGTCTAGATGCGTTCAAGGTTGCTGCCGGATGCGCAGCGGAGGCCTATGCGGTCGCGAAAGCCAAGGGAATTTCGGTCGACATCAAGGACCCCATTGCCTATGTGCGCGCGTTCGGCGAGAAAATTCCCGGCGCCCGGCCTTCGATGTTGCTCGATCATCTCGCGAAACGCCGCTCCGAGATCGATGTGATCAATGGGGCGGTCCCGCGCGTCGGCGCTGAGGTCGGGGTGCCGACGCCGGTCAACGAAACCGTTGTCGCGCTGGTGCGGGCGCGCGAGAGCGCGTTTGCACCAAGCTGAGACTCTGCCCGAGATGACGGCCGCGCATCGCTCCGGACGCACCACGCCAGCCGATCATGCCAAGACTCACACGCTCTCGAGCATTCTCGATGAGAATATCCGCCGCGCTCCTCACGCGGCTGCCGCCCGCGACGGACGCGTGGCGCTCGATTGGTCGGAGCTTGCGGCCCTTGCGGAAGGCTATGCCGCCTTGCTCGCCGGGCGCGGCATTGGCTTCGGCGAGCGTGTCGCTCTCTGGCTGCCGAACAGCGTGGATTATCTCGCACTGATTTTCGCATGCGCGCGGCTTGGCGCCATCGCCGTCCATGTCAACACGCGATTTCGCACCAATGAGGTCGGCCACCTGCTCGAGCGCTCGAAAGCACGCGCGCTCGTAACCACTTGGGGATTCGCGCCCGTCGATTTTGCCGGCTTGCTCGCGCAAATACCTGCGGCGCAGCGCGGATCCCTCGAATGCGTCATTGGACGAGACGCGAGCGCGGGGGAGATCGCCGGCCATCCGGTTGTGCGGCTTGAGCCCGCCGGTGCTTGCCAGGACCAGGCTGAACCGGAGGCGCCATGCCTCACGTTCACGACCAGCGGCACGACGAGCGCGCCGAAACTGGTGCTGCATCGGCAGCGCTCTATCGCGCGGCATGCGCGCGACGTGGCTGCGGCGCTGGGAATGACCGAGAGCGGGACCGCGGTTCTGGCCGCGGTGCCTTTATGCGGCACATTCGGGCTCGCCTTCGCTATGTCCGCAGCGGCGGGCGGCGGCCACATCGTGCTGATGGATCAGTTCGATGCAGCACAGGCCTGCATGCTTATCCGCCAACACAAGATCACGCACGCCGTCGGTAGCGACGACATGCTCGCACGGATGGCGCAAGCCGCTGACGGCCGGCCGTTCCAAACCTTGCGCTTCAGCGGTTTTGCGAGCTTCACGCCGATGGCGGCGCGGAATGTTGCAATGGCCGATGCGCTCGGCATGATGCCGCGCGGGCTCTATGGCAGTTCCGAGGCGCAGGCCTTGTTTGCCTTCGCGCCTGACACTCGCCGCACCAGCGACGGTGGCGTACCCGCATCGGCGGAGGCGGAATTCAGGATTGCCGATCCCGACAGCGGCGTGTCCATGCCCGATGGTAAGGATGGCGAGTTGCTCTTGCGGGCCCCATCACTGTTCGACGGCTATCTCGATGACCCGCAAGCGACCGCGCGCGCCTTCACAGAGGATGGCTTTTTCCGCAGCGGCGATCTGGCGCGCCGCGTCGAGCCGGGATTTGTGTACCAGACGCGGCTCGGGGACCGATTGCGGCTAGGCGGGTTTCTGGTGAACCCCGAAGAGATCGAGAGTTTTTTGCAAACGCTGCCCGACGTTGCACAGGCGCAAGTGGTCGCCGTCGAGCGCGGAGCCGAGCGTGTCGCATTTGCTTTCGTCGTGGCCGATGCCGACTGCGAGCCGAAGGAAAGCGAATTGCTTGCCGCCTGCCGCAGCGCGCTTGCCGCGTACAAGCGGCCGGCACGTATCGTCACGCTGCCAGCATTCCCGACGACCGATAGTCCGAACGGTGTCAAGATTCAGCGCGCCAAGCTGCGCGAGATGGCGCGAGAAATCATGAAGGTCGCGTGCTGAGCGTCGCGGCCTGGTTAGTGCGCGAGCCGGTCCGGGCGCATTTGGAACTTGCTTTTTACCGCGATTATGCGCGCGAGCCGCATCCTGACCGATGCGCGCGTGCTGCGTCAGTTGCGCCCTACGGGATTTCATCCGCTTCCGCTCCGACAGGCTTGATGGCGCGCATTCAGCGCAAACTGCCGGCGGCGTGAAGTTATGCATTCCTCGACCTCTGGGAAGGGCGCTCCTCAGCTGTTTTGCGAAGGCCGGTCGTCGATCCGCTCCTCTTCTTGCGCGAGTTCTTCGGTCGGCGATTGCTGGCGCTGCTTCTCCTGCTCCAAAGCCCACTCAAGCTCACGTATGCGCGGTGCAAGGCGCTGGTTAGCCTCTTGCAACTCGGCAATCTGCCGTTCGGAGCCTCCCTTCACGGCTGCCAGCATGTTCTCGAGCTCGCGAATGCGCGCGCTAAGAGTGCCGTAGGTAGCCACCGGGCGATGCATTCGCGCCGGCTGCCTTGCAGGAGTTTTGTGCGGCCAGGAATGGAAGCTGGAATTATGATTATCTAGCGCGAAGGCGTTTGGCGTCACCCCACACCGGCGCAGCACGTAATTCAGCGAGAGCTGGTCGCGCCGTGAATATCGTTGGACGTGCGCCCACCAAACATCGAGTAAATCAGGCACCGAGGGATTGCGGTGGTCGCGCAACAGAATGCCCGTCCAATAAGGCTTTTCCTCCAGCGAGTCGGGATCCGTTACGGCATAGTGGTTGAGCTGCTCAAAAATCCTGCTCGGGTCATCGAGCCCGTCATTAGCGACCACGAGGAATTCGTCCAAGACATCATCGCGGAAGCTGTGTTCCGGTACCCCCAAGCCGAACTCCGGAAAATACGTCGTTATGAATTCCTCAGGCGTCTGCTTCAGCAAAACACCGTTGTCGATATATAGAGACACATCGAAATCCGGCAGGTATTTGTGACACAAAATTTTCAAAACACGCTGACTGCGCACCGAATCCATCTCAAACAATGGTGTGACAAGCCTCAGCTGCCACGTTTCGCTGCGCCGGTCAGGATTATCAGTGAAGCAAATGAACGGTATTTCAGAGGAGGCAAAAGGCTGCTCGTTCAATACTTCCGTGGTACCGATGAGACAGGTGTAAACGCAAACTCGCAGTTTGGCTGATGCGGCGCTGCCTGCGCCGGGAAGGCTTTCAGCACTCGGCAGGAAATCTGGCTTTGGCCGTGCCTCGGAGGGTCTCTCATAGAATAGCCGGTTGTTCCGATAATGCTCGGCCCTGTGGGCGCTCTTCAAATCGGCCAAATGCACGATTGCAGGCACGCGCTCGGAGGGCATGATGCGGACCAGTTCGCCCTCACGGACTACATTTGAGCAATGACAATGCCAGTTCATCTCGGCGTTGAGGATATGATATTTACGCGTGCGGTGCAGGACCACATTGAGCGAGAGCTGTTCAGCCATGTGGGCGAGATCGGCATCCTCGAAAGCGAGTCCGCGATCATAGATGCCAGCCACGGCCGATCGCCATTCTCCCCAAACGGACGATGTGGGCCGCCCTGCAAAGACCCCGGCGCTCAGTATGGCCTTGCAAAATAAAAATTCAGCGAGCTCAGCGCCGAACAGAGCTTCATATTGCTTGCGATAGCCTTGTTGGTACGCAAGATAGTCCTCGATGCAGCGAGTGTAGTCGATATCGAGCAAGGCGCACAGCGTAAATTTATCGGGGAACTCGATCGCGCAGTCGAAATATGTTGATATCGCTTCCTGGCGTTGGATCCAGCAATCGGCATCGATCCACATGATGATGTCAGCCGGAAAGAGATCAGGCAGGCTCGGCCGGAGATATAGCGCCTTGATGTAGTTAGCCCTGAGTTTGGCCCTCCCGAAGAAGCCCGAAGGAGGTATTGCGACTTTTATCTTCCTCCGCGCCAGTTCTTTCAAAGTGGCGTCACTCAGCCCAATATCGATAACGTGGAGGTAACCTTGCCAAGCTTTCAGTGAATCGCAGAGGTCAAACAACAGGTGGGCAAACGCCTCATCGGCCGCCGTCACGATCGCCGCGCTCAAGCCCTTGTACGTCCACATGGCCGTTCACCGAGACTGGAAGCACTCTACATGCGCCCCTGCATTGCGTATTCCCGCTGCAACTGCAAGGCCCATGCAGGCCGCCGGGATCATCACGAGCGGTATTGCCGGCCAGCCGAAATGCGCGGCGACGAAGCCGGTTGCAAGCGGTCCCGTGAATTGCCCGATATTGCTTGCCTGCTGAACTAAGCCGACCGTCGGTGTGATCAGCGCCGGGGTCGGCGCGAATCGCGGTATCGCGGCGAAGATCGAGCCGGGCGAGAGGCCGCCGAGCCCGAGAGTGATTGCTGCCGTCGCTGCAATCAGGCCTGCGTCCGCGCCGCTCGCGAAAATAATCAGCGACGCGATGCCGTACACAGTGAAACTCACCGCGACATTCGCCCAAATGGGAATGCCGGCGCGCAGCAATATGCCGGCCATGATGTTGCCGACGACATTTGCAGCCACAGCCGCCGTCGTAAACAGGCCCGCCACAGCGACCGATACATGCAGCTGGGTGACGAGAATCAGCGGCATGAAGCCGGCGATCGCCACGTATGAGAAGGAATAAAGGGCAAACGCGAGCGCCAGATACCGGCAAGCCGGCGCGCGAAACAGCGCTTCGACGTCACTGAGGAGAGGACTTCCGCGCGCGCCCCGCTCGCCCAGGCCGAAGCGGAACAAGCATAGGAGCGCATAGGCGATCGGCAGGATTGCGTTGAAGCCCCACAGCGCCCGCCAGCCAATCTCCGGTAACGCAGGTCCCAGAAGCAGCATGACCACCGTGCCAATCGGCATATAGCTGCCCCAGATCGCCAGCATCAGATCGCGGTCGCGTGGCGCGACGGTCTGCTGCAGCAGGTCGGGAATGACGAGCACGGTTGCGAGCAAGCCAAAGCCTTCGATGGCGCGCGATACAATGAGAATGGCGGCGCCTGATGCCGCGGCGCCGATGGCGCTCCCGATACCAATCGCGCCAAGTCCGAAGATCAGGGCGCGATGCGCGCCGAGGCGGCGCAGGACCATGCTGACCGGCATCGCGCCCAGCGCACCAACGAAGGCGACAATTGCGAGGATCATGGAGCCAATGCCGACGCCGATGTGGAGATCGGCAATGATGAGCGGCATTGCGATGAAGGCTTTGCCGACTTGGCATGCGGCAACGATGCCGGCGCCGATCAGCAGCGCCGCATCGACGAGCCGAGTTTCTTCCGAGACTGCGATCACGCGCCGCCGAGATAGGCGGCCACGACGCTCGGGTCGTTCGCGACCTGCGCGGCCGGCCCGGACAAGGTGATGCGTCCGCTTTCGAGTACATAAGCTTGATCGGCGATTTCCAGCGCGGCGCGCGCATTCTGCTCGACAAGCAGGATCGTGCGTTGCTCGGCTTTGAACTCCGAGATGATGCGGAAAATCTCTTCAACAAAGCGTGGCGCGAGACCCATCGAGGGCTCATCAAGCAGAAGCAGCTTCGGATCGGCCATCATGGCGCGGCCGATCGCCAGCATCTGTTGCTCGCCCCCGGACAGCAGGCCGGCCGATTGCGTGTGGCGCTCGGCCAAACGCGGAAATCGCGTCAGCACGCGCTCTCGGCGACGGCCCTCCTCGGCGCGATCGCTGAGGAGATAGGCGCCCATACGCAGGTTCTCGTCGATCGTCATGTTGGCGAAGACCTGACGACCTTCGGGCACCTGCACGATGCCGAGCCGCGCGATGCGATTGGCGGCCAGCGCGGAGATGTCGTCGCCGGCAAGCCGGATGGAGCCGGCGCGCGGGCGCAGCAATCCCGAGATCCCGCGCAGCGTCGTTGTCTTGCCGGCGCCGTTCGCCCCGATGAGCGTGACCACGCGGCCGGGCTCGACGGAAAGATCGATGCCTTTGACCGCATCGGTGCGGTCATAGCCGAGGACGAGGCCGCGAACATCGAGCAACGGCAACGGAAGCGCGTCGTTCATCGCACGCGGGCTCCCGCTTCGAGCCGCTCGGCGACTTTCGTGCCGAGATAGGCCTCGATGACCTTGGGATCGCTGCGCACTTCGAGTGGCGTGCCCTCGGCAATCTTGCGGCCGAAATTTAGGACGGTAATGCGGTCGCAGAGATGCATGATGAAATGCATATCGTGCTCGACGAGCAGCAGCGTGACGCCGCGTGCTTTCAGCCGCAAGAGCAGTTCGATGAGGCCCGACGTTTCCGACGGGTTCATGCCGGCGGCGGGTTCATCGAGCAGCATCAGCTTCGGATCGGAGGCAAGCGCGCGGGCGATCTCGAGGCGGCGTTGATCACCATACGGCAAGTTTCCGGCGCGCGCGGACGGGTCGGCTAGCCCCACGAACGCCAAAATCTCACGCGCTTTGAGGATCGCGGCTCTCTCGGCAGCGCGAAAAGATTGCAGCCGCAGCAGAGCGGCGCCCAGACCTCCGCCGACATGTGCGTGCATGCCGGCGAGCACATTTTCGAGGGCTGTCATTTCCCCGAACATGCGAATGTTCTGGAACGTGCGCCCCAGTCCACGCTGCGCGCGCCTCCAGCTCGGCCAGTCGTCGATGCGCTCGCCGTCGAAACGAATATGGCCGTCGCTTTGATGCCCGAGGCCGGAGATCAGGTTGAATGCAGTTGTCTTGCCCGCGCCGTTCGGTCCGATAAGGCCGTGCACCGTCTGCGGCTCGACGTGAAACGACACCGCCTCGACCGCGGCGAGTCCGCCGAAACGCACCGTGACATTTTCGAGAGCGAGGATCGTGCCGCTCATGCGCGCGCCCCGGTGCGGCCAATGCGCCAGGGCAGGAGCCCGTGCGGCATGAACAGAACCGCGATGACGATGATGAGACCGTTGAAGACGAGCCGGAAATCGTGCAGCGGCCTGAGCACTTCGGGCAGCAATGTCAGAATGACCACGCCGACGACCGGCCCGAACGGCGAGCCGATGCCGCCGAGCAGCGCGAAGCTCAGGATCGTTACCGCAGCATCGAAGCCGTAATCGTTGGGCGAGATGAAGGACGAGACATGCGCGTTGAACGCGCCGGCGAGCCCGGCAAGCATCGCCGAGACGACAAGCGCGGAGATGCGATAACGCGGCAAATCCACCCCGAGCATGCCGGCGGCGACTTCATCCTCGCGCATCGCTTCCATCGCGCGTCCAATGCGTGAGCGGCTCACGAGGACGAAGGCGATCAGTGCAAGCGCGAGCGAGCCGAAGATGATCGTGTATCCGGCCTTTTCCGGAATGCCGGAAAGACCCAACGCGCCGCCGGTCAATTCCGAATTCACGAATGCGATACGCAGGACCTCGCCGAGGCCGATCGTCGCCAGCGCCAGATAGACGCCGGAAAGGCGCAGGGTGGGCGCGCCGATGATCAGGGCCGCGAGCGCCGGCACCGCCATCGCGGCAAGAAGCACGATGGGAAATGGCGCGCCGACCTTCAGCGTCAGCAATGCCGAGGTGTAAGCGCCGAGCCCCATGAACGCTGCCTGGCCAAGCGACAGCTGGCCGATCGCGAGCACGACATACATGCTGAGCGCGAGCAGCCCGTTGATGCCGAGCGAGTAGATGAGACTCTGATACGAGAAAAGAAAATCGTCGAGAAAAGCCGGCATCAGGCGCGCTTGGCGGCGGCGCGGCCGAACAGGCCGACGGGCCGGAACCACAGAGTGAGAACGAGAAGCAGGAAGCCGACTGCATCCTTCAATGTCGAGGCGATGTAGCCGGCGGTGAGACCTTCCAGTAGGCCGAGAATAAGTCCGGCAATCAGCGCGCCCCTGATGTCCCCGAGTCCGCCGATGATAATGACGGCGAAACCTTTCAGCATCATCGCTTCGCCCATATAGGGCTGGATCGCATTGTAATTGAGCCCGATGAGGATGCCCGCGGCGGCGCCGAGCGTGCCGGAGACGAACGATACAAAGAACGTGACCAGCGTCACGTCGACGCCCATGAGCCGCGCGACATCCGGGTTTTCGGCGAGCGCGCGGATCGCGAGACCAAGTCGCGTCCCGCGCATCAGAGCGAGCAAAAGCGCGACCATCGCGAAGGCCGTGCCGACGATCAGCATTTGACTGCGGGTGATTCGAACGGCGCCGATCTCGATCGCGGAGGGGTCGATTGCGGCGGGGGGAAAGCGCTGGATATCAGTGCCGATGAACGCGGTCATCAGCGAATAGAGCAGCAGCGTCGCCCCGAGCGTCACCATGAGCGAGGCAAGTTCCGGCGCTTTCTTGCGGCGGAGCGGCGTCAGCAAAAGCCCGTCGATGACCACGGCAATGAGCCCGGTTGCGATCGCCGCAACGGGCAGCGCGAGCAGGATTGGCCAGCCGAAATGGCGCGTCGCATAAAGCGCGATCAGCGCGCCGGTCGAGAAATAAACCCCGTATGTCAGATTGACGACGTTGAGCACGCCGAACATCAGCGTGAAGCCGAGCGCAAAAAGCGCGTATGTCGCGCCGGAAATGATGCCGTTGACGAGCTGCTGGGCGAGCATTCAGGAACTTTGTCGCTCGTTGGCTAACCTTCTCCCCTTGCGGGAGAAGGTGCCCTGCGAAGCAGGGCGGATGAGGGGGCAATTGCGCCCCTCACCCTCATCCGTCATTGCTTCGCAATGACACCTTCTCCCATCAAGGGAGAAGGTGGGCTAACGATGGCCTGGCCTCAATTAAACTGCCGGAACTTGCCGTCGTGCATCTCGATCACCACCACGCCGGAAGTCTCCGCCGGGTCGCGATTCGCCGTGAACGAGAACGGCCCCATCACCCCGGTATATTTCACCTTGCCGAGCGCATCCTTGATCTTTTCCGGCTCGGCTGCGCCCGCGTCGTTGATCGCCTTGGCGACGATGAACAGCGTGTCGTATGCCTGTGCGGCGAACTGATCCGGCTCCATGTTGTATTTCGCTTTGTAGGCGTCGACGAATTTCTCGCTCGCCGGATCGCTCTTGCCGACGAACCAGGGCGTACCGACCAGCGTGCCGTTGGCGGCGTCGCCGGCAATCTCCATCACCTTCGGTGCGTTCAACCCGTTGCCCCCGATGACGCGCACCTTCTCGGGAAAGCCGAGCGCCTTTTTGCCGAGCAGTATGCCGGACCCGGCCTCCACCAATGCGGAGACGACGATCGCATCCGGGTTCAGGCTTTTGATCTTGGTAAGCTGCGCGGAGAAGTCGGTGTCCTTAGAGCCAAAGGTCTCGGTGGTCAGCGTCTCAATCCCGAGTTTCTCGAGCGCACCCTTCATCACGTCATAACCGGACTTGGTGAAGGCATCATCGTTGCCGTACATCACCGCGACTTTCTTGATGCCGAGCTTTTGCTGCGCGGTCTTGAGCGTGACCGGCACGACGTCCGCCTCGGGCAGCGACGTGCGGAAGACGTAAGGGCCGATCGCGGTGATCCCGTTTGCTGTCGTCGACGTGCCGACGATCGGGATTTTGCGCTCGTTGGCCACAGGGCCTGCGGCGAACATCTCGTTCGACAAGGTCGGCCCGAGGATCAGCGGCACCTTGCTGCGCCCGATCAGCTGGCGCGCCGCGTTGATCGCCTGATCCTTGTTGCCGGCGGAATCTTCATAAGCGATGGCCAGCGGCCGCCCGCCGAGTACGCCCCCATTTTTATTCACGGAATCGAGCGCCAGATCGAAACCGTTCTTGATGGCGATGCCGTATTTGTTGTTCGGCCCGGTCAAAATCTCGATGGCGCCGATCGTCACTGGCTCTTTCGACTGCGCGAGCGCAGCAGCGCTCCAGATCGACGCGGCAAGCGGCAGCGCCGCAAGCGCCGTCAATTTCTTCAACATGACACCTCCCTCGACAGACGGTCGGAATGCCGCCTCGCGAAAATCCGGGCGTTATCTAACCGAGCGTTGGCGGGGCTGCAAACTGCGACGAAGTGCTATGTGCCGGGCGCCATGGTCACTTTCGGTTCGCTAAGGTAGGTTCCGCGCCTTTCCTTTCACCTCGAGTCTTCCTTTTGCCGATCGAAACAGCACGTTCGAACTCAGCCGCGACGTTCTCCATCATCGACGGGCGCGCCGCCTGGCTCCGGCTGGCGCTGGCCGTGCTCATCTCCACGCTCGGCGGCGTGGGCATGTGGTCGGTGCCGGTCAGCCTTCCCGCGGTCCAGTCGGAGTTCGGCATCGCGCGTGCGGCTGCCTCGCTGCCCTACACTCTGACGATGATCGGCTTTGCCTTCGGCGGCATTGCCCTGGGCAGGCTCGCCGACAGGCTTGGCGTGATGCTGCCTCTGCTCATTGGCGCCTGCGCGATCGGCTGCGGCTATGTCGCGGCGGGATTTGCACCCAACCTCCTGACCTTCGCTTTGGCGCAGGGCGCGCTCATTGGGTTCGGTAGCGCAGCGAGTTTCGGGCCGCTGATGGCCGACATTTCTCACTGGTTCGAGCGGCGTCGGGGCATCGCGGTCGCGATCTGCGCCGCGGGCAACTATGTCGCCGGGGTGGTCTGGCCGCCGACCCTTCAGCACTTCATCGAGACGAGCGGCTGGCGAGCGACGCATATCGGCGTCGGCCTCTTCTGCGCCGCGACGATGTTGCCGCTTGCCTGGTTCATGCGCCATCGCGCCCCCGGGCATGCGGCGGTTCAGGACGCGTCCAGGACGAGCTTTGTGCCGCCCGACATCGGCCTCTCGCCACGCGCCTTGCAGGTGCTGCTAAGCATCGCCGGGGTGGCCTGCTGTGTCGCCATGGCAATGCCGCAAGTGCATATCGTGGCCTATTGCGGGGATCTCGGCTATGGCGCGGCGCGCGGCGCCGAGATGCTGTCGCTGATGCTCGGCTTCGGCATTGTCAGCCGCGTCGGTTCGGGCTTTGTCGCCGATCGCATCGGCGGTCTCGCCACGCTGCTTCTCGGCTCGGTCCTGCAGGGCTCGGCGCTGCTTCTCTATCTGACGTTCCATGGCCTCGGTTCACTCTATGTGATCTCTGCCCTGTTCGGCCTTTTCCAGGGCGGGATCGTGCCGAGCTACGCGATCATCGTGCGTGAGCATTTTGCTCCGCGCGAAGCGGGGGCGCGGCTCGGGGTGTTGCTCATGGCGACGCTTGGCGGAATGGCGCTCGGCGGGTGGATGTCGGGTTACATCTTCGACCTCACCGGCTCCTACCGCATCGCCTTTTTGAACGGGCTTGCCTGGAACCTGCTGAACGGGTCCATTGTGCTCTGGCTGCTCCTGCGTCGCCGCTCGCGACCGCTCGCGCGAATGCCTGCCGACGCCGTGGCGTGATATGGGAGACGGTGGAGACACGGCGTAGCGTCTTCCTATTGGCAAAAGCTCTGCTTACGCTGATGGAATGACCTGCGGCGCGGCATGAAGAAGCTTTCGTTCATCCTGCTCGGGGTTGGCGGGTCGGCCGCCATTGCTGCCGGCGTCGGCATCCTCCTCCTGGCGCTGGACGTGGGCTCTCGCGAAAACCGGCCGCCGGTCACCGTCGAGACGACGCCAGCGGCGGTCCCGGTCAACCCCGCCCCACCTGCGGCGCGTGCCGCTGCGCGCAGCTCAATCGAGGCTCGTCTTGCGCAGATTCCCGAGTATCAGCGCTTTTTCGATCGCCTGCGCCTCGCCCTCCCTTCCCAGTACGACGCGACGCTCAACGGCTTCGCGGACCGGCTCGTCGCAACCGGAAAAGAGCAGTCGGTCGATACCTATCTTTCCGAGGCAGTGCGCGATCTGCGGCAGGCGCGCGGCGCCCTTGCGGCCAAGGCCGACGGCACCGCACTTGCGCGTATATTCGATGTGCAACTCGCCATGCTGAATGCGCTGTCGAAAACCGATCAGCGGCTCTGCGTCGATTTTCTTTACGGCGGCGTCAGCGACTCGTTCCACCAATTCGCCGCGAACAACCGGCAGCTCGCCAGCGAGATGGCAATCGCGGGGCTCGACGCGATCGTCGACGGGCAAGCGAAGAAAAATACCAGGCAGGCGCCGAGCGATGCCGATTTCGCGCTACTCGAAAAGGCTATGGCCGCTAAAGGACTGTCGCAGACGGAGATCGAGGCGCTGCTGGACGGGAAAACGCCGGACCCCCCGCTCGAAGATGCGCGTCTATGCCAAGCCGGGCGCGTCTACCTGGAAATGCTGAAAACCCTGCCGGAGCCGGCGCGGCTGCGCATCTACGCGCTCGCGGTGGAAGTGATGGCGCGCTCCTGATGCCAGGCTAACCATTCCCTTGCCCAGCGGCGGGAAGCAAGCCATCTTGCGCGTGAGGAAACAAAAGGAGACTCGAGATGGCAGTTGCCAGCATTCTCGCGCAGAAGGGCCGGGACGTGCTCACCGCATCGCCGGACCGAAGCTTGCAAGACGTGGCGACCATCCTCGCCGAACGCAAGATCGGCGCGATCGTGATTACCGACGCCCACGGCAAGGTGCTTGGCATGTTGTCCGAGCGCGACATCGTGCGCGCCATGGCCCGGGAGGGAGCGAGCGCACTCGACGACCCGGTGTCGCGGCACATGACCGAGCGCGTCGTCACGACAACGGAAGAGTCCACCATTCCCGATACCATGGAGCTGATGACGTCAGGGCGTTTTCGCCATCTCCCCGTCATCGCCAACGATCGGCTGGTCGGGATAATCTCGATCGGCGACATCGTGAAATGGCGGCTCGCCGAAATCGAAAGCGAGCATCAGGCACTCAGAGAGTATATTGCGACGGCCTGAAGTCGCTCGGTCGTCAGGCGCTTGCGTTTAAATGGTTCGCCGCGTTCCGACCGACACTGTCGCGAGGTGATGCTCGATATCGCCGAGCGAGCGCCGCACTGCTTCGCGCCCGCTGGCGATGAGTTCGTTGGCGCAATGGAAATCGAACAGGCCGAATCGGCCGAGGCCGCGTGCGCTGATCGTGACGTCAGGCGGATCGCCGGCGAGGCGCGAGCGCGCGATACGATCCTGCGTGATGTTGAGAGCATCGAGAACGGCACTGGCGATACCCGGCGTGCCGTCTTCCCCGCGCCCAAAGGTGCGCCGGAAGAAGCCGGTTTGCGCGCGCCCGAACGAGTCCGCGCGGCCTGAAGCGACTGTGTTGGCGACAACATCGAGCGCCTGCAACGTCTGATCGACGACGACGCGGTCGCTGATCACGGTGCCGCGGAACATCGTGTCGCCGATGAGGTTCACGGCGATGACGAGATCGGCGCCGAGTGCCCGGCACACGGCAACGGGGACCGGATTGACGAGCGCTCCGTCGAAAAGCCAGCGGCCGTTCAGTTTTACCGGCTCGAAGATGCCTGGCAGCGCGTATGAGGCGCGGATCGCCTCGACCAGGGATCCCCGCGTCAGCCAGACCTCGTGTCCGGAACCGACCTCCGTTGCCACGGCGGCAAACGCGATCGGCATGTCCTCGATGCGCAGATTCGTGAGCTCCCGCTCAAGACGGGTCTTCAGCCGGCCGCCGCTGAAGACACCGCTGCCGGAGAAGGAGACGTCGAGAAGGCTGAAAATCCGCCGCCGCGTCAGGGCCCGAGCGAAGCTTTCGAGTTGCTCGAGCTTGCCTGCCGCGAAGCAGCCGCCGACCACCGCACCGATCGAGGTGCCGGCAATCACATCCGGTACAATACCGTTGCTGACCAATTCCTGGATGACGCCGATATGCGACCAGCCGCGCGCAGCGCCGGCCCCGAGGGCGAGCCCAACCTTGGGCCGCGGCCGCGGAGCGGAACGCTCGGGCAGGTTGACCAAGGTCTCGTCACGGGAGGTCCTCGCCTCCGGGCTTTTTCGCAAGAGCGACAGCATGTTAACCACTCTTTCTACGCAACGCTGATCTAGCTACGCGGTTCTGCGAGTGTAAGGCTGCGCCGGGAAGATGGCGAAAACTTTAAGCATCACGGTTACCTAAGGGGTATCGAAGACGAGTTCGCCTCCGGCAGCCATATTCACGCGGCGATAGAAGCAGCTCTTGCGACCGGTATGGCAGCTGTCTCCATCTCCTCCTACGACGACCTTCAGAAGGATGGCATCTTGATCGCAATCGGTGCGCATCTCTGTGACGGTTTGCACCTGTCCCGACGTATCGCCCTTGCGCCATAAGGACTTGCGTGACCGCGACCAGTAATGCGCGAGGCCGGTCTTGATCGTCAGCCGCAGCGCCTCCTCGTTCATGTAGGCGACCATAAGCACCGCCCCAGTATCCGCATCGGTTGTGATGCAGACAATCAGCCCATCCTGGTTGAAACGCGGCGTGAACATCGTGCCCTCCTCCAGTTCGGCCTTGGAAGCGGCGCTCGAAAAATGCAATCTGTCTTGGCTTGGCATCCCCCGGACATATCGCACTTGCCCGCAGCTTGGGAGGCGGGCAGGCGCCCGGACCTGCGGCACGAGCGGAGTGATCATGGCGCAAGAGGGCGAGTGGGAGCTCAAGTTCGAGCTCGATCAATCATCTGATGTGGCCGATCGTTCGGCAGCATGGCTGCCGTCCGGTCTGCGCGAGGCGACGCCGCGCCGGCTTCATTCGGTTTATTACGACACGCCGAATGAGAAATTGCGTAAGCGCCACACCGCGCTTCGAGTGCGCAAATCCGGCGGCTCGTTTCTGCAAACGATCAAACAGGATGGCGCCGGTAATTTCGCTCGCGGCCAATGGGAGCAAGCTATTGATGGGCCGCAACCCCAGCCAAGTGCGGCGCGCGGCACGCCGATCGAGCATTTCATGGCCAGGCATCGACAGCGCGAGAAGCTCAAGCCGCTATTCGAGGTAGAAGTCGAGCGTCGCTCTTGCGATGTCAGCAAGGCCGACAGCGTCATCGAAGCGTCACTGGATGAAGGCCACGTCGAAGCTGACGGCAATCGCCTGCCGATCCGGGAATTTGAACTCGAACTGAAGAGCGGCGAACCGAGCCAGCTGTTCGAGACGGCGCGCGAACTCGTACGCCAAGCGCCCTTGCGCCTGAGCTTCATCAGCAAAGGCGAACGAGGATATCGCTTGCGCGAGCAAAGCTCGAAAAAGCCAATCCCGGCCTCGCCGGTGCGATTTCGTCGCCGCGCGACGGTCAAGCAGGCGATGCAAGCCGTCTGCCGCGCCTGCTTGCACGATCTCACCACCAATGTCGGCACGATCGAGGGTGAGCATGCGATCGAAGGCATTCACAAAACGCGCATCGCGTTGCGCCGGCTGAGGGCGGCGATGACGCTGTTCAAGAAGATCACCAAAGACGAAGACAGCGAGCATCTCCGCGGCGAGATGAAATGGCTCTCCGATCTTCTCGGCGAAGCCCGTGACCTGGACGTCCTGCAGATGGAGAGCACGTTGCCGCACGCGCCGGAACTACCGGGCGGGCGCGCATTGGTAGAAGTCGTTGCGGAAAAGCGTCATGCCGCGCATCAAAAGCTGCTCGAGGCGGTGCGTTCGCAGCGATTCTATATTTTTCTCATCGACCTCGTGCGCTGGATCGAGGATGGGAAATGGCTGAAAATCCCATCGAAGCAGGGCGATGGCTCCATAGCGCGCTTCGCGCGAAGGACGATCTCGCGTCGGCGTAAGCGCCTGCTCGAAGTGACTGATCATCTGAGGAAGCTGGGACCTGAGGCGCGTCACAAGGTGCGTATCGACGGGAAAAAGCTGCGCTACATGAGCGAGTTTCTGCAGCCGTTGGCCAAGGGCAAGCAGCGGCAGCAAGAGCACAGGCGTTTCGTGAAGCAGCTTGAGAAGCTGCAGACGAGCCTTGGCACCTTGCATGACGCGGAAGCCCGTCGCGAGTTCTTTCGCGACGTCGCGGAAGCGCCTCCCGCCGGATCGGCGTCCCGCGGCGCGGCATCAGCGGCTTTGTCCCCGGCGGAAAGCTCCCCAAAACAGGCCGGTCTGCTGCGTCAGGCCGCATCGGCGCGCGGTAAAATCGCGAAGATCGAGCCAAAGCATATGTTCGCGCGGGGATAACGCGTCAGGCACTCTTTGTCGCAATTGCCTTGAAGAATGTGTAGCAGAAGACGCCGTCGGGTTCGGTGGTCCGACAGAGCGCCGCGATTCCTTGATCGAACGTCTGCGGCTCAACCAGTCCGGTGCTGATTGCAGGCTCACGAACTCCTGCGATCATCGCGGTGAATGTCTTCTTTGTAAATCCGTCGACCAAATCGGGGCGGGTCGCATCCACGTAAACCATTCTTGGCGATACACGAACAGACTTGAAGCCGGATTGCTCCAACAGCGGGTATAGCTGCCGCCCGATAAGGGCATTGCCGCCAGCAGCGCGTTGCAATTCGATCTGGCAATTGATGGCAGTCTGCGCTTCCTCGCTTTTGGGGAAAAAGAAAGTGGAACCATGATCGCCTTCGATGACCGTAGTGGTTCCGCCCGGCTTGAGAACGCGCTTCAAAATGGCCAGCGCTTCAAGGGGTCGTGAGAGATGCTCGAGAACGAAGCAGACAAAGATGTGGTCGAATGAACAAGCAGCAAAGGGCATCGCGAAGATATCGGCCTGCTGGAATTCCACGTTCGTTATGCCCGCTTGTCCGACGCTAACACGTGCTTGCGCAACGGACTCAGCAGAGACGTCGATGGAAGTGATCTTTGCGTCCGGGCTGTTGCGTGCGAGCGTGATTGTCTGTGCGCCAACCCCACAGCCGACCTCGAGGACCGAGCTGCCGGCGGGGTAGGAGGTGTCCGAATGCAGGAGTTCGAGCAGCGTCCCCGCCTGATCCTGCAGGCGAACATTCTCGAGCGGGTCATAGCCATGCACATAGGAGCGGTGCGGCGCCGACACTAAACTTTCCTCGGCAGGGCCTGCTTCACCGCGCCAATATCTGCCCACGGATCGCTCTTCAATGCCTTCAGCCGTCCCGGCACCGTCTTCTCATTGAATGCCCTCGGATCGAGCTTGTCGTTGAGTTCGTCCCACGCAAGTGGCGTCGCAACCGGCGCGCCTTCGCGCGAACGTGTCGAGTAAGGGGCTATCGCCGTCGATGTCGGATCGTTGCGTAGATAATCGATGAGAATGCGTCCGCGCCGCTCGGCTTTGGACATACGAATGAGGTAGCGCTCCGGCTTCTCGTTCGCGAGCTTTTCCGCCGCTCGCTTGGCAAAGCCCTTCACCTGTTGCCAATCATAACGCCGGACGATTGGCACGACGAGATGCAGGCCCTTGCCGCCGGTGGTCTTGAGAAAACTCGTGAGCTTTATCGATTCGAGCATCGCGCGCACTTCGCGCGCCGCGGCAACGACGTCCGCAAACGCAAGACCCTCGCCCGGATCGAGGTCGAAGATCATACGATCCGGTCGTTCGGGATTATCGTTGCGCGCGCCCCAGGGATGGACTTCAAGCACACCCATTTGCACGAGCGCGACGAGGCCACGCACGTCGCGCACGAAGAGGTAAGGCTCCTCGAATCCCGGCACCGGAATCTCGCCGAGTTCGGTCGGCACACCCGATCCGGCATGGCGCTGGTAGAAGCATTTCTTCTGCCGTCCCGTCGGGCAGCGCACCAGCGTGATCGGCCTGTTCGCCACGTGCGGCAGCATCCAGTCGGCGACCGCGACCATATAGTTTGCGAGATCGCGCTTGGTGATGCCCTGCTCGGGATAGAGCACCTTGTCCGGGCTCGTCAGTCGCACGCCGGCGATTTCGATCTCGTCGCGGGCCGCCAT
>JAFASC010000247.1 GCA_019244955.1 Methylobacteriaceae bacterium | reverse complement strand
CTGGTGAATTGCGCCGCCATTCTCGCACGCGACAAGGAATATGAAATAGCCATGTTCACGAAGGTGCTCGATGTGAATCTGACCGGCACGTTCCGCACGTGCATGAAGTTCCAGCCGCTGCTGGCGCAGAGCAAAGGCGCGATCGTCAACATCGCCTCGATGAACGCCACGCTGGCGCTGCCACGGATCCCTGCCTATTGCGCAAGCAAAGCCGGGGTCGTTATGTTGACCAAGACACTGGCGCTCGCATGGGCGGACAAAGGCATCCGGGTCAATGCCGTGGCGCCAGGTTTTATCGAAACTGCTATCAATGCGGCGGGCCGTTCCGATCGCGCTCATTATCAGCGGATTGCCGAACGCACTGCTTTCAAACGATGGGGGCAGCCTGAGGACATCGCTGGGGCCGTTGTATTCCTCTGCATGCCTGCTTCGGAATACGCCACCGGAACGACGGTTGTCGTAGACGGTGGCTTTCTGGCCGGATGAAGGCAGCCCGAGAGCAGACGTTGCGGATGGTGCCGTCAAAGATACGCAAGGTGGAGGCATTCTGTTACCGGGTTCCTCTCGCGGAGCCTGTCGTCACTTCATTTGGGCGGATGCAAAACAGACCGGCTGTTTTCGTTCGAGTCACCGACGATGACGGCTTCAATGGCTGGGGCGAGGCATGGTGCAACTTCCCATCTGTGGGAGCAGAGCATCGGGCGCGAATCATCACCGACGTTCTCGGTCCAACAATACTGGGTAAAACGATCTACAACCCCACCGATCTCTTTAGCTGCCTAACACAGGACACAGAGGTTGTTATGCTGCAAAGCGGCGAAAGGGGCCCGTTTGCACAAGCAATTGCCGGACTCGATATCGCGATTTGGGATCTCTTTGCTCGCAGAGAGCGCCAGCCCCTCTGGCGCATGCTTGGCGGGGCTGGGCCGGTCGTCGATGTTTACGCAAGCGGCATAAACCCGGATCGCGTGCAGACGACTGTCGAGCGTGCCCAAGTATTGGGACATCGCGCCTTTAAGCTGAAGATCGGTTTTGATCCCAATCACGATCGGGACAATCTGGCGGCCTTGCGACGGCTCGTAAACGAGGACTTTTTGGCCGCCGATGTGAACCAAGCTTGGAGCACGGAGCAGGCGCTTCGTTGTCTTCCAGCCCTTCAGGAATTCGAGCTTGCCTGGCTTGAAGAGCCTTTGCGAGCCGACGTTCCATGGTCTGAATGGGGACGTCTGCGAGAGGCCGCTTCAGTACCTCTGGCGGCAGGCGAAAACATCTTCAGCAGTGCCGGCTTCGCCGGCGCGATCTCCGCCAACGTTCTCTCAGTCATCCAGCCTGACGTAGCCAAGTGGGGCGGAATTACAATGTGCGCGCGTGTTGCTCGAGAGGTATTGTCGGCGGGACGGCGCTTCTGCCCGCACTATCTTGGTGGCGGCATTGGACTGCTTGCATCTGCCCATCTCCTTGCTGGGGTGGGCGGCGACGGCATTCTGGAAGTCGACATCAACCCTAACCCTCTTCGCGACACCTGCTGTGGCCCAATGTGCCAGATCAGGAGCGGGCAAGTAAGCTTGCTTGATGAACCAGGGCTCGGAGTCGACCCCGATCTGCAGGGCCTTGCCAATTACCGAACTCTTTGAACCTGAACAGACAACTCCACAAGTGAGCGAATGGAGGACCGAAGACGGTCTTGTGATCAGAGCCGCTCCGTGCTCGTCGGTGCGGCCCCGCGCGGGTTATCTTGTGGCGCGGTTGTCAACTTGACGATGATCGGCAGCGCCGGGTCACTTTTCCAGAGCAGGCATCTGCTTTCGGCAGATACTGTTGAAAAAGTCAGAAGTCGAGCGGATTCGCAAAACTCGTTTTTACTGGATCCCTTCTGCATGTACGATTAGATGCCAGCGTAAAACACCTATGAGAGCGCCACGTTGCTTCAACTGCACGCGATGTGGTCCCCCGCATTCGTTTTCGACAGACGCATCCAAGACCCTGAAATTGCAGGATCAAAGAGGAACAGGGACTTTTTCAACACTATCGGCAGGACACGGACATTCGGGAAGGTCCGCCCTTCTCAGACATAGGAGGTCGTTTCGCCGCTCAGCGGGCGAGGCCTCCGCGACATGATCCTGCTCCAAAAGATTAGCAAGGCGCCGCGTCCGGAGCCTTAGACTGATTTCGTCTCTTCAGGCGAAGACCGGCGGATCGATCTCGTCATGCCTGTGGCACGCGACCCAGTGTCCCGTCCCAATCGCCACGAGCTCGGGCGCTTCCTCGCGGCATCGCGTAACGACGAAGGGGCAACGCGAGGCAAAACGGCAGCCGTTTGGAGGATTTATGGGACTAGGCGGCTCTCCCGTCGCGAGATAGCTCTTCTTTAGTGATTGTCGCAGCGGGCCCGCTGGCAGTGCCGCGGTCATCAGCGACCAAGTATACGGATGGTGAGGCCGCGAGAAGAAGGCCGAATTCGGTGCCTGCTCGATGATCTGGCCGAGATACATGACCGCGATTTCGTCGCACATATGCTGGACTACTCCAAGATCGTGCGAAATGAAGAGATAGGCCAGGCCGCGTTCGGCTTGCAGCCGCAGAAGAAGGTTCAGGATCTGCGCCTGAATCGCGACGTCAAGCGCCGACACCGCCTCATCGCATACGATCAAAGCCGGCGCCGTCGCGAGAGCGCGCGCGATGCAGAGCCGCTGGCGCTGTCCGCCGGAAAACTGATGCGGGAAAAGGCTGGCGGCCGATGGCTGCAGGCCGACGGCGGCGAGCAGCTCGTCGACACGCGCCGCGGTCTCGTCCTTCGATCTGTGCTCGAGAAGCCGGATTGGCTCGGCGATAAGATTGCCGGCCCGGCGCCGTGGATCCAGAGACGAGAACGGATCCTGAAAAATCATTTGCAAAGACTTGCGGACCTCATGCAAGGCGACGCCGTTCAGATCGATGATGTTGCGTCCATCTAACCGGATTGCGCCTGCAGTTGTAGGGACGAGGCGCATCACGGCCTGCGCCGTTGTCGACTTGCCAGACCCGGACTCGCCAACAATGCCGAACGTGGTTCCGCGCGGGATACGGAAGCTCACGCCGTCCACAGCGTGGACGACCGCAGGTTTCGGCCGCCGTGATGCTTCGAAGTGAACGAACAGTCCGTCGACCTCGAGAAGCGCGGGCGCGCTCATGCCGTCGTTTCTCGTTGGAGAGGATGAAGACAGGCGACGGCCTGCGTCGGAGCGAGCGTGAAAAGCGGCGGCTGCGGTTCGCTCAAGCAATCATTCCCAACGCGTGTGCAGCGATCGGAGAATGCGCAGATCGTTGGCCGCTGGCCGAGCGGCGGCACCATGCCCGGAATCTCAGCCAGCAGACGGTGCCGCGCCGCCATTACGCCCGGCTGAAGATGCGGCACACAGACCATGAGTCCGGCCGTGTAGGGATGCAGCGGCTGCTCCATGACGACGCGCGTTGCTCCCTGTTCGATGCAGCGCCCGGCGTAAAGGACAGCGACGTCGTCAGCAATATCCGCGACAGCACCAAGATCATGGGTGATGAGGATGATCGCAGTACTCATCTCCTCCTGCAGCCGGGCGAGTAGGTCGAAGACCTGCGCCTGTACGGTGACGTCCAGGGCCGTGGTCGGCTCGTCGGCGATCAGCAGCTTCGGCCGACAGGCGAGCGCTATAGCGATCATCACGCGCTGACGCATGCCGCCAGACAATTGGTGGGGATAGGCCTTTATTCTGTTCTCGGCGGCCGGGATCTGTACAGCCCTAAGCATATCGAGCGCGCGCGCAGCCGCAGCCCGCCGGCCCAGGTTCTGATGAGCGCGGAGCGCCTCCGCGATCTGCTCTCCGACAGTAAAGACGGGATTGAGCGCGGTCATCGGCTCCTGGAAAATCATCGACATCCGGTTGCCGCGTAGCGCGCGCCGCCGGCTCGGTGTCGCCGCGACGACGTCTTCACTTTCGAGCAGAATGCGGCCCCCGCTGCAGCGGAAGCCCTGCGGCAGGAGGTTCATGATCGCTAGTGCGGTCATGCTCTTGCCGCAGCCGGACTCGCCGACAAGCGCGATCGTGCTGCCTTGCGCGACGCTGAAGCTCAGGTGCTCCACGACCGGCACTTCCCCAGAAATGGTGGCAAGCGCGATGCTGAGATCGTCGAGCACGAGAACGGGATCACTTGACACGCGTCAGGTCCTTCGTCGAAGACGCGGATTGATCGCGTCATTAAACGCGTCGCCAAGAAGGCTGACACCGAGGACGGCGATGAAAATTGCCGCGCCCGGCAGCGCGACCGTCCACCATGCGTCAAGGGCATAGGCGCGGTTCTGTCCGATCATCAGCCCCCAGCTCATCACGTTGGGATCGCCGAGCCCGAGAAAGCTTAGGCCGCCCTCAAAGAGGATCGCTGTTCCAACGGCCAGCGTCGCGGCCACGATGATTGGCGGCGCTGCGTTGGGCAGGATGACGCGCAGGATGAGATAGGGTGCTCCCGCGCCAGCAGCGCGTGCCGCCTTGACGAAATCCAGTCCGCGGATGCGTAGAAATTCGGCACGGGTCAGACGCGCCACTGGCGGCCAGCTCACGATGCCGATGGACAGCGTTACGACGGTCAGCGTCTGCCCGAAAAGCGAGACGAGCACCATGGCAAAAAGCAGCGTTGGCAACACCTGAAAAAATTCGGTGATTTTCATCAGCGCCGTACCGAGTGCGCCACCGAAATAGCCCGCGAGCGCGCCGATGGCCACGCCGATCACAAGGGTGATCAACGCCGCGATAGCGCCGACTGTCAGCGTCGCGCGCGCGCCATGGAGCAGCCCGGCGAGGATGTCACGGCCGAGATAATCGGTCCCGAGCACAAGGTCCTCACCCGGCGGCGAGAACGGCAGGCCGGCGACATCGAACGGGTCGCCCGGATAGAGATGCGGCCCGGCGAAAGCCGCCAACAGAAAGCCCGTGATAATCAGTACACCGGCGAGCCCGGTTGGCCGGCGCAGCAGCCGCGTTGCGATTTCCGCCGCCGGTGAGGCGGGACTAGGCAATGGTGGGCTTGGGCCAGGAGCGTGCGGCGGATTTGCCGGCCCAAGCATTTCGGGGTGCGCGGGCATCGGGATCATTGTCATGAGACGCCACTTCCGGCTGTGCGTATACGGGGGTCGATAAGGCGGTAGACGAGATCCGTCACGAGATTGGCGGCGAGCACTACCAGGGCCGAGAAGAACAGGACGCCGAGCAGGGTCGGATAGTCCCGGCGTAGAATTGAATCGAAGACGAGACGACCGAGCCCAGGCCAGGCGAAGACCGTCTCGACGAGAACGGCGCCTGCAAGGACCTGCCCGAACTGCAGCCCAACGACCGTCACCAACGGAATCAATGCATTGCGCAGCGCGTGTTTGTAGACGACGACCAGTTCGGGAAGGCCTTTGGCGCGGGCTGTGCGGACGTAATCGGCGCCAAGCACCTCGATCATGCTTGTGCGGGTTAGGCGGCTGTATTGCGCGACGTAAACGATGGCGAGCGTCGCGGCTGGCAGCACCAGATGGCGGGCGATGTCGGTGACGAGCGCCAAGCCGGATTTCGGGCTGGCAAGATCGCTCATGCCGCCGACCGGCAGCACCGGCCAGACGGAGGCGAAGAGGACGAGCAGCATGAGCCCCGTCCAGAAAACCGGCGCCGCATAGCCGGCGATCGCGAACACCGAGACGATCTGGCTCAAAGCGCCGTCTGGGTTGCGCGCGCACAAAATGCCGAGCCACGCGCCTACGAGCACTGCGGCGAAGAGGCTCGTAAGTACAAGCAGCAGCGTGGCCGGCAGACGTTGCAGGATCAGCGCTGCGACCGGCCGGTTGAAGTAGAAGGAATAGCCGAAATCGCCATGCGCAACCTTCGTCACGTAGGTCACGAGTTGCTCACCCTTGCTGCGATCGAGCCCGTAGCGCGCGCGGATGTCGGCAAGTACCTCCTGTGAGGCGCCCCCCATCTCCCCCGCGATCACCATCGCCGGATCGCCGGGAGCAGCCTGAATAAGAGTGAAATTCAAGACGACGACCGCAAGCAGCAGAGCGACGGCATTCACAAGCCTGCGCACGAAGCCGAGCACGATGGTTATCCAGCCGCCCTCATACTGTCACTTCTTCGCCGCGCTCGCCCAGCGCAGTTCGTCAAGCGGCGACAGCACGCCCCAGATCGATAGCGGGAGATCGGCGAGGCCCTTGTTGAAGGCGACGTGATAGGGCGCCACGTTGATAAAGTGGATCGGCGCATCGTCAACAACGATCTTCTGGAAGGCACTATAGAGAGCTTTCCGCTTGCCCTGATCGCGCTCGACTGCCGCGTCCTTCAGCAATTGGTCCACCTTCGGATTTGCGTAGCTCTGAGTATTCGACCAGATCACGCCTTTGCGGATGTTATCCGAAAGATATGTTCGCGAGACGCCGATAACGGGGTCGCCCCAATTGTAAACATTGTCCATGGTGAGATCGAAATCGAAGGACGAGATGCGGCTCGCCCAGGTTGGGAAGTCAGGGGCCGCGCGAACCTCGATCGCCACACCGATCCGCTTGAACGCGGAGCGCAGATATTCTGCAACATTGCGCTGCTGCTCGTTGTCGCCGGGGATGTAGTCGATCGTCAGCGTCATCCGCGTGCCATCGGCGTTCTTCTTCAGCCCGACGTCGTCGAGCAGCTTCTCCGCCTTGGCGAGGTCGAGTTTGTAGCCCTCGACGTCCGGCTCGAAGAAGGGCGAGCTCGGCACGATCGGGCTCGTCGCAGGCGTCGCCGTTCCGGCCATGAGCTTGTTCGTGATGAAGTCGCGATTGGCGGCATAGCACAGTGCCTTGCGCACGCGGACATCGTCGAGCGGCTTTCTCGCGGTGTTGAAGGCGAGCCAGTTCAGCGGGCCGATTCCCTCGAACCCCTTGTCAGTGACCGTCAGCGTCGGCGCCCTCGCAAGACGTTCGAGGTTGCGCGCTCCGTAGGTGAACGGCAGGACGTTGACCTCGCCTTGTTCTGCGGCGAGCACTAGGTTTGTCGGGTCCGGGATGAGACGGAAGACAATACGCTGGAGCTTCGGGCGACCCGCGATGAAAAATTTGTCGAAGCGCTCCAGCGTAATCGCTTCACCCTGCTTGTAGTCGACAAAGCGATAAGGGCCCGACCCGATCGGCTGCAAATTCGCTGGGTGCGTCTTCACGTCTTGTCCGTCGCCGTAAATGTGCTTTGGCAAAATCGGCATCAGCGCGGGCGACATCGCGAGTAGAAGCGCGGGATGAGGCTGAGACAGATGAATTATCGCGGTCTGCGCATCCGGCGTCTCGACAGAAGAAACCGGCGACAGCATTGTCCTAAACGGATGATCAGCCCTGATCACGCCAATCGAGAAGGCGACGTCTTCCGAGGTGACGGGTTTGCCGTCATGAAAAACAGCATTGTCGACCAGGTGGAGTATCACACTGAGCCCGTCCTCGGCGACGTTCCAGGATTTGGCGAGATAAGGTTGCGGATTCCACTTGTCGTCGTAGCGGAGCGGGCTCGCGAAAACCTGAGTACTGACCATGGCCGTCGCGATGCCCGATTGCACCGCGCCGTTGAAATGCCGCGGCACCTGCGTGCTGCCGATCACGAGCGGAGCCTGCGAAGTAGTGTCCGCACCCTGCGCGTCGGCCTCAAAGCCGATCGTCATGGCGGCGAGGCTCGCGGTGCTCAGTTCCAATAATTGCCGTTTAGTCAGGAGCATGGCTGTTTCCTAGTCGGGGCGGATTGAGAGGAATGACTCGCTTACCCGTTGTCTTGCAGATCGGGTGTCGTTTCGGCGTTCAGCGCCAGATCGAGCTTGGCCTTGACCACATCTCGGTCTAACGCGTCGGTGCCGATGCCGACGAGCTCCACCGATAGATCCCGTTCGGAAGGCCCGTGCGGCGTGAGCGACCACCGGCCTCCAGCCCATTGCAGATTCAATGCCATCGTCTCGCCCGCGACGCGCACGCATCCTTTGAGCCGCAGCAGCGCGACGGGCATCTCGTCGAGAGCGCGTCGCAGTGCCTCTCCGAGAAAATCAGCCGTGCGCTGATACAGGATACGGCGGAACTGCGCCTCATGTGAAACCGCATCAGCGCGGAAGCGGGATCTCGAATTGCCTTCGGCGTGATCGAGTAGCGTAATCGGCACCGCCGCTCCGACGGTGTCGGCGATGCGCACGCCCGGCTTTAGCGCCGACAACATAGCGCGGGCTTCGCTACGGGCATTGACACTCACCAGATCGGTCTTATTGAGGAGGATGAGATCAGCGGCACGGATCTGGCGCTGCACGGTTTCACCGACGCGCGGATCGCTAATCAGCGCGTCGATGCGCTCGGCATCCACAATCGTGACAACTGCGTCGAGCGCGAGCTGCGGTTCCACAAGCGCGATTTCAGCGATTGCCCAAGGATCAGCGACGCCGCTGGCTTCGACGAAAATGTGATCAAAGGTCGGTTTGGCCTCTATCACATGTATCAGCGTCGTGGTGAAGTCGTCGGTGAGGCTACAGCACACGCAGCCGTTGCTGAGACGCAGCGTTTCGCCCGAATGTTCCGCAATAAGGGCCGCGTCGACGTTGACGGCGCCAAAATCGTTGATGAGAACCGCGTAGCGGCCTCTCGCATTGCTCAGCAGGTGATTGACGAGGGTCGTTTTGCCGGCACCCAAGAATCCGCCGAGAACGGTGAATGGCGTTTTTGTCTGCGGGCCAGGCGGTCGCGCTATCATCCGTTGGGCGCCTCGTGAATGATGCCGCCCGATACCGTGCCCCATACGGTGATGTCCTTCAAAGCCTCGGGCGCTCGCTCGAGCGGATCGGCATCGAGTACGGCAAAGTCCGCGAATTTGCCGACCTCGATGCTGCCCACCTCCTGGTCGAGCTTCAAGGTATAGGCAGCGCCGAGGGTCACCGCGCGTAACGCCTGCGCGGGGGTCAGGCGCTCCTCCGGGCCTAACACACGGCCTGCGGCGGTGACACGGTTCACCGCGCACCACATAGTGAAGAGTGGCGAAAGCGGCGTCACCGGCGCGTCACAATGGATCGCATAAGGCACACCCATGCGCTCGGCGGTGGCCGCGGCGTCGATGCGCGCGGCGCGCTCCGGGCCCATCGTCGCGGCATAATGCGCATCTCCCCAATAGAAGATGTGGTTGGAGAATAGATTGGCGCAGACGCCGAGCGACTTCATGCGGCGGAATTGCGCCGCGCTCGCCATCTGGCAATGTTGGATCGTGTGACGGTGGTCCGGGCGTGGATGGGCGATCTGCGCCGCTTCGACAGCGTCGAGCACAGCGTCCGTCGCCTCGTCACCATTCGTGTGCATATGCAATTGGACCCCGGCCTGATGATAAAGGCCGACAATGCGCATGAGTTCGTCGGGCGCGACATACCATAGTCCGTTCGGCGCACCATTGTGATAGCCCGGCCAGCGCAGGCGCGCGGTGAAGCCCTGAATCGAGCCGTCTACGACAATCTTGACGATCCCGAAGCGTAGCCGATCACTGTTCATTGCCCTTAGACGCCGGATCTTCTCCATGCCTTCTTCGGGCGAGTGCGTCGCTGACGCGAGGGCGGGAACAAGACGGACCTTCATGTCGCCGGTATGCGTGCGGAACACATCAACTGTGGGATCCAGCAGATCGTTGTGAAGGTCGGTGATCGTCGTGATACCCTGTAGAGCCGCGGCGTCGCCGTAGCGATGCAGCGTCTCCTGGTCGAGGCTCCCCGTCATCGGGTTGAAGCCGAGCGTCCGAAAGAGCCGTAGCCGCGCCGCCAATCCCTGCAGCTCGCCGCTGGGCGTCCCATCGTCAAGCTTTGGCACCCCGGCCACGGTCGTGGACGCATCGAATCCAGCGCGCTCCAAGGTCAGCGAGTTCACATTGGTGATATGAAGGCTAGCCTGATGCACCAATACGGGCCGCGTCGTCGAGACCGTGTCAAGATCGTGCCGAGTGAGCTTGACGCCACCGACATGCAACGGATCAAAACCCCAGGCGTAGAGCGGCTCGTCTGAATCGGCCAGTGTCTTCACACTTTCTTTGAGCCGCGCGATCACCGCCTCAATCGTCTTCAGTCCCTCGATCCTGCGGCCGTCAGGCGCGCGACGGTCGAATGCGCCGACGTAAGGCCACGACCACAGGGTTCCTTCCATCACATGGGCATGGCCTTCGACGAAGCCGGGCAACAGAACCTTGTCGGCGAAACGGTCATCGTGGCGAACGCCGGGGAGGCTCTGCATGTCCTCGACGCCGCCGACAAGGATGATGCGGTCGTCTTGCACGGCCACATGCGTCGCCGTCGGCCGCGACGCGTTCATTGTGTGGATCACTTTCGCCCGGTAGACGATCGTTTCGTGGGTCACGCATGCCTCACCAGCCATCCTGCCGCCTCATTCCATCGGGAATCGGCCTCCTCGTCGAGTCGTTGCTGCGCTCGATAGAGTAGCCGCCATTCAATATGCCGGAACGGCGCAACCGCGTAGCCGGGCAGTTCGCCTTGAAGGATTGGGACCGGGCGAGTTTCCGCCAGCAACGAGAATCGGCGAGCTGGCGGCCCGCCTGTGCCGAATAGCTGACGCGGTTGCCAGCCGGGAACTTGTCCGCGAGCCATCGAGCAAAACTCTCAGGTTCTTAGGACTGGCCGCTCGGCGCCAGTAATCGCGCTCTGGCTCCAGATCGGGAGCTCCACGGCACGAAACGACTCCCATGGGCCTCAGCGGAAGCGCCCGCGTTAGCGGGCCTCGAGATCAGCGACCGCTAAGTTGGACGCTACTGGTTGACAACGAGGCATCACTTGCAAGCGTCCGGTCCTGCTCCCGGATTTGTAGGTCCAAGCGGGCCGCCCGTCTCAGCGGGAACCGTTGCCGCAGACGCGTCAGAGGGCTGCTGCAGAGTCGCTTCTGAGTCCTTAAGCTCCTTTTTACGTCTAATCATATCCTCGATCTTGAGGCGCACTTTTTCGGCGTCTTGGGGGTTATAGCCGTAGACGCGCTCGACAGTGGGAGGGAACGCTTGAGCGAGCTTCACCAGTGTGAGAAGGGCTCTTGCGTTACCTCGCGTGGCTGAGCTTACGAGGCTGAGAATCATAGCCTCGAGTACATGAACTGAGCGCGACTGCCCGTTGTCGTTGATCGTCACTTGCTTGCTGAAGACCTTGTCCAGTGCAGTGCCGATATCCGGAAGAGCTTTCGGCTTCTTTCGTCGGCCCTTCGGGTTTCCACTCTGACCGGGCTTGAATCGGTGCGCCTTTGGAGGCCGCCCATAGCCAACCTTCATGATTACCAGGGAGTCCGTCGTTGCTCATGCTGCATCTCCGCTGCTTTCGGTGAAACAGGGCGTTGAAAGTGGGCCCGGTTTGGCAGCTCGTTCGGCAGCAAGCTCCTCAAAGGTTCGGCCATCCCCCTCCAGAGTCGCGTCTGTTTTCGTGAATGCTTGCCATCTGCGGATAATGACGTCGATATATGCGGGCTCGTATTCGAGACCATAGCATCGACGACCCGTTTTCTCAGCGGCAAGAACCGTCGTCCCGGAGCCGAGGAACGGGTCGAGCACGATCTCGCCCCTGGAGGTGCAGTCCCGTATAGCGTCTGCCACCATCGCGACCGGCTTCACCGTCGGATGCATCGAAAGCGCTTCGTCACGACCAGCTCCGAAGCTGTTGACGCCCGCATACTGCCAGAGATTGCTGCGATTGCGCCCGAAACGCCCGAGCTGAACGTTATTCCGATGCGACTCGCTGCCCAGGACGAAGACTCCTATGAGCTCGTGTTGACTGCGGTAAAACGAACCTTGTCCTGCATTCCCCTTGGCCCATACGCATAAATTGACCATCTCGCCGAAAACTATCCGGCCGATTGCAATCAGGTCGGCTATATGCCGCCAATCCATGAACACGTAAGCGAGCGCACCAGCGCTCGAGAAACGCATTGCGGCACGAAGCCAAGTCTCAAGGAAGGCTCGATATTGACCGGCACTCATTTCGCCCGAGGCAAAGGCGAACTCAGCATGCTTCATCCGACCGCGGCCTTGCACGTGACCCACGACTTTTACGTTATAAGGCGGATCCGCGCATAACATTGCAGCACGCTCACCGCGCATGACGCGGTGGTAACCGGCTTCCTCCCGCGCATCGGCACATGAGATCCGATGCTTCCCAAGAAGCCAAACATCGTCCCTTTGAGAAACGCAGGCACCCCGAGTCGGAGCAATGCTATCGTCCGGCCCGGGCGAGGGGTTGTTGAAGTCGCTTAGAAGAGCATCGATTTCGCCCATCTCGAAGCCGATGGGCTCAAAATCGATACTCAGCTCGAGCAGACTACCGAGCTCGGCCGCGAGGAGCTCGCGATCCCACCCGGCGAGTTCGGCGAGGCGATTGTCTGCAATAATGTATTCGCGAACTTCTGAGGGGGTGAGATGGGTGAGGCGAACGGTTGGAGCGGTTGTATAACCGTCCAGCTTCGCAGCCTCCAGCCGCCCATGCCCTGCGATCACGCAGTCATCGGCGTCAATCAGCAG
>JAFASC010000214.1 GCA_019244955.1 Methylobacteriaceae bacterium | reverse complement strand
ACGCGCGTCTCGGGAGGCCCTTGCAAACGGGTGTCTTTGCCGAGGCCCGTAAGCGGTGAAACCTGCTTACGCGGACGAGGTGAAGCGCCGAGTTGCCCGCCCGTCCGGCAATACGACCGGTCCGCCCCTAGAGGGCTTGAGCGGGGTTAGGTGGCTTCACAAAAGCCAAACCGGCCCCTCGAAGATGCGGGACGTGAGGGACAGAAACCGCCGCGCATCGGCGCCGGGTGACCGGCTATAAAAAATTAGGATCGGTTGCCCGGCGCCCGTGTCCTTTCGCTCCCAACCATCGCGCCGCATGGCGCAACAAGGATGACGCGCGCGTGTACTTCGGCACGAAGGTTCGAGCAGCCGCGAAGTGTTAGCGTTTGCCTCGCGGCTGCGGCCGTGGTCACTCGGGTGTTATGCTGCAAGTTCCGCCCCGGCCGCTCGCCGCGACGCCCGACGAAGCCTCGTGGCGATATCGCGGCTGGCGCGTCGTCATCGCCTGTTTCACCGTCGCGATGTTTGCCTGGGGCTTCGGCTTCTACGGGCACGGCGTCTTTCTCGCCGAGCTCAGGACAAGCCGCGGCTGGCCCGCCGCGCTGATTTCCGGGGCGACGACGCTCTACTATTTCGTCGGCGCGCTCGCGGTCGTTTACGTGAGCGATGCGATCAGGCGCTTCGGGCCGCGCTCGGTGATGCTTGCCGGCGTGCTCATGATCGGCGCGGCCGCAGTGCTGGTCGGAATCGTCACGCAGCCCTGGCAGCTTTATGCCGCCTATCTCGTGATGTCGGCGGGCTGGGCGGCGACCACGGTCGGCGCGATTTCCAACGTGCTCGGCTTATGGTTTTCGACGCGCCGTGGGCTGGCGATCAATCTCGCTCTGAACGGCGCGAGTTTCGCAGGCGTCGTGGTCATCCCGGCGCTGGTGCTGCTCGTGGGCTCGATCGGCTTCGAGCCGGCGCTCATTGTCCTTGTCGGCGCGATGCTCGTGTTGATCCTGCCGATGCTGTTCTTTTGGGTCGACCGGCCGGCCGTGGCGCTCGTGAACCGGCCCAGTCTCGATGCGGCGGGACTGGTGATCGCGCCGTGGACGCGGGCCGAGGCGCTGCGCTCGTGGCGCTTCTGGTCGATCGCGCTGCCCTTCGCGCTTGCCCTGATGGCGCAAGCTGGCTTTCTCGTGCACGAGATCGCCATCCTCGAGCCGAGCCTCGGGCGCGCTCAGGCCGGCGCTGCGGTGGCGCTGACGACGGCGATGGCTATCGTCGGCCGGCTGACGCTCGGAATGGTGATCGATCGTTTCGATCAGCGCGTTGTGACGGCGGCCTCGCTTGCCTCGCAAATCGTGGCGCTCACGGCGATGATCCTGACGCGCGACCCGCTGGTGTTGTTTGCCGCCGTCGCGCTGTTCGGCTTCTCGGTCGGCAACCTGATCACCTTTCCGGCGCTGATCGTGCAGCGCGAATTCGAGCCGGCCTCGTTCGGGATGTTGACGGCACTCGTCAGTTCCGTCTGGCAGATCGGCGCGTCGAGCGGGCCGCTGCTTTTAGGCGCGATCCACGACCTCGCCGGGGCTTACACGGCGCCGATCTATGTTTGCGGTGTGCTGGATCTCGGCGCGGCCGCCGTGATCCTGATGCGGCCGCGCACCCTTCAGCGCCGCACGATGACGTAAGCGTACGGGGTGAACCGATCCGGCAGGATGCGCGCCGAGCCTTGCATGGGCCGATGCGCCGGTGGAATGAGCGCAATCTGCGCCTGTGCGAGGGCGATGCTCGTCGGTTTGCGCGGCGGCAGCGGCACATCGGCCGGCTCTTGTGCCTCGGGACGCGCCGGCGGCAGCGGTATATCGGCAGTTTGCGGCTCGGGCGCGCTCTGGGGCGTCGTCACGGGCTGGGTCTTGACGGGAACTGTCGGCGCGGCGCTTTGCGCGCCGACGCTTTCCCGGCTGGCTTCGGAGCCGGTCAAGAGCGCGCTCTTCATGCCCTGCACGATTTTCGCGAGGCTGGTCTTGTCTTCAGGGACGGGTGCAGCCTTGGCGACGAGGATGCGTTTCTCGTTGCAGTCGCGCACGCCCAGCGAGATCAGTTCTGCGCCCGAGAGCACCTTGTATTCCCGCGTCAGCGTACCGAGCCGCGCCCGCACCGGGGCGGGATAAGTCGAGAAAAGCTTCTGCGTCTCCTCCCAGTTGACCACTTTGTTGCGTGGATCATAGGCGGCGTGAAATTTCACCAGGCTATTGGGATACACGCAGACATTCGGCAGGCTCAAAGCCAGTGTGCAGGCCGAGCGGCATTCATGCAGCCTGACCTCGCGATCCTGCGCACGATAGAGTTCGGTGCGCGCGCGATACTCATCGACATAGCCGCCGACGTCTTTCGTCACGACAACCGGCGCCGGCAGAGGGGGCGGATCGAGATAGCTCAAGCGAAATCCGGAATTTGCGCGAATTCTAGCAGATCGCGCGATTCGGCGAGAGCACGCCGGAAACTACATGCCGGCCGGGCGACCGACGGCGGTGACAAGCAGCGCGCCGTCACCGAACAGCCGCTCGCCCACACGCTTGGCCTCGGCGAGCGTCACCGCTTCGACGAGCTTGTTGCGCTCATCGAGATAAGCAATGTCGAACCCCTGCTGCTGCAGGTGCACGAGTTGCGCCGCGATCTTGGTCGACGTGTCGAAGGAAAGCGCGTAAGAGCCGGTAAGGTATTTCTTCGCCTTCTCAAGTTCGGCTTCGCTCGGTCCTTCCTTCGCCAGAAGCTTGATCTCGCTTTCGATCACGGCAAGCGATTCCGCAGCTCGCTCGTTCTTAGTGGAGGTCGAACCGGCGAGCATCGCTGCGCGCTCGAAACTCTGGATCTGCGAGTAGACGGAGTACGCGAGTCCGCGCTTTTCGCGCACCTCGTGGAAGAGCCGCGTCGTCAGCCCACCGCCGCCGAGAATGTAATTGACCACCATGGCCGGGATGAATTCCGGGTCGCGGCGGTGAATACCCGGGCGTCCAAAGCGGATTGTCGTCTGCGGCACGTCGAGGTCGATGACCCGACGAGCGCCCAGATTGGCCACGGAGGTGGCAGGCACCGTCACAAGGTCGGGCAGTTCCGGCCACGCACCGAACACCTCGTCGAGAAGACGTGCCAGGCTCGCTGCATCGATCGCGCCGACCGCGGCGACTTTCAAAGTTCCGCGGGCAAACGCGCGCCCGCGCAAGTTCTCGAGATCGGCGCGCGTGATGAAAGGCAGCGTGGCGAGTTCGCCCCGCACAGCGCGACCATAGGGATGATCGGGAAAGGCCGCCGCGCGAAAGGCACGATTGGCCATCGCTTCCGGATCATTCAAATCGCGTTTCAGCGTGGCTGCCATCTGTTCGCGCACGCGCTCCGTCGGCTCCGGATCCAAACGAGCTTCGTTCAGCGCCAGCCGCAAGAGATCGAACGCCGCGTCCGTATTGCGCTCAAGCGTCTGCAGGTGGCCCGAAATGTGGTCGCGATCGGCGCTGAAGGAGAGGTGGATCGCCTTGTCGTCGAGCGCACGGTGGAAGGCTTCTGCGTCGTGAGGTCCGGCGCCCTCGTCCAGAAGTCCGGCGAGAAGGGTGGCCGTGCCGGGACGGTCCGGTGCATCTTGCGAGGCGCCGCCATTGATCGAGAATTCGAGCGCGACGAGCGGAACCGTGTGCTCTTCGACGAGCCAGGCCTCGATGCCCCCCGGCGAAAAGACCCGCTGGACGCGGCCGGCGCGCGACGACAAGGCAGCTTCAGCGAACGCGGCCATCGATGTCACGCGGCGACCGCTTCAGGCAACAAGAAACCGGTGACTGCGCGGCGTTTGTCGAGCCATTTCCGCGCCGCCATTTGCACCGCGTCGGCGGTAACGGCGTCGATACGGTCCGGCCAATCGGCGATGTCTTCGATCGTCAGCCCAGTTGCGAGCGATGCCCCGTACCAGCGCGCCAGACTCGCTTGATTGTCCTGCGCGTAGATCGCATCGGCAACAAGACGCGTGCGGGCCCGCTGCAGGTCGGCTTCATCGATCGGATCGTCGACGAGGCGGGCGATCACCTCGTCAAGCGCATCGTCGAGTTGCTCGAGAGTCGTTGTCGGCGTCGGCATTGCATAAATCCAAAGCCGCGTCGCATCGAGCGATGTACCCATGTAGTAGGCGCCGACGGCCACTGCGAGCTTTTGCTCGACGACGAGCTCCCGGTAGAGAAGGCTCGTATGGCCTCCGCCAAGCAAGTGCGTCAGGACCTCGAGCGCTTCCGCCTCACCTGGCGCGGCGGTGGTGTAAGATGGAACGAGGAACACGCGCTCATGCGCCGGCTGTTCGACTTTGGCATCGGTAAGCGTGACCAGCCGGTGCGCGCGCGGCTCGGGTTCCTGCGGACGAAACCGCCGCGGTGGCTTGTCGCGGGCCGGAATGCGTCCGTATGTTTCGCGGGCAAGGCGCTCGACTTCGGCTGCCTCGACGTCCCCGGCAACGATCAGAATCGCGTTGGCCGGCGTATAGAAGCGCTCGTAATAGCTCAGCGCATCGCCGCGATCGAGTGTCTCGATCTCATGTCCCCAGCCGATCACGGGGGTGCCGTAGGGGTGGTGCGGAAACAATGACGCCTGCACCGCTTCATTGAGTTGCTGCGCCGGATCGGTGTCGGTGCGCATTCTGCGCTCTTCGAGCACGACGTCACGCTCTGGGGCGACGACGTCATCGGTCAAGATGAGACCGGTCATCCGATCGGCTTCGAACCCCATCATCGTGGCGAGATGTTCCTTGGCCACGCGTTGGAAATAAGCGGTGTAGTCGTAAGCAGTGAAGGCGTTCTCCTGGCCGCCCAGTTCGGCGACAAGATCGGAGAAGCCTTTGGGGTGCGCCTTCGTGCCCTTGAACATCAGGTGTTCGAGAAAATGCGCAATTCCCGATTTGCCCGGCGGGTCGTCGGCGGACCCGTTCTGGTACCAGATCATGTGGGTCACGACCGGCGTGCGATGGTCGGGTATGACCACGATCTGCAGGCCGTTCTCTAGTCTGGAATGCGTAATCGCCGGGCCGGCGCCTTGCTTGCCGCCGGCGGGCGCTGACAGCGTCAACGTATGTTGCGGAAGAGATAATCCTGGCTGCATGGAATCCGGAAGGCGGACCGAGCCCGCGGCTAGAGTCACTCGCGGGCTACGCGATACGCAACCTTAGCGCAAGGGCAGGCAGGCTAGCCCGGTCACTCGTCGACGGAGGTCTTATGTCTCGCCTGATTACGGATATAGGCGCCGGCATCGGAGGCGTCTTCCTTCTCCCTCGGTGCTTCCCGCGTCGCCTTGACGACCTGCGTCGGCTTGCGGAAGCCGGGCGGCGGCTCGGTCAAGTATTCGCGCGACGGCTCCTCGCCCGGCCGCAACGTGTCCTTGTCGTCCTTGCCGGCGTCGGTCACTTTCCTCAGCACCGACCAGGGCGTGTAGAGGCATTCCGGGGCATTAGAGTTGTCGCAGGCATTCTGCTGCGGCGAGGTCGGATCGCTGACAGCGATACGGCCCTTCTCGAGTTCCTGCTGGGTAATGTGCGGGTTGGCCGTCGCCTCATTGACCTGACGGGCAGGAGCCTTGGATTCGGCCTTCAGCTTCTTCACGCGGCCAACGTCCGGATCGTTGGGCCACGCCGGGTCCGGCTTCTCAAGCGAGGCCTGCGGCGGCGGCAGGTCCATTTTCGGCGGCAGGACCAGCGGCGGGCGTTCGCGATAATCGATCCCGTCCGTGTCCTTCTGGCCGGTGTCGCCCGTTACCAGACCGAAAAGCTGCCTAAGCGTCTGATTCCCCTCTTCCGCCCGCGCTGGGCTGGGCTGCCACGCGGCGCTGATTAGGAGGAGGACGCCTGCTGCGCCGGCAATCACGCCGGAGGCGTGGAGAATTCGAGGAGTCATTCCGTCATGTCCCTCACGAAATCCCGCCAGAGCGCGGGAAGGTGGACCTTTGCAGCGCCTAAAGGCTCTGCCTTCACGGCAATTTTGTGGGCGGGGCAGCGGGGTAAGTCCGCTCAGTCGGAAAGAACCGGATCCTCCTGGCGCTTCGGTCGGGCAAACGCCGTCGGAAACAGGGATTCGAGAAGCAGGAGCGCAACGCCCCCGACGATGGCGACGTCGGCAAGGTTGAACACGTACCAGGAGAGGTCGCCGACATGGAACCGGAAAAAATCGGCGACTGCCCCGTAGGCCCACCGATCATAAGCATTGCCAATGGCGCCGCCGATGATCAGCCCTAGCGCGAAGGCGGTCGTCCGCGAGCGTGCGCGCCACAGCCAGACGAAGAGTAGCACGATCGCTGCGAATGCCAGGGCGAGAAGCAGATACCTCTCGAGGTCGGATGTGGCGCGCAGCAGGGAATATGAGACGCCCGGATTCCAAGCGACGATCAGATCGAGAAAAGGCCCGAGATGAACCGGCTGGTGCTCAGATATCCGGTAGACGAAAAGCATCCAGAGCTTGTCGCTCTGATCGATGATCACCGTCGCAAGAAGCGCGACGACACCGAATAGGCGGGGACTCATGCGCGCACGAGCTCGGTCGCCGCGAGTTCACGCAGCGCCTGCGCATCGCGCGGCGTGACGTCGGGATAATCGGGATCGCTGCCGACCAGCGGTGAGATTTTCCACGAGCGCGCGCATTTCCGGCCGTTGGCTCGCTGCGGCTCGACCGCGACGCCGGCGATTTCGTCGAGCCGAAATGCGTGCATCGGTCCCTGACCCGCACGGACTTCGATCTCTGATGTTATACAGATTTCAGCGAAATCGACCCCCTCGAGGGCATCCCGGGACGCAGCATCTTCGACGTAGACGATTGGAGCCGCTTCGAGGGATGAGCCGATGCGTTTGGCGGCGCGCTCGATCTCCAACGCACCGGTTACGACGCGGCGAATGTTGCGAATGATCCGCCACTTCGCGGCGAGTGCATCATCGCGCCAATCCGCAGGATTTTCTGGGAAGAGTTGGGTGTGCACCGAGCCATCTTCTGAGAAATGACGCGAAAGCCATGCTTCTTCGCAGGTGAAGGCCAGAATCGGTGCGAGCCAGATCACTACGCGCTGGAAAATCTCGTCTATCGTTGCAAGCGCACTCTTGCGCGCGATGCTCGAGGGTGGATCGCAATAAAGGGTGTCCTTGCGGATATCGAAGTAGAAGGCAGAGAGATCGGTTGTCATGAACGAGGTGATCAGCGCCACGACCTTCTTGTAGTCGAATTCGCCATAGGCCTCCTTCACTCCCGTGGCGACTTCGGCGAGACGATGTAGCATATAACGTTCGAGTTCCGGACGCTCATCCCTGGCGACGCGCTCGTTCCTCTTGAAGTGTGCGAGCGAGCCCAGCATCCAGCGCAAAGTGTTACGCAGCTTGCGGTAATTGTCCGTAATGCTTTTCAAGATTTCCGGACCGATGCGCTGATCGTCCGAATAATCGACGCTCGCCACCCAGAGCCGCAGGATGTCCGCGCCTGCTTCGCTGATCACCTTCTGCGGCACGGTGACGTTCCCGAGCGACTTCGACATCTTGCGGCCCTGCTCGTCGAGCGTGAAGCCGTGGGTGAGCACGACGTCGAAAGGCGCGCGCATCCGCGTGCCGCAGGATTCGAGCAGCGAGGAATGGAACCAGCCGCGATGCTGGTCGGAGCCTTCAAGATACATGACCGCGTCGCTGCCGCCGTCGCGGACACGGTTCAGGCCAGCAAGGCTCGGAAAGTGCTTAGGATCTTCCAATGTGAAGGCGTGCGTCGAGCCCGAGTCGAACCAGACATCGAGGATGTCGTCGATCTTGTCGTAGTCGTTTGGATCGTACTCGGGCGCAAGGAACCGAGCGGCCGCGCCGTCCGCGTACCAAGCGTCGGCGCCTTCCTCCTCGAAGGCTGCGGCAATGCGCGCGTTCACGGCATCGTCGATCAGGATGTCGCTCGTGCCCTTCTTGACGAAGACCGCGATCGGAATACCCCAGGCGCGCTGCCGTGAGACGACCCAGTCCGGCCGGTTCTCGATCATGCCGCGGATGCGGTTTTCGCCGGCGGCCGGGACCCACGCCGTGCGGGCGATTTCGTCGAGAGCAATTGAGCGCAAGGTCGGCGCGTTGCTCCCCCGCGCCTCTCCAAGCCCGCGGTCCATCGCGATGAACCATTGTGGTGTGTTGCGGAAGATGACCGGCTTTTTCGAGCGCCACGAATGCGGGTAGGAATGTTTGAGCCGCCCGCGTGCGATCAGATGACTTGCCTCGATCAGCGCGGCGATGACCGCGTCGTTGGCGTCGCCCTTCTTGCCTTTGCCGTCGATGACGCGGCGGCCGGCGAAGCCCGGCACCTCTTTCGTGTAGAAGCCGTCGGCGTCGACCGTGTAGGGAATGCGCGTATCCACGCCGAGCGCGGCGAGCGCACGGCCCTGCCCGGTCCACAGATCGAAATCCTCACGGCCGTGACCCGGCGCGGTATGCACGAAGCCGGTTCCTGCATCGTCGGTGACGTGCTCGCCCTCGAGCAGCGGCACCGGGAATTCGTAGCCGGGAATTCTCTCGGCCAGCGGATGCGAGCAGGTTTCGATGTCGCGTGGATCGACGCCGCGCACGCGCTCGAAATTCTGCACGCGCGCCGCCTTGAACACATCGGACGCGAGCCGATCGGCGAGGATGTAGAGCCCGCCGGGCTTGGCCCAATTATCCGGTGCGGCTTCCGTGACGCGATAAAGCCCATAATCGATCTTCGATGAAAATGCGATCGCGCGATTGCCGGGCAAGGTCCACGGCGTCGTCGTCCAGATCACGATCGAGGCGGCGTGCAATTCGTCGAAGACTTCGCGAGTCGCATCGATGTCCTGCGGATTTTCGCCGCTCATCTCGGCCGCGCGCCGCGCATCGGCGAGCGCGCCGTTGCGGATCGTGCGCACGGGAAAGGCGACCCACACCGTGTCGGAGGTATAGTCCTCGTACTCGACCTCGGCTTCCGCAAGCGCGGTTTTCTCGACGACGCTCCACATGACCGGCTTCGAGCCGCGATAAAGCAGCCCGTTCGCCGCGAACTTCATGATCTCGCGGGCAATTTGCGCTTCGGCAAAAAAGTCCATCGTCGAATAGGGATGATCCCAGTCGCCGATCACGCCGAGCCGCTTGAACTCCTCGCGCTGCACGTCGATCCAATGCGCCGCGAAGGCGCGGCATTGCGCGCGGAACTCGTTGGTAGGCACCTCGTCCTTGTTTTTGCCCTTGGCCCGATACTCCTCCTCGATCTTCCATTCGATCGGCAGGCCGTGGCAGTCCCAGCCAGGCACATAAATGGAATCCTTTCCGAGCATCTGCTGCGAGCGGGTGACTAGGTCCTTCAAGATTTTGTTGAGCGCATGGCCGATGTGGATGTTGCCGTTCGCATAAGGGGGCCCGTCATGCAGGATGAACCGCGCCCGTCCGGCGGCGAGCTCGCGCAATTTCTCGTAAAGACCGATCCGCTGCCAGCGCGCGAGAATCTCCGGTTCCTTCTGTGGAAGGCCGGCGCGCATCGGAAAATCGGTCCGCGGCAAGTAGAGCGTTGCGGAATAATCCGGAACGCCGGCTTTTGCCGCCTTTTCAGGCTTGTTCATTTGTGGCTCGTCGCCGCTCTCATGGATGTCAAGGGATTGGAGCTTCTAGAACATTTTTCTCCGAAGTGGAATCGCCGGGGTTCCGCGACCCAACGGTGGCGTGGCCCACCGGTCAGCTGCATATGCTAGCGTCCTGGCGGCTCAAAAGGACTTCGCTAAATGCTTGTCACCCTCGTCGCTCTCCTCGCCGCCGCGGTGCTCCTGGTGTCGCTTTCGCGACGTCTCGGTTTGGGCAGCATTCTCGGCTATCTGATCGCCGGTCTTTTGATCGGACCCTCCGGACTGCGTCTCGTCACGGACGTTGAGAGCATCAGCGAGATCAGCGAGCTCGGCGTCCTGATGCTGTTGTTCATTATCGGGCTCGAACTGCGGCTGCCGCGAGTTTGGGCGATGCGGCGCTCCGTCTTCGGTCTCGGCACGGCGCAGGTCATCGTCACCGGCGCGGTGCTTGGCGCCGCCGCTTATTGGGCGGGCGCCGCATGGGCTGGAGCGACAATCCTCGGTTTGGGCCTCGCCCTGTCCTCTACTGCGATCGTACTGCCGCTTCTGGCCGAGCGGAACCTGCTGGCGCTGACATCTGGGCGCGACAGTTTCGCGGTCCTGCTCTTCCAGGATCTCGCCTCTGTGCCGCTGATCGCGCTCGTGCCGGCGCTGGCCGGCCACCATCCCGACGGGCCGATTTGGATCGCGCTTCTCAAGGCGGCCGGCGCGGTCGCAATCATCCTGCTCGGCGGCCACTTCCTGCTACGGCCGATCTTTGCCGCGATCGGCGGCGCGCGCACCCGCGAGGTTTTCACTGCGACCGCGCTGCTCATCGTCGTCGGCGCGGCGGCGATCGCGGGCGGGGCCGGTCTGCCGCTGTCGCTCGGCGCGTTTGCCGCCGGCGTGGTGCTGGCTGAATCCGAGTACCGCCACGAGTTGCAGGCCGACATCGAACCGTTCGAGGGATTGCTGCTCGGCTTCTTCTTCATGTCGGTAGGCATGTCGACCGATGTGGCCTTGATCGCCCGCGAGCCTCTGAGAATCGTTTGCGGCGTGGTGTTGCTCGTCGTCGTGAAGGCAGCACTCGCGTTGGGCCTTGGTCTGATCCGCGGCCAAAATCCGGTGACCGCCGTCCGCTTTGGCCTCGCGATCGCGCAGGGAAGCGAGTTCGCGTTCGTCCTGTTCGGCGCGGCCGCCGCCGCGGGCGCGCTGGATAGGGCCGCGGTTGAGGGCGCGACGCTCGTCATCGCGCTCTCGATGCTGATCAGCCCGATCCTGTTCGCCGCGTCGGAGCGCTGGCTCATCCCGCGCCTGATGAAGCAGGCGCCGCGTCCCGCCTCGCGGCTCGAAGAGGCGCGTCCGGCGCCGGTCGTGATCTGCGGGTTTGGCCGGTTCGGCCAGATCATCGGGCGCGTGTTGCTGACGCGCGGCATCAAATTCAACGCGCTCGATTCGGAGCCCGGCAATGTCGAAACCGTGCGTCGCTTCGGTTATCTCGCCTTTTATGGCGATCCGACGCGGCTCGAGCTCTTGCGCGCCGTCGGCGCGGATCAGGCGAAGGTCATCGTCGTGGCGCTCCCCGACGCGGAAGCCGTTGTGAAAGTCTCAGAGCTCGCGCGCGAGCACTTCCCGCAGGCGAAAGTCTACGCCCGCGCAAGAAATCGCCGGGTCGCGCATTCGCTGATCGATGTCGGCGTGCATAATTTCGTGCGCGAGACGTTTCTGTCTAGTTTACGGCTAAGCGAACTGGTCCTGCTGGGCCTGGATTTCGACGAAGAGGAGGCCCGCCGCACGGTCGAAGCCTTTCGTGAACGCGACGAGCAGATGCTTGTTGCCCAGCACGCGTTCTACGACGATGAAACCAAGGTCATACAGACGGCGACCCAGGTCGCCGACGAACTCAAGAGCCTGTTTGAAGCGGATGCACCCACCTGAGACCATATAAATGCGCGGGTTGGGATTTCGGTCGGCGTTAGCAGCATTCGTGCCGTGCGCAATCGGCTGGGCATTCCTGTCGCTCGCACGCGCTGCGGAGATCGACAAATGCCCTGATATGATCGCCGGCACGCCGATCTGGCGCGCAGCACTGGCGCCGGGCCGTGCCGCGATCACCTTCGTCGGTCACGCGACGTTTCTGATCGAGAGCGCCGGCGGTACGGTCGCCGCGACCGATTACAACGATTACGTCCGGCCGAGACTCCTGCCGACGGTCATCACGATGAACAAGGCACATTCGACGCATTACAGCCTGCATCCAAATCCAGCCATCGCGCACGTGCTTCGCGGCTGGAATCCCGACGGCGGGCCGGCCCATCACGATGTGAATGTCGGCGACATACATATTCGCAATGTGCCGACGAATATCCGCAATTGGGAGGGCGGCACGGAATACGATGCGAACTCGATCTTCATCTTCGAGACGGCCGGGCTCTGCATCGCCCATCTCGGGCATTTGCATCATCCGCTGACGCCCGAGCACCTGAAACAGGTCGGGCATGTCGATGTGCTGCTGGTGCCGGTCGACGGCAGCTACACCCTCGATACGCCGGGGATGATGGAAGTCATCGACGCGATCCGCGCGCCGCTCATATTGCCGATGCACTATTTCGGCTCGGCGACGCTCAACCGGTTTCTCGATGTCGCGCGCGGCAAGTACGAGATCGAGTTCAGCCCGAGTTCCGCCATCGGAGTCTCGCGTCAGGAGCTGCCGTCACGGCCGAACATGCTGTTCCTGCCGGAACGGCATTATTGACGCGGCACTATCCACGCGGCTTGCG
>JAFASC010000164.1 GCA_019244955.1 Methylobacteriaceae bacterium | reverse complement strand
GCGATGCTGGCCTGCGCGCGCATAGGCGCCATTCATTCGGTCGTGTTCGGCGGCTTCGCCGCGAAGGAACTGGCGACGCGGCTCGACGACGCCAAGCCAAAACTGGTGCTCAGCGCCTCGTGCGGGTTGGAGCCGGGACGCACCGTCGCCTACAAGCCGCTGCTCGACCAGGCGATCGAGCTTGCGCAGGCAAAGCTCAACGCAGTGATGATCCTGCAGCGCCCGCAGCTCGCAGCGCCGCTCGTCGACGGCCGCGATCACGATTGGGCGGAACGCGTCGAAGCAGCGCGCCGCAACGGACGCGCCGCCGACTGCGTGCCGCTGCTCGCGACCGATCCGCTCTACATCCTGTATACGTCCGGCACGACCGGCGTGCCGAAAGGGGTCGTGCGCGACAATGGCGGCCACATAGTCGCGCTCAAATGGTCGATGTGGAACTTGTACGGCACCAAGCCCGGCGAAGTGTATTGGTCGGGCTCGGATATCGGCTGGGTCGTCGGCCATTCCTACGTCGTCTACGCGCCGCTCCTGCATGGCGCGACCTCGGTCATGTACGAGGGCAAGCCCGTCGGCACCCCGGATGCCGGCGCATATTGGCGAGTGATCTCCGAGCATAAATGCGTCGCGCTGTTCACCGCGCCGACCGCTTTCCGCGCCATCAAGAAAGAAGATCCAAACGGCGAACACGTGAAGCGCTACGATCTATCCCACATGCGCACGCTGTTCCTCGCCGGCGAACGCGCCGATCCCGACACGGTGAAATGGGCACAAGATGTGCTGCAGAAGCCGGTGGTCGATCATTGGTGGCAGACGGAGACGGCGTGGTGCATCGTCGGCAACCCGGTGGGCTTGGGCATGATGCCGGTGAAGATCGGCTCGCCGAGCGTGCCGATGCCCGGTTATGCGATCGAGGCCCTCGATGAGACCTGCAAGCCGGTGCCGCGCGGGCAAATGGGCTCGATCGTCGTCAAGTTGCCGCTGCCGCCGGGCTGCCTACCGACGCTGTGGAACAACGATGAGCGTATGCGCGCGAGCTATCTCGCCGAATTTCCGGGCTATTACAAAACGGCGGATGCCGGCTACATCGACGAGGACGGTTACGTCTACATCATGGGCCGGACCGACGACATCATCAATGTCGCGGGGCATCGCCTGTCGACCGGCGGCATGGAGGAAGTGCTCGCCTCACATCCCGATGTCGCCGAATGTGCAGTGATCGGGGTCAAGGATGAACTCAAAGGCGAAGTGCCGTGCGGCTTCATCGTGCTGAAGGCCGGCGTCAACCGGCCGCCCGGTGAGATCGAGACGGAAGTCGTGGCGCTGGTGCGGGAAAAGATCGGACCGGTCGCCGCATTCAAGCGCGCCATTGCCATCGAGCGGCTACCGAAGACGCGCTCGGGGAAAATTTTGCGCGCGACGATGAAGAAGATTGCCGACCAGGATTCTTGGTCCATGCCGGCGACGATCGACGACCCCGCGGTCTTGGACGAGATCGCCGATGCGTTGAGCCGGAAAGCGGGCTGAGGCAGGTCGCTGCGGGGAGCGTAAGCGACGAAGCAATCCAGGCGCACATTTTACGATGTTCGAAGCGTCTGCCCTGGATTGCTTCGCTTCGCTCGCAATGACGGGCGTCACTCCCCGATCGGCAGGAATGCGATGCAATGCGGCGCAAGATCGAGCTTGCGCGCGATCTCCCGATGCAGCGCTGCGAGTGACGTGTCGGGCGCAGGCGTGATTTCCGGCAGACCGCCATCGGGGTGTTCAAACCAAGTAAGGCTCATGCCGCCCGCATCTCGCGACAGCGTGCCGACTGCGTGATCATTGACGACGACCATCCAGCGCTCGGTCCAATCTGCGGCGAACAACCGACGCAAAGCGCCACGCAGCCTGCCTGCCGAAATAGCTGGCGTACCGTTCGCATTCGCCGCCAGATTAATCGCATTTGGGATGAGCGTCATATGCCGCCTCCGTCGATTCCCATGTCCAGCGCATCGCCGGGCACCCCGCGCGGCGAGACCCGCAGCCAGGGACGCCGCCCTGGTGCTGATTCTTCGCCTTCGCGCGCCGCTGCTTGGTAATGGTTGCGCACGAGCTTGATCTTGCCGTCACGCAGGGCGGCGATCGTGCCTTCGTGCGTCACCTCGAATGAATCGAACCCGACGCGATGCAGGAACATGATTTGGTCGCGCAGCACGTCGCCGCTGGCGCGCAACTCGCCGGTATATTTGTAGCGCTCACGCAACAGCCGCGCGGTCGAATAGGCGCGGCCGTCGGTGTATTTCGGGATCTCCAGCACGATGAGTTGAAAGCGATCGAGGTCGTCTTCGAGGCCGTCCAGTGACTCGCCGGAACGCAGAATAAGTCCGAGCGGTGCGTTGCGCGCGGTGAGCGCATCGCGCTCGGCGAGGAAGCGCACTTTCGAAACGACAGCACGCCCGCCCGAAAGCGGCGCATCGTCCGGCGCGAGTGCCCAATGGTCGGGCGTAAAGCCGTGTCCTTTGAAGATCGGCATGTCAGCGCCCCCTATGCCGCATGCGCATAGAGCGCTTCCTGGAACGGCGCTTCGCCGACGCGGCGATACGCCGCCAAAAAATTCTCGTCGGCCGACTGGCGAACTCTCAAATACGTGTCGACAATGGTCTCGACCGCGTCGATCACCCCTGCGGATGAAAATCCCTTGCCGACGATCTCGCCGATCGAGCAGGTCTCGTCGCCCGATCCGCCGAGCGTGATCTGGTAGAATTCTTCCCCTTTGCGGTCGACGCCGAGAATGCCGATATGGCCGACGTGGTGATGGCCGCAAGCATTGATGCAGCCGGAAATCTTGATTTTGAGATCGCCGATATCGCGCTGGCGTGCCGGATCGGCGAAGCGTTCCGAAAGACGCTGCGCGATCGGGATTGAGCGCGCGTTGGCAAGCGAGCAATAATCGAGGCCCGGACAGGCGATGATGTCGGTCACGAGCCCGTAATTGGCGGTTGCGAGCTGCGCCCCCCGCAGGTGTGCATAGACGGCGGGCAGATCTTCAAGCTTCACATGCGGCAGAACAAGATTCTGCTCATGGCTGACGCGAACCTCGTCGAACGAATATTGCTCGGCGATCTCGGCGACCGCGTCCATTTGCGCAGAGGTCATATCGCCCGGCGTGCCGCCGATTGGCTTCAATGACACCGTAGCGATCGCATACCCCCGCATTTTGTGCGGGTGGACATTGCGCTCGACGAAGCTGGCAAAGTCCCTGTCCGTTTCGCGCGCGCGCTCGAACGCCGGCGCGCCGTTGAAGCGCGTATCGAAGGGCGGCGGCGCGAAATAGCGCTCGATCCGCTCGACCGCGTCGCGCGGCAGCACCATGTTCGTTTCATCGATCGCCGCGAACTCTTTCTCGATCGCGGCCTTCATCTCCGCCTCGCCCATTTCATGAACGAGGATTTTGATGCGCGCCTTGAATTTGTTGTCGCGCCGGCCTTGCTGGTTATAAATGCGCAGAATCGCTTCCATGTAGGCGATGAGGTCGGCCTCTGGCAGGAAGTCGCGCACTTTCTTGGCGATCATCGGCGTGCGGCCCTGGCCGCCGCCGACCCAGACCGCGAAACCGAGCTCGCCCGCCTCGTTGCGTTTCACCTCAAGGCCGATGTCGTGCACCTGGATCGCGGCGCGATCGTTCGGCGCGCCGATCAAGGCAAGCTTGAACTTGCGCGGCAGCAACGAGAATTCCGGATGCAGCGACGACCATTGCCGCAGGATTTCCGCGTAGGGCCGCGGATCAATGACCTCGTCGGCGCTGGCGCCGGCAAAATGGTCGGCCGAGATGTTGCGGATGCAATTGCCCGAAGTCTGGATGCAGTGCATCTCAACTTCCGCCAGCTCGGCGAGAATTTTCGGCACCTCTTCCAGCTTGGCCCAGTGAAACTGCAGGTTCTGCCGCGTGGTGAAATGACCGTAATCGCGGTCGTAGGTGCGGGCGATATGCGCGAGCTTGCGCATCTGCCGCGACGAGAGCGTGCCGTAAGGCACGGCGATGCGCAGCATGTAGGCGTGCAGCTGCAGATAGACGCCGTTCATCAGCCGCAGCGGCTTGAACTGATCTTCCGTCAGTTCACCGGAGAGACGGCGCGCCACCTGATCGCTGAACTCGGCAACGCGTTCGCGGACGAGGTCGTGATCGAATTCGTCGTAGCGGTACATGCTGGGCCTCAGAGCCGCAGCTGCGACGACGGCGGCAGCTCGATCGTCGGGCCGGTGGCGCGGATGATTTCGCGGAGCGCAGCCGGGCGCACGAAAGCGCCGTCGCGAATGATCGGAATGAGCGCAAGGTCGGCGACGCGGACCGCAAGATCGGCTTCGGCGCGCTGCTGCAAGTCGGCGGCAGCGTCCTTTCCCTCGGCGATTTCGGCATGGGCGATATCGCGCTGCCAGGCGCCGCCGGGACTGCGATAGACGACCGCCCCGGTGCGCAGATCGTTCGCGGTCGCGACCAGCGGCAGATCGGAATTTTGGGATTTCGCGCTCACGCCCGAACCGCCTTCGCAAAGGTTGACGCCCGCTTTGATAAGGCGATCGCTTCAGCGCTTTCAACGGCGCTTGGCCAGAAAAGTCAGGCTTGCTCCAGCAAGCGTAGGCGGCAGAGGATTCTCTCTATTTTTCGGCGCAAGCGCAGTGGATTTCTCGTGCGCGTCAGGCCTGCTTTGCCTGGAATCGGACCGCCAGTTTCAAGTCTTTCACGAAATCCTGATAGGCCTCATGCCGCTCGTCGTCGCCCTGCAGCCGCAAAAGATAGGACGGATGCACGGTGACGAGCCCATGCCGCCCACCCGGGAGATCGAAGACGCGGCCGCGTTGCTTCATCACCGAGGCCGAGCGGCCGAGCATCGCCTGCGCGGCGCTCGCGCCGAGCATGACCACGATTTTGGGTGCAACAAGCGTGAGTTCGCCTTCGAGCCACGGCGCGCAGGCGCGAATCTCGCCGACACTTGGTTTCTTGTGCAGGCGACGTTTGCCGCGCGGTTCGAATTTGAAGTGCTTCACCGCATTGGTCACATAGGCGCGGGCGCGATCGAGGCCGGCGTCCGCCAGGGCGCGATCCAGAATTTTGCCCGCGGGCCCGACAAACGGCCGGCCGGCCAAGTCCTCCTGGTCACCGGGTTGCTCGCCGATCAGCAGTATCGGCGCGTTCTTTGGCCCCTCGCCGAAGACGGTCTGCGTTGCCGGCGCCCAAAGCGGACAGGCGCGGCATTCCAGGGCCTCGCGCTTCAACTGCAGAAGGTCGTCCGCGGCCTCGGCGCGTTGTTCGGCGGCGGCAGGGTCGGGGTGTTTTGCGCCGCGACGGACGGCCGGCTTTGTCGGGGCCCTGGCGATCATTTCCTGCGTCCGCTCCTCCGCGCCGGCAAGCAGTGGCGCGATCAGCCGCGCCTCCGGGAGATTGTGCCAGAAGCGCGTCGGCATCTCCGCCCGCATCGCCTGCGGCTTCGGTCGCGCCGGGTTGAAGATGCTGGCGTAGTAACTCAGCCAGAGGGCCTCAAGTTCGTCCTCCTTCGGCGCCTCGGCGCGCGTTGCCCCGGGCCCGAACAGGAGTTCGGCGCCATTCCAGTGAGCAGAACGCTCAGGCGTGAGGATGGTCCAGACGAGATTGGTGAAGCGACGCGCGAAGAACGGCGTCGCCGCCTCCACGATATGATGATCGGGCTCATACCAGGCGACGAACTGCTCGCCCTCTGCTGTCACGACAGCGCGGAAGCGGACGAAAGCGTGCATCTTGTGAATATCGCGTCCGACAGCTTTGGCCATCGCATGGAGCCGCGCGATGTCGGGATCGGAGGCGAGCTCAAGGAGCTCAGGTTCCCGCCGCAAGCGCCAGAGGATGCGATAGAGGAGGTCGAAGCGGTCCGCGTCGCGGTGGAGCGCGGCTTGTTCCGCCAGTTCGACGAAGCGGCGCGGCACGCGGAATTCTGTCTCTCCTTGTGGCTGCGCGTGGTGAGAGGCCTCCTCGAAGAGACCTGGCGCGCCGTCCTGCGTGACGAAGCTCACATCCTCAGGCGGTACGTCCGCCAGGATCAGCGAACGCGCGTGATCGCGCCAGCCGGTAAAGTCTGCTTCCCCGCCCAGAAGGATGCTACGCAACGTCAAATCCGAGACTTAGTTGCTCGGGCTGCGGCGGGGTGATCAACCGGGCAAGGTTGTCGCGGTCAGAGAGCCGCGTCGGACGGTGATCGGGCAGAATGACAAACGGCGCGACCTTGCGCAGCGACACTTTTAGCCGCGCGAGATCGTCGCAACGCAAGGCGCGAACGCGGCGCGACGCGACAATGCGCTCGACCGTTTTGACGCCCAAGCCCGGAACGCGCAGAAGCTCTTCGCGCGAGGCACGATTGAGGTCGAGTGGAAATAGATGCCGGTGACCGAGCGCCCAGGCGAGCTTTGGGTCGATATCGAGTGGCAGCATGCCGTTTTTGGTTGCAGCGGACTGAATGTCGCCGAGCCCAAACCCATAGAAGCGCAAGAGCCAATCGGCCTGGTAGAGCCGATGCTCGCGCATCAGCGGGGCATCGGACAGCCGCAGGTGACGCGATGAATCCTGAATGGGACTGAAGGCGGAGTAATAGACCCGGCGCAGATTGTAGGATGAGTACAAGTTTGCGCTCGTCTCAAGGATCGCGCTATCGCTCGCATCGTCGGCACCGACGATCATCTGCGTCGATTGTCCGGCCGGCGCGAACGTCTTGCGCTCTGCTTGCGCTTCTTCGATCGTGGCCCGCAGCCGGCCCATCGAGCGGCGGATGTTGCGAATGTTCTTGCGCGGCGCCAAACGGTCGAGGCTCTCAGGTTTCGGCAGCTCGATGTTGACGCTGACGCGATCGGCGTACAAGCCGGCTTCCGTGACAAGCGACTCATCCGCGTTCGGGATCAATTTCAGGTGGATATAGCCGCGGAAATCGTGGTCGTTGCGCAGCGTACGCACGACGCGCAGCATCTCCTCCATCGTGTAATTCGAATCCTTGATGATGCCCGAAGAGAGAAACAGCCCCTCGATGTAATTGCGCTTGTAGAAGGAAAGCGTTAGTCGCACGACCTCCTCGACCGAGAAGCGCGCGCGACGGACGTTGCTGGAGGCGCGGTTCACGCAATAGAGGCAATCGTAGATGCACGAATTGGTCAGCAGTATCTTCAACAGCGACACGCAGCGCCCGTCCGGCGTGTAGCTGTGGCAAATGCCCATGCCTTCCATCGAGCCAATTCCCTTGCCGTCGCGGGAATCGCGCGCGGCGCCGCCGCTCGACGCGCAGGACGCATCGTATTTCGCGGCATCGGCCAAAATTTCGAGTTTGCTCTTCAGATCCATCGGCGGGCATATAACAGTTCCGCGTTTGTTCTCAAGGCGGAACCTGGCCGATTTTGCCTGGTTTCGCCTTCTCAGCTGCCGTCGCGGCCGTGAATCTCCGAAAACCACATGTCGCGCCAGTCCGAAGGCTTCACTCGGATCGTGCCAACCGTCTGCATGAACTGCGCCGTGACCATGGTCTTGCGTGGGGTGGTCGTCATCTCGACCTCGGGATCGTCGAGCATCGCGACAAGGTCCTCGGCGCTCTCCTTCGTCCCGGTGATGCGGATATAAGTCTCGGCCGCGGCTCGCTTGTCGCGGCGAATGGCCTCGGTTGCGCTTTCGAGGGCAGACAAGAACGCGGCATATAGCTTCGGGTTTGCGTCATGGAAGGCACGCGTCGTCCACACGACGTTGAACGTCGTCTTGCCGCCGAGAATGTCATAATTGCTCAGCACGCGGCGTATGCCCGGGCGCTTTACTTCCTGATATTGAAACGGCGGCGAAGAAAAATGCGCGGTGATCGCCCCGGCATAGAGCGCGTTCATCGCTTCAGGGTGCGGCATCGACACGGTGAGCGTGTCGAGCTTGGCGAAATTCGATTGGCCCCATTCCTTCGCCGCCGCCATCTGCAGCAGCAGCGCCTGCGTCGAAATCTTGATCGCGGTGACGGCGATCTTGTCCTTTTCGGTGAAGTCGCGGATCGACTTCACGGCCGGGTTGCTGGTGACGAGCTCGACCGGCATGTCGTTGAGCGCGGCGACGCCACGCACTTCGTTCGGCGTGTTGCGCGTCTTCGACCACAGCGTCACCAGGTTGGGTACGCCGCCGGAGGCGAAATCCAATCCGCCGGAGAGCAGCGCGTCGTTCATGGCGTTGGGATTGCCCAGTTTGGCCCACGAGACTTTCACCGGCGGCAATCCCATTCTTTCCGCCTCTTTCTCGACGAGCTTGCCGTCCTCCATCAACATCAAGGCAAGATAGCTCAACCCGTATTGCTGAGCGGCGCGGATTTCCGAGACTTCCGCCAGCGCAGCGGAACTCGCCAGCGACAGGACAGCGGCAACAAGAACTCGCAGCATCAGGTTTCTCCCTCGCTCACATATTGTCGTCGGCAAGCGCGGCGCAGAGCGCGTCAGTCACCTGATCCGTGGTCGCCTTGCCGCCGAGATCGGGCGTGTGCAGTGAGGCATCGGCGGTGACCCGCTCGATCGCCCGCATCAGCCGCTCCGCCGCCGGCTTTTGCCCCAGATGTTCAAGCATCATGCTGCCCGACCAGAACGTCGCGACCGGGTTGGCGATTCCCTTGCCGACGATGTCGAAGGCCGAGCCATGGATCGGCTCGAACATCGACGGAAACTGCCGCTCCGGATTGAGATTGGCAGTCGGCGCAATGCCGATGGAGCCGGCCAGAGCCGCGGCGAGGTCGGACAGAATGTCCGCATGCAGATTGGTCGCGACGATCGTATCGAGCGACCCTGGCTGCATGGTCATCCGGATCGTCATCGCGTCGACGAGCATCTTGTCCCAGGCGACGTCGGGATAGTTCGGCGCGACTTCGGCGGCGATCTCGTCCCACATCACCATTGCGTGGCGTTGCGCGTTGGACTTCGTCACCACGGTCAGCCGCTTGCGCGGGCGCGAGCGTGCCAGGTCGAAGGCGAAGCGCATAATCCGTGCGACGCCATTGCGCGTGAACATCGCCACGTCGGTCGCGACCTCCTCCGGCAGGCCACGGTGTACGCGGCCGCCGACGCCGGCATATTCGCCTTCCGAATTCTCACGCACGATCATCCAATCGAGCTCAGGCCCGGACACATGCCGCAACGGGCTGGTGATGCCCGGCAATATGCGCGTCGGGCGCACGTTGGCGTATTGATCGAAAGGCTGGCAGATTGCCAGACGCAGTCCCCACAGCGTGACATGATCCGGCACGTCGGGCGCACCGACCGCGCCGAAATAAATGGCGTTGCAATCCTTGATCTGTTTCAGCCCATCGGCCGGCATCATCACGCCGTGCTTCTTGTAATAATCCGATCCCCAGTCGAAACGGTCGAAGCTGAAGGAAAAGCCGCCGTCGCGGGCCGCGCAGGCCTCCAAAGCGCGGATGCCGGCGGCGATCACTTCCGAGCCGATGCCGTCACCTGGGATAGCGGCGATTCTGTACGATTTCACCCGAGTCTCCCTGTCGTTGCGGCGGATATTGCAGAGAAGTGGTCGCCGCGCAAAAGCGCCGCAGGGTTGACGTGTGGGCGGGCCCTCGGGCAATCACGATGAAAATCGCCGAGGAAACGCCATGCTCCACACCATCCCAGGCTTCGCGCGCATCGGCGAGGAAAACGCGTTCGCCGTTCTCGCCCGCGCGACCGAGTTGCAGCGCCAGGGCCGCGACATCATCAATCTCGGCATCGGCCAACCGGATTTTCCGACGCCGCCGCATATCCTCGAGGCGGCGGTGAAGGCGCTACGCGATGGCCATCACGGCTACACGCCGGCAACGGGCATCCTGGCGCTGCGCGAGGCGATCGCCGCCGATTACGCGCGGCGTTATCGCGCGGAAGTGTCGCCCGAACACGTGATGGTCATGCCGGGCGGCAAGGTGACCATGTTCACCGCGATTTTGATGTTCGGCGAGCCCGGCAGCGACATCCTCTATCCCGATCCCGGTTTTCCCATCTATCGCTCGATGATCGAATATACTGGCGCGCGGCCGGTACCGGTGCCGATCCGCGAGGAGAACGGTTTTGCTTTCTCGGCCGAGGAGACGCTGGCGCTGATCACGCCTGAGACGCGGCTTTTGATCCTGAACTCGCCGGCGAACCCGACCGGCGGCGTCACGCCGAAGGCGGAGATCGACAAGCTGGTGGCCGGTCTCGCGCGCTTTCCCGACGTGGCGATCATGTCGGACGAAATCTACGCGCAAATGACGTACGACGGTCTCGTACATCAGACGCTGCTCGCTTATCCCGAAATCCGCGACCGCCTCATTCTGCTCGACGGCGCCTCGAAGACATATGCAATGACGGGCTGGCGGCTCGGCTGGTCGGTGTGGCCGCAAGCGCTGTACGAGAACGCGCGCAAGCTCGCGGTGAATTGCTTTTCCTGCACCAACGCTCCGACGCAATTTGCCGGTATCGCCGCACTCGAAGGGCCGCAGGATGCGGTCAAAGGCATGGTTGCCGAATTCGATCGGCGGCGGCGCATCGTGGTCGATGGATTAAACCGCCTGCCCGGCATCTCCGCCGTGACGCCGAAGGGCGCCTTCTACGCATTTCCCAACGTCTCGCGCACCGGCTGGCCGGCGAAGCAGCTTGCCTCGACCCTGCTCGAAGAAGCCGGCGTCGCAACAATTGGCGGGCCAGATTTCGGCGTTCACGGCGAAGGCTATCTACGGCTCTCTTACGCCAATTCCGCCGAGAACATCATTGCCGCGCTCAGGCGCATCGGCGAGTTTTTGGCGGCGCGTAAGGCGGCCTGAGGCAGGAACCCTCCTGCTACTGCCGCGCCAATATGAAATAGGCCATCAGGACGACGAAGGCGAGGATCGCAAGCCCAAGGCTCCAGATGAGCACCGAGCTTGCGCCCGTGCCGGTGACGCCCTGCCGCGCCTCGGTCTTGGTCTCGACGACCTTGCGATCAGGTTCCACGTCTCTCCTCCTTCCGCCCCAAAAGTCTTCGGGCGGGCAACGTGAGGTCGCGGGCAAGGTTCCGGAAGGCTCGGGCGCGGCGCCGATCAGGCAAGTGCGGCGCCGCGCATCTCCTTGCGGAAAGCGGCGCGATGGGCGTCGATCGGCTCGAGCCGGCCGTGCTGCTCGTGATGCCAGAAGGTCCAGCCGTTGCAAGCCGGGAGCCCCTGCACGAGCGCGCCCACCTTATGAATCGAGCCGATGATGTCGTTGATCGCGATTGCTCCGTCTGCGCGCACGACGGCTCTGTGTCGTCGTTTATCGTCGCTGAGGACCGCCCCCGGGGCGATCAGACCGGCTTCGACCAAGGCGGAGAAGGGAATGCGGGGCTCGCTCCGCTTGGCCGGAAGTTCGGCGACGGCAGCCTCGGGCAACGGTTCGACCGCACGGATTCGCTCTTCTGCTGCGCGGATATAGGCTTCCTCACGCTCGATGCCGAGGAACGAGCGGCCGAGGCGCTTGGCAGCCGCACCGGTCGTGCCGGTGCCGAAGAAAGGATCGAGCACCAGGTCGCCCGGCCGTGTCGTGCTGACGAGGATGCGGCTCAGCAGCGACTCGGGCTTTTGCGTCGGATGCGTCTTGCGGCCGGCAGTGTCCTTCAGCCGCTCGGCGCCCGTGCAGATCGGCAGGAACCAGTCGGAGCGCACCTGGCAGTCTTCATTGCCCGCTTTGAGCGCCTCGTAATTGAAGGTGTAGCCCTTCGCCTCGGCGCTGCGCGCCGCCCAGATCAGCGTCTCATGCGCATTGGTGAACCGGCGGCCGCGGAAATTCGGCATCGGATTGGCCTTGCGCCAAACGATGTCGTTCAAAATCCAGAATCCGAGATCCTGCATGATCGCGCCGACGCGAAAGATGTTGTGATACGAGCCAATGACGAAAATCGTTGCTTCAGGTTTCATTAAGCGGCGTGCGGCGGAAAGCCAATCGCGCGTAAACGAATCGTAATCGTGGAAACTCGCGAACTTGTCCCAATCGTCATCGACCGCATCGACGCGGCTCTGATCGGGACGCGACAAGGCATTCTCAAGCTGCAGGTTATAGGGCGGATCGGCGAAGACGATATCGACGCTGCGTTCCGGCAACTCGCGCATCAGCTTGATGCAATCGCCGCGCAATATGGTGTTGCGCGGCGATATTTGCGCGGGACTGAGTTGCCCGCCGGAGCGCTGCGTCGAAGGCCCTGTACGCGTGACCTGAACACGGGACTTCGCGCCGGCTGCTCCGGCATGAGCGATACGCATGAACTCGATACCGAACGACGCAACTCAACGATCGTGAAGATGCACTCACTGCGGTAAAGGTCGCGTTAGGCACGATGCTGCCGAAGCGTCCCTTTTTCGAACGGATTTGCGACGGGCCCGAGTCTTCACAGAGTGTTAAATGTCGTCACTCTGCAGCGGCGCGAAACGGCGAGAAGCTCATGCGATGGAATGGCGAGGGGCCATTCTTTGCAATCGCCGCGACGTGGAATTCCGTCGCGTAACCGGAATGGCGTTCGAAGCCATAGGCCGGATGATGATCGGCAAGCCGGCGCATCAATCGATCGCGCGTGACCTTCGCGACGATGGACGCCGCCGCGATGGACATGCATTTCGCATCCCCCTTGACGATCGCCTCGCCCGGGCAGGCAAGACGATCGGGAAAATCGCAACCATCGATCAAGATATAGGCCGGGCGAAGCGACAGGCCGGCGCAGGCGCGGCGCATCGCAGCAAATGTCGCTTGTCTGATGTTGATCGTATCGATCTCGCCGACGGCGCCGAAAGCGACCGATACGGCAAGCGCGCGCGACATGATGTCTTCGTAGACTTCCTCGCGCGCCTCGACGTCGAGGGCTTTCGAGTCGTTGACCCCGCGCGGCAATTTGCGCTTGTCGAGAATGACCGCCGCCGCCGCCACCGGGCCCGCGAGCGGGCCGCGGCCGGCCTCGTCGACACCGGCAACCGGCCCGACGCCTTTGGCGAGGAGCCGCGATTCGATCCTGTAATGGGGCCGCTTCATATTCCGTGTGCAGGCGTAGAGCTTGACCATCCATTAGCGGGATTTCCGCCGGAAGTGGAGGGACGCGGCGCTTCTTCCGCATGCTTGTTCACAGATGAGCGGCCGGAGGCCTCTCCTGATCCGGGTAGCTATCGGGGCCTACCTTGGCTATATTGCGCCGGCCGAGGCAGAGAGTTGGTCAAAATCCGAGGAGCGGCGGGTATGGATAACGACGATATTGTAACGCGCGACAGCACCGGCGCGCGGCCGATCGGCAGCGAGTATGAGGCGACAGGCTCCACCCTCACGGCGAGCGGCGAAGATGGCGACCGCAATCCCGTGTTCTCGCAGCTTGTGACGGGCGACAACGACATCGTCGGGCTCGTCGCCTACTCGATCTACAAGCAGAACAAACTGGATTGGCTTTTGGCCTTCCACCGTGCAACCGGCCGAGACCCGGGCGAGCAGGAAAACCTCGCCTACATAATCGGCGAAGCGACGCCGCGCCGGCTTGCAACCTATCGCCACCTCGCCGAATCGACTCTGGCGGGCAGCGGTCCCGACGTCCCCTCAGGCTCGGGAAGATCGGGCGAGCGCTCTTCTTACACCTACCGCGGCAAACATGGCAGCGCGCAGGGGCGCCCGGCGACCCTCGTCATCTACGCCATCATCGCCGTCGTGGTGATCCTGGCAATCATAGCCGCGGTGAAATTCCTGCCGCGAACGTAACTCACTGCTGATTGTCCTCACCGGCGCGCGCAACAAGGACGACGCGGTTGCTTCATTCCCGACGCACGAACTGGAATGGGATCCGGGAGCAGATGCGCATTGCTCTGGATTCCGCTTTTCGCGAGAATGACAATCCCCAGCATCGCTGCGGTAACTCAAACTAAGTGAAGTGGCGCCGCCTCACCCCCACTGCCTGACATCGACGAACCGCCCCGCAATGGCAGCCGCCGCCGCCATGATCGGCGACACCAAATGTGTGCGGCCGCGGAAACCCTGGCGGCCTTCGAAATTGCGGTTGGAGGTCGAGGCGCAGCGCTCGCCCGGCGCGAGCTTGTCGGGATTCATGGCAAGACACATCGAGCAGCCGGGCTCGCGCCATTCGAAGCCCGCGGCTTTAAAAACCTTGTCGAGGCCTTCGGCCTCGGCCTGCATCTTCACCAGGCCCGAGCCCGGCACGACCATCGCGTTGACGCGATCGTGCACGTGCTTGCCTTCGACGATTTTTGCCGCAGCGCGCAAATCCTCGATGCGACCGTTCGTGCATGAGCCCAAGAACACGCGGTCGATCTCGATCTCGGAAATCTTTTCGCCGCCCTTCAGCCCCATATAGTCGA
>JAFASC010000151.1 GCA_019244955.1 Methylobacteriaceae bacterium | reverse complement strand
TCCATGCCGCGCCAGTCGAGCTCGCGCGCATGCCAGATCGCGGCAAGCGCACGCGCCGTGGTTAAGCCGCCTGCGACCGGCGTTCCCGTGCCCGGCGCGTAAGCCGGATCGAGCGCATCGACATCGAAGGTGAGGTAGCACGGTCCCTGCCCGACGCGCGCGATGATCTCTTCGGCGATCTCGCGGCCGGTGAGCTCGGCGCAGCGCTCCGCATCCATGACCTCGATGCCGCAATCTCGCGGCGCGATCGTGCGGACGCCGATCTGGATCGAGCGCGACGCATCGATGAGCCCGGTTTGAACGCCGAGATTGATGAAGCTGCCGTGCGTGACGCCGTCGACGCCGTCGTCCCATGTGTCCTGATGTGCATCGAACTGCACGATGGCGAGCGGCCCGTGACGCGCCGCATGGGCGCGAAGTAGCGGCAGGGTGATGAAATGATCGCCGCCGAGCGAGATCAGATGCACGCCGGTCATGACGATTGCCAGCACCTGCCGCTCGATTTCGGCGGGGGCCAGAGGCGACAAACCGCGCGGCAGCAGGCAATCGCCGTAATCGATCACCGCGAGATCGGCGAACGGATCGGTGCCTGATGGGTATTGCGGATCGCCGTCGAAGAGCATGGAGGCGCGGCGGATCGCGGCGGGGCCGAAGCGGGCGCCAGGCCGGTTCGATGTGGCACCATCAAAGGGAATGCCGAGGATGGCCACATCGACGCCGGCGAGCGACTTCGAATAGCGCCGGCGCATGAAGGATTGCGCGCCGGAAAAGGTCGGCTCTTCCGCCCCGCCCTTCAATGCGCCCGTAAAGGCATTGTCGATCGTTCCGGGGTCGCCCAAAGCGTCCTCCTCAAAGCAACGATATGTCGGCAGCGGTTTTCAAGACGCCAAACGACAATGCCGCCGAAACCGGCGGCATTGCCAAAATCCAGTTCCCGTAAAAGCGCGGGTGTCAGCGCTTCGAGAACTGGAAGCTTCGACGGGCTTTCTTCTTGCCGTATTTCTTGCGCTCGACGACGCGCGCGTCGCGAGTGAGGAAGCCCTCGCGCTTCAGCGCCGGCCGCAAATCGGGCTCATAATTGGTGAGCGCCTTGGCAAGCCCGTGACGGACCGCGCCGGCCTGCCCCGACAACCCGCCGCCGGCAACGGACACCGTGAGATCATATTGGCCATGGCGCTGCGCGATGGCGAGCGGCTGCTGCAGGATCATCCGCAGCACCGGTCGAGCGAAATAGACTTCGACCGGTTTCGTGTTGACGACGATCTTGCCGGAGCCCGGGCGGATCCACACGCGCGCAACGGCATCCTTGCGCTTGCCGGTGGCGTAAGCGCGGCCTTGCTTGTCGAGCTTCTGCACATAGCGCGGCGCCTCAGGCGTCGGCGCCGCGTCTGGGGACTTCAGGTCCTGGAGGGAGGAGAGAGTTTCGGCCATGGAAATCAGGCGCTCCGGCTGTTCTTGCGGTTCAGGGCGGCGACATCGAGAACGGTCGGGTTCTGCGCCGCATGCGGATGATCAGGGCCCTTGTAGACGCGGAGGTTGCCGAGTTGCTTCCGCCCGAGGGGCCCGCGCGGCAGCATGCGCTCGACCGCCTTTTCCACGATCCGCTCGGGGAATTTCCCCTCGAAGATCATCTTGGCGGACCGCTCCTTGATGCCGCCGGGATAGCCGGTGTGATGGTAATAGACCTTCTGCTCGCGCTTGCGCCCGGTGAGGACCACCTTCTCGGCATTGATGACGATGATGTTGTCGCCGTCGTCGACATGCGGCGTGAAGCTCGCCTTGTGCTTGCCGCGGAGTCTAAGGGCGATCAGGGACGCGAGCCGGCCGACGACGAGGCCGGCGGCGTCGATCACGACCCACTTCTTGTCGATCTCGGCGGCTTTCGCCGAATAGGTATTGCCGAACATTTTGGGAGTTCCGGATTGGCGTGCCGCCGTATAGCCGCGCGAGCGCAACGCGTCAACAGGCTGCCGGAAGTTCCAGCTTTCACCGAGGGTTAGTTGACGCGGTATTATGATACCGCCTAGCGCGCTGGGGCGAGGCCGTGGCTATGCCGGCAGGACGAGCACCTTGGTCTTGATCGGCGTCCGAGAATAAAGGTCCATCATGTCCTGGGTGAGCAGGCCGGTACAGCCGCTCGTAATGCCGTTCCCGATGGTCTCCGGGTCGCTGGTGCTGTAGATCGTGTAAAGCGTGTACTTGCCGTTCTGATAGAGATAGAGCGTGCGGGCGCCGAGCGGATTCTCGAGGCCCGGCGCCATGCCGCCGGCATATTTGCGCGCTTCCGGCTGGCGCGCGATCATCTCCCTCGGCGGCGTCCAGATCGGCCATTCGGCCTTGCGCCCGACATAGGCCTCACCGCTCCAGCGGAATCCGTCGCGGCCGACATTGGCGCCATAGCGGGTGGCGTTCCCCTCGCCTTCGATGCGGTAGACGTAGTAATTGCCGGGATCGATAACGATCGTGCCGGGCGCTTCCTTGCTGTCGTAGCGCACCGTTTTGCGAACGTATTTGGCATCGAGCTTCGTGACGTCGACCGCCGGAATATCAAAGCGCTTGTCGGCCACAGGCCCGTAGATCTTCTTTGCCTCGCTCATGTCGTCGGTTGCGACGCAACCCGCGAGCCCAAGCGTACCGAGGCCGGCGGAGCCGAGCAGAAAGGAGCGGCGGTTGAGAAGTGCCGAGCCAATATTGCCGGCATTCGTGTTCCGATAGTCCGCAATCATGGCAAAATACTCCGGCATAACCCCGCTGAACGCGCCCTCTCACGTCGCGCTCGCTTCGACGAAACATGCAGATCGCGGCATCGGCAAGGTCAGCGGGCGCCCTGGCCACATTTCGCCGGACTCCTGTGGCCAAAAGCGCACACTAGGCTTTGGAGAATGCGGTCGAAAATGGCGAAGCTCGTATTTGCAATGAACCAATCCTTGGACGGTTACGTCGACCACCAGGAATTTGCGCCCGATCGCTCGCTCTTTCGACACTTCATCGACCACGTGCGCGATCTGACCGGCAGTGTGTACGGCCGCTGCTTGTATGAGGTTATGCGCTATTGGGACGAAGACCACCCCGAGTGGGACGCGGCAGAACGCGAGTTTGCGGCCGCGTGGCGTGCCCAACCGAAATGGGTCGTGTCGCGCTCGTTGCAGTCAGTCGGCCCCAATGCCACCCTCGTCAACGACGATGTCGAGGCGGTGGTGCGTGGGCTCAAGGCCGACCTCACCGGCGAGATCGACGTCGGCGGACCAGATCTCGCCCAAAGCCTGACCGCGCTTGGTCTTGTCGACGAATATCGGCTCTATTTCCACCCCGTCGTGCTCGGCCGCGGCAAGCCATTCTTTGCTCGCGCCCGGCCCGCGCTCCGTCTTCTGGCCAGCGACCGTATCGGCACAGAAGTGATCAGATTAACATACGTTCCCGCCTGATGATCTTCGGCAGGCCAGGATGGTGTTGGTGAACGATCCGGCGCTCGCAAAATATACAGACGTGATTGCCGTTGGCGCGTCCGGCGTGAAAAGCTATGCGCTGAAGGCCAATGGAGAGCTGTTGGTCGCCGATTTCGTCAATCCTCAAAACAATAGATGCGCGACGCCTGTACGGACGATTGTTGAAAGCGGTGGAAGGACATAAGTGGCGCTGGAATGATATTCGGGCCCATCGCTAAACGGGGAGATGGCACGCCGATGCGACGGGTTTGGATAATTGCGCTGCTTCTTGGCTGCTAGAAGGCAATCGCTGGGTTGGTGCAAGCTCTTTGATGTCGCGCACCGAAGGATTGGAACGGGCGCGCAAATTGCGCAGACCCAAGTTGAAGTCGGATTGCCTCGTGGGAGGACACATCAAGTGGAGCATAGGAACAGTCCTCACCCGCGCTCTTGACGAGATCAGAACTGATGCGTTGGACGCTTAGGTTCTTTGGATTTGTCGCCGCTATTCCCGCTTTCGCGACATTGGCGCTTTGGGCGTGGGTGACTTTCGTCCGTCCAGATGTGTTGCAGCTCGCCTCTGCCTACGCGGCGAAGACCGTCTGCTCGAATGTATTTATCGCCAAGCGCGACGTCGACGCGATCGTGCGAACCGACTTGCTTGCGCTCGAGCCCATCTTCCACCTGATGAAGATCGAGGTTAGCGCCGCCGATCAGCGCGTTGGGGCTAGTCTCTTTGGCCTCTTCCCAGCACGGTGCGCCGAATACGTCGAGGGATGGGGCTGCACCGTCATTTCGAGTGACAAATCTTGGGACCGACCTCGCGCGCTGCCGACCTCGGCCCAGACAGAGTCGGATGCGCTTTGGCCGGCCGGCGAGAAGGCGCAATTGTCGTCGAACAAACGCCTGCTGGCGGCGGTCAATGATCCGATCCTTCAAGGACCGGGCATGCGCGCCATTGTCGTTGTTCGCGATGGACGTATCATCGCCGAAGCCTATGGCCAGGGCTTTACCGCTTCGACACCCCTGCTGGGTTGGTCGATGACCAAGGGCGTCACGGCCGCCCTGATCGGCATGGCCGTCAAGGACGGCAAGCTTTCGCTCGATCAGAAGGGTTTGTTTCCGCAATGGGCTGGCGACGCGCGCTCCGAAATTTCGGTCGCCAATTTGATGGCGATGACCGGCGGGTTGGACTGGAACGAGGATCAGGGCACCGTCAACGACCCGGCCCGCATGGAGTATCTCGTCAGGGATGCGCTGGCTTTTGCCAGAGACCGCCGGCTTGTCGCCCCACCTGGCACGAGATTCTATTATTCGTCCGCCGAGTCCGTATTGCTGACTCGACTTTGGCAGAACGCAGCCGGCGAGGCGCCGTGGTCCTATCCACGGGAGCGGCTGTTCAAGCCTTTGGGTATGAACAGCGCTGTTTTCGAAGCCGACGCGACCGGTACCTTCCTCGGAGAAGCTTTCCTTTACGCCAACGCCCACAATTGGGTGCGTTTCGCCGAATTCCTGAGATTGGTTGGAGC
>JAFASC010000337.1 GCA_019244955.1 Methylobacteriaceae bacterium | reverse complement strand
AAGAAGAATTTCTTCACGTTTGGGGAGGTCTGGACCGGCGATTCCGAAGCCACGATTGCCCAGTTCATCGGACGCAACACCAATAGCGATGGCGATCTCGTCGGCGTCGATGCCGCGTTGGATTATCCTTTGTTCAACGCTCTGAAGCCTATGGTGAAGGGCTTCAGTTCGCCCCGCACTGTCGTCGACATGTACCAACGGCGCAAGGCGATCGAAAAGGATGTCTTGAGCTCGCACGGCGATGCCACACGCTACTTCGTCACGTTTCTGGACAATCACGATGTCAAGGAGCGTTTGCGCCATCCCGATGCCAGCGCGCAGCCGGCGCTCGACGACGAGGTGACGCTCGGCCTTGCTTGTTTGCTCTCTTTGCCTGGAATCCCCTGCATATATTACGGCACCGAGCAGGGCCTGACCGGCGCCGGTAGCGACGCGGCGGTCCGCGAAGCGTTGTGGGGCGGCCCCGGATTCGATGATTCCTCCCCTTTCTACACCGCGCTCGCGAGCATGGCCGCGGTTCGGGCGCGCGTGCCGGCGTTTCGCTACGGGCGCACCTATTTCCGGCAGCTCTCCGGAAATGGCGCCGATTTCGGGTTTTCCACCGCGAATCCAGGCGTCCTCGCGTTTTCCCGCATTCTCAATGACCGGGAGGTGCTTGTCGTCGCAAACGCGGTGAAGGCCAATAGCGAAACGTTGTACGTCGTCGTCGACAGCATTCTCCACAGCGCCGGTCAGGTGTTGTCACGCTCTATAGCAACAAGCCGAACCCGACGGCGGCACGGCCAGTGGAGACCCTTTCAAATACCACGGCGCAAGAGGCCGACGGCACTACCAGCCGTGGCACATTGAGTGCGGTCCGCGTGACACTGCGGCCCGGGGAAATTCAGATACTCGGATGAGCGTACAAGCGCTTCAGACAAGCGGCGCTGCATCCAGCCTCAAGACCTCGCCGGCAAGATACAGCGACCCGGTAATCAGGATGCGCGGCGGCGCCGACCAGTCGCGCGCCGACAGATATTCAAGCGCGCTGCCGACGCTCTCCGAAGCCGCGGCGGGAATGCCTTCCTGCTGTGCGGCGAATGCGATCTCCGGCGGCGATCGGCCATGATGATCGCCGCCAATCGGCACCGCGATCACTTCCTGCGCGAGCCCTTTGAACGGGCGCAGGAAAGCGCGCGTCTCCTTTGTCGCCAGCGTGCCGCAGATCAAAATCAGCGGTCGCGGCGATTTTTCTTCGAAATCGGCCATGACTTGCGCCAGCGCGCGCCCGCCATCCGCGTTGTGGCCGCCGTCGAGCCAGATTTCCGCTTGTCGCGGTGCGAGCGCCGCAACCCGTCCACGCTTTAATCGCTGCAGACGCGCCGGCCATTCGGCCTGCGTCAGCCCATTTTCAATCGCGGAGACTGGGAGGGACGGATCCAGGCGTCGCGCAGCCGCGATGGCAGTACCCGCATTCAATTGCTGATGTCGCCCGACAAGCTTCGGCAGCGGCAAATCGATTAGACCCCGCTCGTCTTCATAGACGAAGCGGCCGTTCTCCTCGCGCGCGACAAAATCCTGCCCGCCGACAATCACAGGAGCGTTGACTCGATTTGCCTGAGCCTCAAGAACGGCGAGCGCGTTGTCGTTCTGCTCGGCCAGGATCGCCGGAACGCCGCGCTTGAAAATCCCGGCTTTTTCGACGGCGATTTTCTCGATCGTATCGCCGAGGAACTCCGGATGATCGATCGAGACAGGTGTGACGATCGTCAGCGCCGGATGAGAAATGACATTGGTGGCGTCGACCCGTCCGCCGAGTCCGACTTCGAGCAAGAGCACGTCAGCTGGATTTTCCGCAAAGAGAAGGAAAGCAGCCGCCGTCGTGATCTCGAAGAAGGTGATCGGCGCGCCGGCATTTGCGAGCTCGCAGCGCGCCAGCGCCTGTTCGAGCGCTGCATCGTCGACCAGCATGCCACCGCCGGGACGGCCGATGCGAATGCGTTCGTTGAAATCGATCAGATGCGGCGATGTATAAACATGTACGCTTTTGCCTGCTGCTTCGAGCATGGCGCGCATGAACGCGATGGTCGAGCCCTTGCCGTTGGTGCCGGCGACGTGAACGACGGGGGGCAAGCGCTCTTCCGGATTGCCTAAGGCAAGAAGCAGCCGCTCGATCCGGCCAAGCGACAGATCGATGCGTTTGGGGTGGAGGTCGAGCAGGCGCGAGAGGATCTCGTCGCGCGGCTTCATGGGGTTCGCCTCATCCTGAGCAGCGTGCGGAGCACGTCTCTCGAAGGATGAACATAGCGCGGCTGCGGGTACTTCGAGGCGGTCTCTACAATCGTCGTCCGTCACGCCGCCTGCGCCAGTGCTTTCGGCGGCGCTTTCGTCAGAAGCGCGCAGAGCCGCGCGAGAGTGGAGCGCATTTCAAGCCGAGAGACGACCATGTCGACCATGCCATGCGCCTGCAGGTATTCGGCGCGTTGGAAACCTTCCGGCAAGCGCTCGCGGATGGTTTGCTCGATGACGCGCGCGCCGGCAAAACCGATCACCGCGCCGGGCTCGGCGATATGGATGTCGCCAAGCATCGCATAGGAAGCGGTGACGCCGCCGGTCGTCGGGTTGGTGAGCACGACGATATAGGGTAGGCGCGCGGCGCGCAGGAGCTGCACCGCGACGGTCGTTCGCGGCATCTGCATCAGCGAGAACATGCCTTCCTGCATGCGCGCGCCGCCGGATGCCGTGAAGATGATGAAGGGACAATGTTTCTCGATCGCCACCATCATGCCGGTGATGATTGCCTCGCCTGCGGCCATGCCGAGCGAGCCGCCCATGAATTCGAAATCCTGGACGGCGGTGACGATCTCCATCGCTTCCAGACGCCCTGTGCTCAAACGGACCGCGTCGGCGCTGCCGGTCTTGGCGCGATTCTCCTTCAGCCGCTCCGTGTAGCGTTTCACATCGCGGAAGCGCAGCGGATCGAGCGGCACTTCCAGCGTCGGCAGGTTCGTCCATGCGCCGTCGTCATAGAGCGCCTTGAGCCGCGCATCGACGGGAATGCGCATGTGATAGCCCGAACCGGGAACGACGTAGAGGTTGGCTTCGAGATCTTTGTAGAAGACGAGTTGACCGCTTTCGGGGCACTTTACCCAAAGGTTTTCCGGCGTCTCACGCTTCAGAAAAGAGCGGATTTTCGGAGGAACGACGTTGGATATCCAGTTCATGTTTTTTCCTGCGTGAGCTTGAATCCGCGATTTATTCGGCAGGCAGGCGCTGCGCTGCACGGACCCCGCCGGCAATGTCGGCGACGAGATCGGATGCCGCGGAGACCGTTTGCGCGGTGACGCGATTGTCCGCATCGAGCGAGCGCTTCAGCGCATCGACCAGCGCGGTGCCGACGACCACTCCGTCAGCCTGCTTGGCGATCGCTTCAGCCGTCGCGGCGTTCTTCACACCGAAGCCGACCGCGACCGGCAGGTTCGTGTGCCGTTTGATGCGCGCGACGGCGGTGCCGACCCGCGACGGATCGGGTGTCGCCGCCCCGGTGATGCCGGTGATCGAGACGTAGTAGACGAAGCCGGACGTATTCGCGAGGACGGCGGGCAGGCGCCGGTCGTCCGTCGTGGGCGTGGCGAGGCGGATGAAGTTCAGCCCTGCGGCAAGCGCCGGGATACAAAGCTCGGCATCTTCTTCCGGCGGCAGGTCGACGATGATCAAGCCGTCAACGCCCGCCGACTTGGCGTCGGCGAGAAAGCGATCGACGCCATAGACGTAGACGGGGTTGTAATAGCCCATCAGGATCAGCGGCGTCGCATCGTCGCGTTGGCGAAAACCGCGGACGAGGTCAAGCACTCCTTTCAGCGTCATGCCGGCTTTCAGCGCGCGCAGGCCCGCGGCCTGGATCGAGGGGCCGTCAGCCATCGGGTCGGTGAAGGGCATGCCGATCTCGATCACGTCGGCCCCGGCGCGCGGGAGGGCGCGCAGGATCTCGAGCGAAGTCTTGGCGTCCGGGTCGCCACCCATGAGGAAGGTTACCAGCGCGGCGCGGCCCTCTTCTGCGAGCGCGGCGAAGCGGCGGTCGATGCGGGTCGTCATGGCGCGCGGGTTAGCACAATGCGAGGGGAAGGGGAACGTTTGACCTCATCCGAGATGGTGCCAAACTGGCGCAGACTTTCCCGCGAGACGGACGATGAACAGCTTCAGCCGATCGTTGCTTCCCGCTTTGTTGCTCGCCGCGGCAGCAACGACTGCGCACGCGGCGGAGCAAAATGCGAAGGAGATGGTAACCGCGTTCTACAGGATGGTCTTCTACGACCATAAGGTCGCTGACGCCTTCAAGACCTATGTCGGCGCGAGCTATCGGCAGCACAATCCGCTGGTGCCGGACGGTATCGAGCCGAGCGTCGCGTTCCTGTCAAAGCGCTTCGAGATGAATCCGCAGGCGGTCAACGAGATCAAGCGGGTCATCGCCGACGGCGATCTTGTCGCCGTGCATGTGCACTCGCGATCGAATGATGCCGACCGGGGCCGCGCCATCGTCGACATTTTCCGCGTCGAGAACGGAAAGATTGTCGAGCATTGGGACGTGATCCAGCCGGTGCCCGAGAACGCGCAGAACGCCAATACGATGTTTTGAGTTACCGCTCCCGCTCTCTTCTGTTCAAGAATGCCAGCCGCTCGAAGAGATGAACGTCCTGCTCGTTCTTCAAGAGCGCGCCGCGCAGCGGCGGGATCAGCTTCTTCGGATCGCGCTCGCGCAGCGTTTCGGGCCCGATGTCCTCATTCAAGAGCAGCTTCAGCCAGTCGAGGAGTTCCGAGGTCGAGGGCTTCTTCTTCAGCCCCGGCACGTCGCGCACTTCGAAGAAGATGCGCAGCGCCTCTTCGACGAGGCGCCGCTTGATCCCGGGGAAATGCACGGCGACGATCTTTTCCATCGTCTCGTGATCCGGAAACCGGATGTAGTGGAAGAAGCAGCGGCGCAGGAATGCGTCGGGCAGCTCCTTGTCGTTATTGGAGGTGATGACGACG
>JAFASC010000315.1 GCA_019244955.1 Methylobacteriaceae bacterium | reverse complement strand
GCGCTTCGAGATCAGACGGCTTCACGACGAGTTCGGCTACACGACGATTTACGTCACGCATGATCAAATGGAAGCGATGACCGCCGCCGATATCATCGTCGTGATGAATGCCGGCCGAGTGGAGCAGGCGGCATCGCCCGCGGACGTTTACGAGCGCCCCGCCTCGCGCTTCGTGGCAAAGTTCATCGGCGGGTCGAACGTGCTGGAAGGCCGCGCGGCCGGTTCGCAGACCGTCGAGGTGGCCGATTGGCCGGTGCGCTGTGGGTTGGGCGCGGCGCGTGCGGGCGAACCCGCAGCCGTGTCGATCCGCTTTCATGACGTCCTGCTCTCGCATACCCGGCCGGAGACGGGCACGAATACGGCCGAGGGCACGATCGTGCGGCAGATCTACCTTGGTTCGCACCGCGATTACCTCGTCGAATTGCCGGGAGGGCAGCAATTGCGCTCGATGGCGCCGGTCGCTTTTTCTGCCGCGCCGGGCGAAACTGTCTGGGTTCGGTTGCCGCCCGAGAGTTGCAGAGCCCTGCCGAGCTGAGGGACTAAAGAGGATGAGAGATTGGAGACAACACCGCCCCGCATCTTTGGCTTTCGCCGCCGCTCTATCGGCGTTCGTCAGTTGCGGAGCCTCGGCTTTACCGCAGGCGATACCGGTTACGCCGGACCTGGTCGAGGCCGCGCGTAAGGAAGGTAAGGTCAGCTTCTATACCTCCGTGGACGTCGAAGTCGCCGAGAAGGTGGCGGCTGCTTTCAAAGCAAAATATCCCGGCGTCGACGTTCTGGTCGAGCGCGCGGGATCGGAGCGCGTCTTTCAGCGTGTCGAGCAGGAGCGTCTGGCCAACATCAACAATGCCGACGTCGTCAACTCTTCCGACGCAGCCCACTACATCATCTGGCAGCGCGAGGGCTTGCTTGCGCCATATGTTCCAGAAGATGTCGCGGCTTATTATCAGAACAATGCCGATCCCGAGGGGTATTACGCGACGTGGCGCGCGACCTTAAGTCCGATCGGCTACAACACGAAATACGTAAAGCGGGCGGATGCTCCGAAAAGCTTCGCGGATCTCCTTAATCCCAAATGGAAGGGCATGATGGTCAAAGGCCATCCGGGCTATAGCGGCACGATCCTGACTGCAACGTTCGAGATTTCGCGCGATCTTGGCTGGGACTATCTGCAGAAGCTCGCCCAACAGAAAGTCATGCAAGTCCAATCCTCGACAGAGCCGCCGAAGAAGGTCGCCTTGGGCGAGCGGCCGATCATGGCCGACGGCAACGAGTACAACCTGTTCACGCTCAAGGAAGCGGGCCAGCCGGTGGACGTGATCTACCCCACAGAGGGGACGCCCTTCATCGCCTCGCCGAGTGCAGTGATGGCGAAAGCGCCGCATCCGAATGCAGCGCGCTTGTTCCAGAGCTTCTTATTCACGCCCGAGACGCAGCAGCTTCTCATTGACGTCGGGGGTCTGCGTTCGCTCCATCCGAAGGCGCAGGAACATGCCGGCCGAACGCCGCTCAACGAGATCAAGCTGATGCGCGACGATCCGGCGGCCGTCGTCGACAAGGTGGACGAGATCAAGGCCAACTACGCCAAGTATTTCGGCACGTGAGCGCTGAAGGTTTGTCTGCGGCGGCGGCACGACTTTCGCGCGCACCACGTGCCCGTCGACTCGGCCGCTTAGATCCAAGCGCTTTCGTCTTCGCCATATGCGCCCTAATCCTTCTTGGGCTTGTCGGGCTGCCGCTATTTTGGCTTGCGGTTTCGGCGCTGACGGACAAGGCTGGCCGCCCGTCGCTCGTCAATTTCGAGCGGCTGTTCACCGATCCAACTTTGCTAGCACCACTGCGGATAAGCCTCATCGTCGCAAGCTGCGTCGGTTCGATCTCGACTCTGGTCGCAGCGCCGATCGCCTGGATCGTCGCTCGTTCGGACATGCCGGGGCGTGGGCTCATTCGAGTGCTGATCACGGCCTCGTTCGTGACCCCGCCTTTCCTCGGCGCGATCGCTTGGGAGGTGCTCGCCGCCCCCAACAGCGGCCTCATCAATGTCTGGTATCGCGCGCTCAATGATCTGCCGCCATTCGTGCATTTCGTCGATATCTACTCGATCGAAGGACTTATATTCGTCGACTGCTGTTATGCCTTTCCCTTTGTGTTCGTGCTGATCGCCAATGCCCTCGACCGCATTCCCGCAGACATGGAGGACGCCGCGGCCGTTCTCGGCGCACCAGCCTGGCGTATCATTGCGACAATCACGTTACCGCTCGCATTGCCGGCGATTCTCGCCGGTGCGCTCATTGCATTTCTGCGATCTCTGACGCTTTTCGGCACGCCCGCCATTCTGGCGCTTCCTGCCGGATTCCATACGATCACAACGAAAATCTGGAGCCTCTTTCAATACCCGCCCAATCCCGGGCTTGCTGCGGCGGCCTCGCTGCCGTTGCTGGCGGCGACAGTCGTCCTGTTGAAAGCTCAGTCGTGGATTCTGGGGCGGCGCGGCTATGTCGTGCTTGGCGGACGTGCCGGTTCGACCCGGCGCGTGGAGCTTGGTCACTGGGGTTGGGCGGCACTGGGTCTATGTCTTTTTGTTCTGTGCTTCCCGGTCTTCTTGCCCTATTTCGCGCTCGTGAAGGGCGCGCTGACGAAGACGCTCGCGGAGCCGCTCTCGGTTGAGAATCTTACCCTTCGGCACGTGCGCTTTGTGTTTTTCGAGTTCTCGCCGACCCGCCTTGCTCTGCGCAACACGTTGCTGTTCGCGTTCGTGTCCGCGACCCTTGGGACTGCGCTGGCCCTCGTCGTCAGCTATGTCGCCAATCGCAAGGCGGTGTTCGGCCATTCCGTGCTCGGATTCCTCGCAACGGCGCCGATCGCCGTGCCGGGAATCGTGCTTGGCGTCGGAATGTTCATCGCCTATACGCGCGGCCCGGTCGTTCTCTACGGCACGATGTGGGTGATGATCATCGCCTACGTGACGATCGAGCTACCGGGCGCGTATCAGCAGCTGAAGTCGGCGTTCACCGGCGTGGCCCACGAGTTGGAAGAGGCGGGGCGCGTCCTGGGCGCCGGACGGGTACGAACGCTCAGAGACATTACCGCTCCGCTCTTACGGACCGGCGTGATCACGGCCTGGTGCTTCATCTTCATCGGCGTTATGCGCGAACTCTCGGCCGCGATCATGCTGTTTACGGCGGAGACGAAGGTTTTGCCCGTCGTGATCTACGATCTGAACGAAAGTGGCGATCTCGGTGCAATTTCGGTCCTCGGTCTCATGCTGCTTCTGGTTACGCTCGCCATCACCTTTGTGGCCAATCGGCTGCCGGGCTTCGGCGCCTCGGCAACGGGAACGAAATGAGCGCCACTGCGTCAATGAAGTTGTGAGATGACCGCCCAAACCTCTTTTCCTCTTTCAGGCGTTCGTGTCCTCGACCTGACGCGCGTGCGCGCCGGCCCGACGGCGGTGCGCCAGCTCGCGGACTGGGGCGCCGACGTCGTCAAGATCGAGATGCCCGAAGGGCTCGAAGCCGGCGACCCGCTCGGCGGTCCTCGTCAAGGTTCCGATTTCCAGAACCTGCAGCGCAATAAGCGCGGCATGACGTTGAACCTAAAAGATCCACGCGGAATCGCGGTGTTCCGCCGGCTGGCGACCGAGGCCGATGTAGTCGTCGAGAATTTTCGGCCGGACGTGAAGGACCGGTTGGGCATCGATTACGAGTCGCTGAAGGCGCTCAATCCGCGGATCATTCTGGCGTCGATTTCCGGTTTCGGACAGGACGGGCCATATCGCGACCGGCCGGGTTTCGATCAGATCGCCCAGGGCATGGGCGGCCTCATGTCAATCACAGGTCTGCCGGGGCAGGGGCCTGTGCGGGTCGGCATCCCCATCGCCGATCTCACCGCCGGCATTTTCTGCTCGCAAGGGATTCTGCTGGCGCTGATCGAGCGTCAGCGCTCCGGGATTGGGCAATGGGTGCAGACGTCGCTTCTGCAGGCGCAGATATTCATGCTGGATTTCCAGGCGGCGCGCTGGCTCACCGAAGGCGAGGTGCCGAAGCAGGCCGGCAATAATCATCCGACCTCGATTCCGACAGGCGTATTTGAGACGAGCGACGGCCACATCAACATCGCGACGACAGGGCAGCGGATTTGGGAACGTTTCTGCCGCGCGATCGATGCGGAGGAGCTGATCTCAAATCCCGATTACGCCAACACGAAGTTGCGCTCGGCCAATCGCGATCGCCTCAATGCGGAGATTGCCGCGAAACTGCGCACCGAGACGAGCGCCACCTGGATCGATAGACTGAATGAGGCTGGCGTGCCTTGCGGCCACATCTACTCGATCGATCAGGTGTTCTCGGACCCGCAGGTAGAACATCTGCAACCGCAGACGACGATCGAGTCGCCCCACGTGGGCAAGCTGACGTTGCTGCGCCAACCAATGACACTGTCGCGCACACCCTCGCGTATGGAACGCTACCCGCCCGGGGTTGGAGAACACACGCAGGAGATTCTGCGCGAAGCGGGACTTGCGCCTGACGAGATCGCGGAACTCGCGCGTGAGCGCATCATCTGAGTCGCGAAAACGGCGCGTCACAGTGGAGATATTCATGGTTGGTGCAGAGCTTTCATTCGCGGACGGCAAGATGCTGGCGCAAAAAGCCGATGGCATCGGCACGATGACTTTCAATAATCCGGAGAAGCGCAACGCGGTCAGCTTCGCGATGTGGAAAGCGGCGGAGGAAATCCTTGCCGATTTTGC
>JAFASC010000274.1 GCA_019244955.1 Methylobacteriaceae bacterium | reverse complement strand
CCGGCTCGTCAATGTGGGCATTCCGGATGAATATCGTGGCCGGGTGTTTCTCGCCCGCGACCTGCCGCCGGTCAGGCCGATCGTTGCCGACAGCGCAGCCAAGGACTTCAAGCACTCTGAGTATCCGCCGCTCGCCAGCGACAAGGTGCGCTTCGTTGGCGAAATGGTCGCCATTTGCCTCGCGCGCAGCCGCGCCGAGGCCGAGGACATCGCCCAAGCCTGTACGCTTGAGATCGACGAGCTTCCCGCGGTCTGGGACATCGATATCGCGCTCGCCCCGGATGCCCCCCGCGTTCACGAGGCCTGGACGGACAACATCTTTCTTGAGAGCCGCATCCCCACCGGTGATCTTGCGGCCGTGAAAGAGCGGACTCCGATTGTCGTGAAGCGCCAGCTTCGGATGGGCCGACACGCCGGCGTGCCGATGGAGGGGCGCGGGGTCCTTGCGCATTACGACCGGCGCCTGGACGAGCTCGTCGTCTACAGCTCCACTCAGTTCCCGCACGTCATCCGCACGATCCTGGCCCAGTCCCTCGGTATCGCAGAGAGCAAGCTCCGGGTCGTTGCCCCGGATGTTGGTGGCGGGTTCGGGGTGAAGAACAATTTCAACCCCGAAGAGCTGGCAATCGCCGCGCTCTCGATGAAGCTCGGCCGACCCATTAAGTGGGTCGAGGACCGCCGCGAGCACCTCATCGCCTCACCTCACGCGCGCGAGCATCGCTACGATGTCACCGCCTATGCAGACGACAAAGGCCGCGTCCTCGGCCTCGAGGCGGAAGTTGTCGTGGATGCTGGCGCCTATTCGGTCTGGCCCTGGACGGCGTCGATGGAGGCCGGCATGGCGGCCGGCATCCTCACCGGCCCCTACGACATCCCGGTCTATCACGGCCGCGCAATCAGCGTCTGCACGAACAAGTCGCCGCTCGGCCCCTATCGAGGGGTAGGCCGATCGGGCGGCTGCTTCGCCATTGAGACGCTGATCGATGCTGTCGCCGAAGCGGTCGGCCGCCCGGCCGAGGACGTGCGCATCGAGAACATGGTCCAGCCTTCGGCCATGCCGTACCGCTCGGCGACGGGCAAACTCTACGATAGCGGCGACTATCCCGAATGCGCCCGCCGCGCTGTGGCAGCCATCCAGCCTGCGGCCATTCGTGCGCGGCAAAGCCAAGGTCAACCGGACGGCCGGCTGATTGGCCTCGGAATCGCGAGCTACACGGAACAGTCGGCGCACGGCACGGCGGAATGGGTGGCGCGCGGCCTTCCTGTCGTGTTCGGTTACGAGCCGGCGCTCGCGCGCTTCACGCCCGACGGCAAGCTGATCCTGCTCGTCGGGATTCAAAATCACGGCCAGGGTCTTGAGACAACGCTGGCGCAAGTCGCGCACGAGGAACTGGGCATTCCGGTGAGTGACGTCATCGTGCGGCATGGCGACAGTTCGCTGTCCCCGTACGGCATGGGCACGTTCGCTTCGCGTAGCATGACAATGGCGGGCGGCGCCGTTTCGCGGGCGTGCAGCACGCTTGCCGAAAAGATGCGGCGCATTGGCGCGAAACTCATGCAGGCGCCACCCGATCAGGTCACGCTCTCGGAAGGGCACGGGCGTTTCGGGATGCAGTCCGTCACTCTCGCCGAAATTTGCGACGCCGCCTTTCTTCACCCGGAGCGTCTGCCTGTGGGCGAGGAGCCGGCGCTCGAAGCGACAGCCGTGTACGAGCCGGGCCGCAGCACCGGCGCCTTCTCATATGCGACGCATGCATGCACGGTCGCCGTCGATCCGGGAACCGGAGTGGTTGAAATCCTCGACTATGTCGTCTGCCACGATTGCGGAACGATGGTGAACCCGATGCTTGTCGAGGCGCAGGTCGTCGGCGGCATTGCGCAAGGTCTCGGCACCGCGCTTTACGAAGAAATCCCTTACGACGAGAACGGACAGCCGCTCGCCTCGACCTTCGTCGATTACGTGCTCCCCGGCTTCACGGAAGTCCCTGATGTGCGCGTGCTGCATATGGAGACGCCCTCTCCGCACACCCGGTTCGGCATCAAGGGAATGGGTGAAGGCGGCGCCATCGCCCCACCTGCTGCAATCGTCAATGCGATCAACGACGCGTTGCGCGGCCTCGGCGCGCGGATCAGCACGACCCCGGCAACACACGAGCGCGTGCTCGAAGCGATTGCTGCGCGAGAATTGCGCGGGGCTGCGCAATGAAGCCGGCTCCCTTCACCTATCGGGCCGCGAGCTCTTCGCCCGAAGCGATCGACGCGCTCGCCAAGGAAGCGCCACCGCGTATCCTGGCAGGCGGGCAATCGCTGGTTCCGATGTTGAATCTGCGCTTGGCGCCCGCCGATGCGCTGCTGGATATCACACGCATTGCGGAATTGCGCGCCGTCGAAGAGACGATCAATTCTGTGCGTTACGGTGCGCTCACGACACATGCGAGTTTCGAGGACGGCCTCGTGCCGGATGCGTCGAATGGCCTGATGTCACACGCCGCTGGCAACATCGCTTATCGGGCGGTGCGCACACGCGGTACGATCGGCGGGGCCATCGCGCTAGCCGATCCGGCTGCCGATTGGGTCACCGTGTGCATCGCGCTCGAAGCGGTGCTCCACCTCCAAAGCACCTCGGGCAAACGACAAATGCAGGTCGAGGAATTCGTCCTCGGCCCCTACTTCACCGCGATTGCTGAAGGCGAGCTGATCTCCACGATCGAAGTGCCGAAGCGTTCCGCGAGCGAGCGTTGGGGCTATCACAAGGTGGTGGTGAAGACGGGCGAGTACGCCGAATCCATGGCGGTCGCCCTTCTCGACCGTGCGCGCGGCTTTGCACGGATCGTGCTCGGTGCGACGGATGGTGCGCCCATCGTGATGAAGAAGAGCGCGGGGGCGCTGCTCGCAGCCGCGGACGAGGCCGCGCTCAAAACGGCGATCGCCTGCGATCTCGAAGCCGGCGAGCATGAATTCGGCGCCGCGAAGCGGATGCTGCACACAACAGCCGTGCTGCGCGCGGCCAAGGACGCAATGGCGTCATGAACGTGAAGGTCGAGCTTACGATCAACGACCGTAAGGTTGTGGCCGATGTCGAGCCGCGCACCCACCTCGCTGACTTCCTGCGCGAACATCTACGTCTCACGGCAACGCATCTTGGCTGCGAGCATGGTGTGTGCGGCGCATGCACAGTGCTGATCGACGGCGCGCCCGCCCGTGCCTGCATCGCGCTTACGGTCGCGTTGGAGGGCGCCGACGTCAAAACCCTCGAAGGCCTCGCAGACGACCGGCGCATGCGTGTGCTGAAGACCTCTTTCCACGAACGGCACGGGCTTCAATGCGGATTCTGTACGCCCGGTATGTTGATATCGGCGTGGGATCTGCTTCGGCGCAAACCTGATATATCCGAGCGCCAAATTCGCCAGGAAATGAGCGGAAATATTTGCCGCTGCACCGGCTATCAAGGCATAGTGCGATCGATCAAACATGCAGCCGACACGCTTCAAAGCAGCGTCGGCGTCTGAACGGGAGAGATAGGGATGAGTCGCTCGACGATCATCGGCGGCGCCATGTTGCCGCATGCGCCGCAGTTTTTCACGCAGCCGGATACCGAGCCGAAGGAGATCATCGCAGCGGTGCAGAAGATTGGACGCGAGATCGGTGATCGTCTCAAGGCGAAGAAGCCCGATCTCTGGCTGATGTTCTCGAACGATCATGCCGAACAGTTCTTTCACAATTCCGCACCGCCCTTTACCATCCACGTCGGCGGCGAAGCACGCGGCGAATTTGCCGGACGCAAATTCCACTGGCAGATCCCCAGCGAGATCGGCTTCGAGCTCGTGCGCCAGCTGTATCGGCAAGGATTCGACCCGGCCTTCACGAGCACCGCGGCGATTGATTATGCGATCGGTATTCCGCTGACGCATCTCGGCGTTACGGATCCGGTCCTGCCGATCTACGTCAACGCGTACCTCCCGCCGCAACCGACAATGGAGCGTTGCTATGCATTCGGCCAAGCGGTCGCACGCGCTGTCAGCGCGATGGGATTGCGCACCGTTATCCTATCATCCGGCGGTATGTCGCACTTTCCCGGCACCGACAGATACAGCAACCCTGAACTCGACTGGGACCACAAGGTTCTTGCGAAGCTCACCGAAGGCAATCTGAAGTCGCTGATCGGTTTTGACGAAGCCGAACTCGATCGGACTGGCAATATCGAGCTGCGCTGCTGGGCCTGTGCCGCCGGCGCGCTCGGCGAGCGGAAGCCCGACGTCGTATCGATGGACCCGAGCTGGCATCACGATTACGCTTCGCTCGCCTGGATCGATTCCGCGGCGGAGCAGCACGAGGCGCATTATCCGTCGATCAGACCTGAATTGGTGCAGCTTACCAACGCCTTGCACGGTCTCGCCCACGACCAGGCAAAGCGGGACTCCTATTTGCGCAATGCAGCGGAATATGCCGATCAGTTCGGACTGCCTGACCATCAGCGCACCGCCCTGATCAATCTCGATGTGCCGGCGATCGTCGCCATGGGCACGCATCCGCTCGTTCCATTCCTCGCCAACATGCAGATTCAGCGTCTGCGCAAAGCGACCACCGCGGCCTGAAGGACGGCGTTCGGCGAAGCGACATGACAATCCAGCCCCCGCCAAGCCTAACGTCGTTCATCGGCGGCGCGACCAAAGCGCACGATGGCACGATCCTCGAACTCATCCGTCCGACTGACGGACGCATCGGGGCGCGTCTCGTCGAAGCCGGCGAACGAGGCGTCGCTGCCGCCGTCGCCGATGCCGCGCGCGCGTTTCGCGAGAACCGCCGCTCGACCTTGCATCAGCGCTCGCAATGGCTGCGTGCGATGGCAGCGGCGCTCGCCAACGCCGCCGAGGACTTGGCGCTCATCGTCTGTCAGGACGTTGGCAAGCCGATCCGGCCGGCCCGATTTGAAGCGAAACGCGGCGCCGAATTTCTCGAAGCTTGCGCTGCCTCAGTGCTCCACCTCGCAGGTGAGATGGTGCCGGTGGATGCCGCACCGCTCGGCGCGGGGCATCTCGGCTTCACCCGGCGTGTTCCCTACGGCGTCGTCGGCGCGATCACGCCGTTCAACGCGCCGATCAATCTGCTGGTCCAAAAAGTCGGCCCGGCGATCGCCGCCGGAAATGCGATCGTCGCCAAACCAGCGCCGGCGGGAACGCGGTCGGCGCTGGCGCTGGCGCGTCTATTCACGGATGCGGGCCTGCCGAAGGGCCTGTTCAATGTCATCACCGGCGATAAGGCGAGTGCGCTTGCGCTCGTCTCGCATCGCGACGTGCGCGCCGTGACCTTTACCGGCGGCACCGACGCGGGCGAAGCGTTGATGCGCTCTGCCGGCAACAAGAAGTTCGTCGCGGAGCTCGGCTCCAATGCCGCCAACATTGTCATGGGCGATGCTGACATTGCCGAGGCGGCAGCCAAGATCGCCGCGGCTGCGTTCGAGGCGAGCGGCCAACAATGCATCTCGGCGCAGCGCGTGCTTGTGCAGCGCCCGGCCGTCGAAAAGTTTCTCGACGCTTTCATCGCCGCGGCGAAGAAGCTGAAGGTCGGCCCGGTAGAAGATACAGCGACAGATATCGGGCCGGTGGTACATATCGGCGCTGCCGAACGCATTATGTCGATGTATGAAGATGCCATTGCCCGCGGCGGGCGCGCTGTTCTCGAGCCGACGTGCAACGGCTGTTTTGTGTCGCCCGGCATTCTCGTCGACGTTCCCTTAGACAGTCGGCTCTGGCGAGAAGAGGTGTTCGGCCCGCTTGCCCTCGTACAGCCCTTCGACAACACCGAGGAAGCCCTGACGCTTGCCAACGACTCGCCATTCGGCCTGCAAGGCGCGGTGTTTACCAGAGACATCGCGACGGCGATGCGATTTTCCGAAGATTTCGAAGTCGGATCTCTGTGGGTAAACGAAGCGAGCCGTTTTCGCCTCGATATGTATCCGTTCGGCGGCATGAAAAGCAGCGGCACCGGACGCGAGGGCGTGCGTTACGCGATCGAAGAGCTTTCGCAGATCAAGTTCACCGGGCTCAAATTTTGATGTCAGCCCTAGACCGCGTGCGCGAAATGGCTACTGCCAGCGGACCGAAAGTGGTCACCGCTGCGCATTCGGCGGCGGCAACCGCGGGAGCATCTGCGTTTTCCGCCGGCGGTAACGCGTTCGATGCAGCGCTCGCCGCCTGTTTCATGGAGACGGTCGCCCTGCCGATGAAGGCGGGATTGTTCGGCGATCTCGTCGCGCTTTTTCGCGTCGGCGGCGGCGACTTTACCTCTGTCGTGAGCGTCGGCGCGGGCCCGAGCGCATTGGCAAAGGGTGCAGCACTCGAGCGCGTCGGCCCGCGCTCCGTCGGCGTGCCGGGTGCACCGCACGGTTATGCGAGGCTCCATTCCTTTGCGCGGCTCGGGCTGGAGCGGCTTGTCGCGCCGGCGGTTGCGGCCTCAAAGCAGGGCCTCGCCTGGACGCGGGTCGCGCGGAGTTATGTCGTCGAAGCCGCCGCTACCTTGGCGAGATTCTCGCCCGGCAATCCTTATGCGCCAAACGGGCGCATTCCGGATATCGGCGAGGTCAGGCGGCTGCCCGGTTTGGGTCGGCTGCTCGAAGCGTTTGCATGCGATCGCGAGAATGTCTTCGAGGGGCCGCTCGGACGCGATATCGTTGCGGAGCTCACGCGGCGCGGCGGCATTCTCGTTGCCGAGGATTTCAAGCAACGGCCAGCGCGGCAGCTTGCGCCGGTGCGCGGCACAGTGGCGGCCGGTGCCGAACTCATCGTCACGCCGCAACCGACTTACGGCTATCGATTGATTGAT
>JAFASC010000272.1 GCA_019244955.1 Methylobacteriaceae bacterium | reverse complement strand
GTCGCCGACGTCCTCGATGGGCTCGAGAACGACAAGATCGGCGGCTGGTTCAACGGCAAGCCCGCCGTCATCGTCGACGTCCAGCGCCAGCCCGGCGCGAATGTCGTCGAGACGGTCGGCCGCGTGACCAGCGAGCTCGCCAAGCTGCAGAAAACTTTTCCCGCCGGCGTCAAACTGACGATCGTACACGATCGCACCCAGACGATCCGCGCCTCGATCCACGACGTGCAGTTCACGCTCATCGTATCGGTGGCGCTCGTCGTGCTGGTCGTACTGCTTTTCTTGCGGACCTGGCAGGCCACCGTCATTGCCGGGGTGGCGCTGCCGCTTTCGCTGATCGCGACCTTCGGCATCATGTATTTCTGCGGCTTCAGCCTCGATAATCTGTCGTTGATGGCGCTGACGATCGGCACCGGCTTCGTCGTCGACGACGCGATCGTCATGATCGAGAACATCCATCGCCATATCGAGGACGGCGAAGACCCGTTCACCGCCGCGCTCGAAGGAGCACGCGAGATCGGCTTTACCGTCATTTCGCTGACATTCTCGCTGATTGCCGTGTTCATCCCGCTTCTATTCATGACCGGCATCGTCGGCCGGATGTTCCGCGAGTTCGCGCTGACGCTGACGATTGCCGTCGTCACGTCGGCGGTTGTTTCGCTCACCCTCTCGCCGATGATGTGCGCGCGGCTCTTGCGCCGCCGCGACACCCAGCGTGCGACCCGCTTCTCGGCCGCAGGACATGCGCTCGATTATGTGCTCGACCGCTACCGCGCCAGCCTCGAATGGGTTCTGGCGCATCGCGGGTTGATGCTTCTCGTCACATTCGGGACGCTGGCAGCAACTCTTTACCTCTACATCGCCATTCCCAAGGGTTTTCTGCCGCCGCAGGATACCGGCCTCATCATTGCAACGACTTCCGCCGAGCCGACCGTCTCATTCGCCGAGATGACGCGGCTGCAGAATGTGCTCGCAGATCGTGTTCGGCGCGATGCGAACGTTGCCAGCGTCATCTCGACGGTAGGCGTCGGTGCGCAGAATGCGACGCCGAATGCGGGGCGCCTCGCAATCACGCTGAAGCCACGCAATGCGCGCCACGCCAATGCGCAGGAAATCGTCATGCAGTTGCAGGCCGACGCCGCCGACGTTCCACAGATCGGCGCGACATTCCAAAGCGTGCAGGACATCCAGATCACGACGCGGGCGAGCCGCGCGCAATATCAATACACGCTTACCGGCACGAACCAGGACGAGGTGTCGACATGGGCAGACCGGCTGGCGGAAGAGCTGCGCCATTCAACCGTTTTGATGAATGTCGCATCGGAGGCAGAGCAAGGCGGACTGCGCTACCAGCTCGCCGTCGATCGCGAGAAAGCGGGCACGCTCGGCGTGACGATGCAGGCGGTCAACGACGCGCTCTACGATGCCTTCGGCCAGCGCCAGGTCTCGACGATTTATGCCCAGGCAAACCAATATCGTGTGATCCTGGAAGCCTCGCCCGTATACCAGCAAAACACCGCGGCTTTATCAAAGCTGTATGTTGGCTCGATCTACGGCACCCAAGTGCCGCTCGCGACCTTCACGCGTTTCGAGAACAGGACGGCGCCGCTCTCGATCGGACATCAGGAGCAATTTCCCGCGGTCACGATCAGTTTCGATCTGGCCGATGGCGCCTCGTTGAGCGATGCGGTCGCGGCCGTCTCGCAGGCTGAGCGCGCAACGGGCATGCCCGGCTCGGTCACCGGCAGCTATTCCGGTGACGCCGCCGAGTTTGCGCGTTCGCTCAAGGGCGAGCCGTGGCTGATCCTCGCCGCGGTGGTGACCATCTACATCGTGCTAGGCGTTCTCTACGAAAGCGCCGTCCATCCGATCACGATTTTGTCGACGCTGCCTTCCGCCGGCGTCGGCGCGCTTCTCGCGCTCATATTTTTCCGCATGGACCTGTCGCTGATTGCGCTCATCGGCATCGTTCTGCTCATGGGCATCGTAAAAAAGAACGCGATCATGATGATCGACTTCGCGCTCGATGCGGAGCGAACGCGCGGTCTGCCGCCCGAGGAAGCGATACTCGAGGCTTCGCTCCTGCGCTTCCGGCCGATCATGATGACGACGCTTGCAGCGCTGTTTGGCGCGCTGCCTTTGGCGCTTGGCCACGGTACCGGATCGGAGCTGCGCATCCCGCTCGGCATCACGATCATCGGTGGGCTTCTGCTGAGCCAGCTGGTCACGCTTTATACGACGCCAGTCATCTATCTCGTGCTTGAGCGATTGAGGCACCGTGTTTCGGGTCCCCGCCTTCAGGCCGTCATGGAGGACGAAGAGCCGCCGGTGAGGCGCGAGGCGGCCGAATGAATTTTTCGGACGTCTTCATCCGCCGCCCGGTCGGCACGATTCTCATCTCGATCGGCATTCTGCTCGTCGGCATCGTTGCCTATCGGCTTCTCCCGGTCGCGAGCCTTCCCTCGGTCGACATTCCGACCATCCGCGTTACCGCGTCGCGTCCCGGCGCCGATCCGGCGACGATGGCGAAGAGCGTCGCTGCCCCGCTGGAGCGCCGCCTCGGCGAGATCGCGGGCGTCACCGAGATAACGTCGGTGAGTTCGCTCGGCACGTCGATGATCACGATTCAATTCGACCTGTCACGCAACGCCGATGGCGCGGCCCGCGACGTGCAGGCCGCTCTCAATGCCGCTGCAACCGATCTGCCATCCGATCTGCCAACGCTGCCGATATTCCGGAAAACCAATCCCGCCGCAGCGCCGATCCTGGTTCTCGCTCTGACGTCCGACACGCTCGGCGCGAGCGCCATCTATGACGCCGCCGACACCGTGCTGGCACAGCGGCTGTCGCAGGTCGACGGGGTTGCCGAGGTCAGCGTCAACGGCGCGGACCAGCCGGCAATGCGCATCCGCGCCGATCCGCAGCGCCTCGCCGCAATGGGCGTCAGTCTCGAAGACATCCGCAATACGATCGCCAACGCGAATTCGCTGGCGCCGCTCGGCATCATCGACAGTGACGAACGCGCCCATTCGCTGGGCGCCAACGGCCAGCTGACGCGGCCGGAGGATTTCGCCAATCTCATCGTGCGCAACGCCAACGGCGCCGGCGTCCGCCTCTCCTCTGTCGCCGACATCCAGCAAGGCGTGCGCAACACGCGCTCGTCGGCGACGTTCAACGGCAAGCCATCGGTCCTGCTTGTCGTCACCACACAGGCAGGCGCGAACGTGATCGACACCGTCGACCGCATCTATACGCTGCTTCCCGAATTGAAGCGCTGGATTCCCGCCGGCATCAATATCGACGTCCTTACCGACCGCACGAAGACGATCCGTGCCAGCGTCTCCGAATTGCAGCTGACGCTTGCCGTCACGATCTTCCTCGTCATGCTGGTCGTGTATGTGTTTCTGCGGCGCACGCCGCCAACGCTGGCGGCCGGCGTGACCGTGCCCTTGTCGCTCGCCGGAACTGCCGCGGCGATGTGGTGCGCTGGCTTCTCCATCGACAACATTTCCTTGATGGCGCTCGTCATTTCCGTCGGCTTTGTCGTCGACGATGCGATCGTCATGATCGAGAACGTCTTCCGCAACATGGAGGGCGGGATGACGCCCTATCAGGCCGCCCGCGCCGGCTCGCGGCAGATCGGCTTTACCGTCTTTTCCATTTCGCTGTCGCTGATTGCGGCGTTCACGCCGCTTCTGTTCATGGGCGGACTTGTCGGCCGGCTGTTCCGCGAATTCTCGGTCACGCTGGCCTTCGCGATCGTTGTTTCGACCTTCGTCTCGCTGACCATCACGCCGATGATCTGCGCGCATTTCGTCAAGCACGACACGCGCGTGACCTGGCTCGACCGTGTTGTCGAAGGTGCGCTCAATCGGGTCATTGCGGCCTATGCCGCCAGTCTTGACGTGGTGCTGCGGCGGCGCGGCTGGACGCTTCTTGTCGCGCTCGCCACCGTCGCCGCAACAATCGTCCTGTTCGTCAAAACGCCGAAGGGCTTTTTCCCGCAAGACGATACCGGCTTCATCTTCGGCATGACCGAGGCCGCAAGCGACATCTCTTTCTCGGCGATGACGAAACTGCAGCAGCGCGCTGCCGACATCGTGCGCGCCGATCCGGCGGTGGCGAGTGTCGGCTCATCCGTCGGATCGTCCGGCTTCAACGCCTCGGTCAATCAGGGGCGACTGTTCATCAGCGTCAAGCCGCTCGAACAGCGCGACAACCTGCCGATCACCCGCGTTGCCGAGCGGCTGCGCCAGAAGCTCGGTCACGTGGCAGGCATCAGCACCTTCCTCGTGCCGACCGCCGATCTGCGCATCGGGGGGCGTCAAAGCAAGGCGCAATACCAATTCACTCTGTGGGATCAGGATTTCGACGAGCTCGCCCGCAACGTGCCGCCCATCCTGGAGCGCATCCGCCAAATCCCCGGCCTGCGCGACGTCTCGACCGACCGTGAATCGAACGGGCTGGAGGCGAACGTCACCGTCGACCGCGCTGCTGCCTCGCGGCTGGGCGTACAGGTGCAGGCGATCGACGACACGCTGAACGATGCCTTCGCGCAGCGTCAGATCGCGACGGTCTACACGCCGCGCAATCAATATCGCATCGTCATCGAGATCGATCCGAACCTGCAGAAATCGCCTCGCGATCTCGACCAGGTTTACGTGCCGAGCAATACCGGCACGCAGGTGCCGCTTTCGGCCGTCAGCAAGGTCGAGACGCGCACCGCCGCCTTGGTGATCAATCACCAGGGCCAATTCCCGTCGATCACGATCACCTACAATCTTGCGCCGGACATGATGCTCGCCGACGCGACACAGGCGATCACCAACGTGATGGCGAGCATGCATCTGCCGGATGGATTGCAGGCCGATTTCGCCGGCGACGCGCGGGCCTTCCAGGCGAGCGCCGGCGCGCAGCCGTTGCTCATCGTCACTGCGCTCTTGGCCGTCTATATCGTGCTCGGCGTGCTCTACGAGAGCCTGGCGCATCCGTTGACGATCATCTCGACCCTGCCCTCCGCCGGCCTCGGCGCGCTGCTCGCGCTGAACTGGACGCACACCGATCTGTCGATCATCGCCTTCATCGGCATCATTCTCTTGATCGGCATCGTCAAGAAGAACGGCATCATGCTCGTCGACTTTGCACTCGACGCGGAACGCCGGCGCGGCGCCGCGCCGCTCGATGCGATCCGCGACGCCTGCCTCGAGCGCTTCCGGCCGATCCTGATGACGACGCTCGCCGCACTTTTCGGTGCGCTGCCGCTGATTATCGCCTCGGGCCCGGGCTCGGATCTGAGGCGGCCGCTCGGCATCACCATTGCCGGCGGATTGCTCGTCTCGCAGGTACTAACGCTGTACACGACCCCGGTCATCTATCTGTTGCTCGATAAGGTGCACAACCGGCGCCGGCGCGTCCGCGAGCCGGTCGCCGCTGCGGCAAGCGTTCCGGCCGAATGAGACACTCACGACCTCTCACGGCGTTGTGAGATTCTTTTCGCCCGCTTTGTCTATATAAGCAGCGAGCTCGTTCGAGGAGATTCTGGCCTATGGTCCTGTGGCGCGACAGAACCGGTGCATTTTCCTGGCTGCGCGTTGCGGCGCTGATCGCCGCAATCATCCCGGCTGTGTGGCTCGTCGAGCGCACGCTCACGCACGATCTCGGGTCGCGGCCGATCAACGAGGCGCTGCACTTCACCGGCACCTGGACCATCCGCTTCTTGATCGCAACGCTGGCGGTCACGCCGCTGCGCGTGCTCGGCAAATGGCCGAAGCTGATCGGCATCCGCCGCTATCTCGGCCTGACCACCTTCGCCTATGCCGTGCTGCATTTCTCGCTGTTTGTCGTCGACCAGCATTTCAATCTCATCCGCGTCGCCACGGAGATCGCGCTGCGCATCTATCTGCTGATCGGCTTCACGGCGTTGGTCAGTCTGTGCATCCTCGCCGCGACCTCGACGGACGCCTCGATCAAACGTCTTGGCGCGGAAAAGTGGACGAAGCTGCACAAGATCATTTTTTTTCTGACGCCGCTTGCCATCATCCATGCTTTCCTGCAGTCGAAGATCGATGTCACCGATGCGACGATCATTGCTTCCTTTGCGGTGCTTCTGATCTCGCTGCGGCTGTTGAAGCGCTACGGCAATGCCGAGAACCCCCTGGCGGTCGCCGGAGTTGCGCTCGGCGTCGCGCTCGCAACCGCGCTGATCGAAGCCGGATGGTTTGCGCTGCTGACCGGGGTCGATCCACGCCTCGTTCTCGAAGCCGATCTCGACATCACGATGCTGCGCCCGTGCTGGTACGCGCTCGGCGCCGGTCTGGTCATGACCCTTATCGCCGTGATCCGCCGCAACGCGCGCCGCAAGGCCGGCCAGCGCCAGCCGATGCGCGTGCGAACCGCGTAAGGCGGGTGAGCGCTTCCCAAGCTGCACCCGTTCACCTAATTATCAGCGCCTCACCTTACGTGAACCGAGGCGCTCATGTCCTTCGTCTTCCCTCTCACCACGCCGAGCGTCGCAATCGTCGGCGAGTCGGCGCGTTTCCCGGTGCGGCGCATCTTCTGCGTCGGCCGCAATTATGCGGCGCATGCGCGCGAGATGGGCAAGGACCCAGACAAGGAGCCGCCGTTCTTCTTTACCAAGCCCGCCGATGCCGTCGTCGAGAGCGGCGCGACGATCCCGTACCCGCCGGAGACCAAGAACCTGCACTACGAGATGGAACTCGTGCTGGCGATCGGGCGCGAAGGCACGAACATCGAGCCGGAGCGCGCCTTCGATTACATCTGGGGCTATTGCTGCGGCATCGACCTCACCCGCCGCGACCTGCAGGGTCAGGCGAAAGACATGGGCCGGCCGTGGGATTGGGGCAAAGCCTTCGACCAATCGGCGCCGGTCTCGGCGATCCACAATGCCTCGGAGGTCGGGCGCCTCGACAAGGGCCGCATCTGGCTCGCCGTCAACGGCAAGGTGAAACAGGATTCCGACCTGTCGCTGATGATCTGGCCGATCGCCGACATTATCGCCTTCCTGTCGCGCTCGATGAAGATCATGCCGGGCGATCTCGTCATGACGGGCACGCCGGAGGGCGTCGGGCCGGTTGTCCCTGGCGACCGCATCACCGGCGGGATCGATAGATTGGGCGAGATCGCCGTCAACATCGGAGCCGCCGAGGCGGGCAGGATCGGCATCGCGGCGGAATGATCTCGTAGTCACGCGTCAGGGTGCGATTTCGCACATGCAACGGCGAAGCTTGTCGCTATGGCTTGCGCGAACCTTGGCTTTTGCGGCGGCGGGCCTAGATCAAACCCGCCTGCAAACGCGTAGGGGTGCAGAACAATTTTGGGGGACTCCGTGAGATCAGAGCGTTCAGTTGGAAGACAGCCGAAAACGATCCGCTTCGCGATGTTCGGAGCCGCAGCGACGGTGGCTCTCGCCGCGGCGCCGGCTGCTCTCGCACAGCGGGGCGATGGTCTCGCCCAGTTTGCAGGCTCCTGGGTCGGCTCCGGCACGATCGCAACGACGAGCGGCAGCGAGCGCATTCGGTGCCGCGTGAACTATTCGCTCGCAGGGCCAAACTCCTTGCATCAGGATCTGCGCTGCGCCAGCGACAGCTATAATTTCCAGGTCTCAGCCGACATTGTCGACCGGGGTGGTGCGATCTCAGGAACCTGGACCGAAGTTACGCGCGGGGTCTCCGGCAACGTCTCCGGCCGGATGGGCGGCGGCGCGATCGAAGTAGCCGTAAGCGGATCCGGTTTCAGCGCCGGTCTGTCGATTTCGACGAGCGGCAACAGACAATCCGTGAGCATCCGGCCGAGCGGCGGCGATATCCGCGACGTTTCGGTGAGCCTGACGCGGAGCCGGTGAGATCAGGCCTTTTTGCCGATCTTTGTTTCCGTCCCCGCGCGCAGCCGCGCGATGTTCTCGCGGTGCTTCCATAGGATCAGAAGCACCATCAACACGCCGCATGCCCCAAGCGCGACGGAATGGAGAAACGCAAGCGCGATCGTGCTTGCGACCGCCGCGACAATTCCCGCCGCCGACGAATAGCGGGTGATGAAAGCAACCGCTATCCACACGATCGCGAAAGCTAAAGCCGCCGGCCAGTAAAGCCCGATCATGCAGCCGACGAAAGTCGCCACGCCCTTGCCGCCGCGAAACCCGAGCCACAGCGGAAACAGATGGCCCAAGAGCGCGCCGAGCGCCGCCGCCATTGCAGGATACAGGCCGAAACGCCAGGCGATCAGCACCGGGATCGTGCCCTTCAACGCATCCAAGATGACTGTCGCGGCGGCAAGATCCTTGCGACCCGTGCGCAATACATTCGTCGCACCGATATTGCCCGAGCCGATGCCGCGAATGTCCGTCGTCCCAGCAAGCCGCGTCAGTACGAGGCCGAACGGAATCGAGCCGAGCGCATAACCGCCGATCAGCGCCAGCAAGATCGCAAATGCATGCGCCGCGGACATCAAGTCTCCTCGTGCACGATTTCGCCGGCGACCAGCGTGTACTTGACGCGGCCTAGCAGACGCGCCGCATCAAAGGGCGTGTTCTTGCAGCGCGAACGCAACGTCGCGGGATCGAGCACGAACGGCTCGTCGGGGTCGAAGCGAATGAGATCGGCGGGCGCCCCGCGCGTGAGCCGACCTTGTGGCAGGCGCAGGATTTCGGCGGGGCGCGTCGACATTGCGCGCAAGAGCTTCGGCAGCGAAAGATCGCCGGAATGGACGAGGCGAAGACCCGCAGACAGCATCGTCTCGAGACCGACCGCACCATATTCGGCTTCCGCAAACGGCAGCCGCTTCGTCTCGACATCCTGCGGATTGTGGTCCGACACGACGGCATCGATCAAACCGGAGGCAATCGCTTCGACAAGCGCGGCGCGTTCTTGTTCGTGCCGCAGCGGCGGCGCCAGTTTCAGGAAGGTGCGATAATCGCCGATATCGCTTTCGTTCAGCGTCACGTGATTGATCGAAGTTGCCGCCGTGACCGAGAGCCCACGATCTCTCGCCTCTTGCAAGCGCTCGAGCGATAAAGTCGTTGTGATCAGCGCCGCGTGGTACCGTGCCCGCGTCAGTTCGACCAAGCGCAGGTCGCGGTCGAGCATGATCGTCTCGGCTTCGCGTGGAATGCCGGCGAGGCCGAGACGCGAGGCGAACTCGCCCTCGTTCATCACGCCTTCCCCGACGAGCTCGCGATCCTCGGTCGCATGCATGACGAGGGCGTCGAAATCGCGCGCGTAGGTCAGCGCACGCCGGAACACCTGTGCACTCATCACCGAGCGCGAGCCGTCGGTGAATGCCACCGCGCCGGCCGCTTGCAACAGACCGATTTCGGCGATTTCCTTCCCGGCGAGCCCCTTCGTCAGGGCGGCGGCCGGCAGAACGCGCACGCGCCCGGTGTCGCGGGCCCGCCGCAGCAGAAAGTCCACGACAGCCGGATCGTCGATCGGCGGATTGGTCGCCGGGTTGGCGACCACGGTCGTGACGCCCCCGGCGGCTGCCGCCGCGGTCGCCGTCGCAATCGTCTCGCGGTGTTCGGCGCCAGGCTCGCCGACGAAGACGGAGAGGTCGATCAGTCCCGGCGCGACAACGTCGCCGCGGCAATCGATCACCCGCACGCTTTCCGGCAGCACGTCGGCGCGGATGGCCTCGCCTACACCCGCGATCACCCCGTCCGACACGAGCACGCCGCCGCGCGCCTCCGTGAGCGCGCCCGGATCGACGAGGCGCGCATTAACGAACGCCAGAGGCGAGTGGGACATGGGCGTCGTGATTAACGGACGAGCTTGGGGCTAGCAACCAAACCCCCAGAAAAAGCCAAGCCTCCGCGGATCAATGCCCAAGCCTGCCGTGTTTCAGAGATTGGATAAACCGCACGTGAACGATCGAGCCACGAAGCGTTCAGGCGGGACCCGGTAAGCCCTCATGCAAACCGGAAAGCGTTGGGAGTGGCGATGTTCAGCTACCATGCACGGCGGCGCAATTTGGCGCCGCGGCAGGCCGTCTACCGTGCGCTCTTCTGCGAGCCGGGCTCGCAGACTTGCCAGCCGATCCACGTCAGCAAGGCCTATCTCGGCCACCTGCGCGGCAAACGCGCTCGTTCCGTTTCGGTCGAGGGCGACAAACGCATTCTGGTCGATGCCGGGCGCACGAGAACAGCGGCCCCGGTGAACGAGGCGGCGGCAAAGTTCTTGGCCCAGGCCGATCCGAGTGCGAAGCCGATCGTCGTCCACGGCCCGGCCTGGTTGCTGCTCGAAGAGGAGAGCTGGTTCTGCCTGTGGCATCGGCTGACGGAGAGCAACGATCTACGCGGCCGGGTCGAGCAGCTGGTGCGCGGCGAGCATCTCGTCGAGACGGTGCGATTTCCCGACAACGGCGACATCGCGGTGTGGCAGCGCTGGCTGTTCCGCAATGAAGAGGATTATGCTGCAGCGTCCGGGTTGACCGGCATGCAGCCCTGCGACGATGTCGAGCTGCCGAAAAGGAGCGCCGTCGGCGTTTAGCCGTTCGGCAGGTGCTGGGCGAGCGCTTCCAAGACCGCCATGCGCACCGCCACCCCCATTTCCACCTGTTCCCGGATCAGCGATTGCGCGCCGTCGGCGACGATCGAGTCGATCTCGACGCCGCGATTCATTGGCCCAGGATGCATGACGAGCGCATCGGGCTTGGCCAGCGCGAGCTTCTCCTCGTCCAGTCCGTGAAAGCGGAAATATTCCTTGGTTGAGGGCACGAAGGCGCCGTTCATGCGCTCGCGCTGCAGCCGCAGCATCATGACGATGTCGACGCCGTCTAGCGCCTTGCGAAGATCGTGAAACACCTCGACGCCGAGCCGCTCGATGCCGCTTGGGATCAGCGTCGAGGGGCCGGCAACGCGCACTCGTGCGCCGAGCGCCAGAAGCAAGAGGATGTTGGAGCGGGCGACGCGGGAATGCATGATGTCGCCGCAGATCGCGACGGTGAGCCCCTCGATGCGGCCCTTGTTGCGGCGGATCGTCAGCGCATCGAGCAGCGCCTGGGTCGGATGCTCATGCGCGCCGTCGCCGGCATTGACGACGGCGCAATCGACCTTGCGGGCGAGAAGATGCACGGCGCCAGCCTGCGCGTGACGCACGACGATGATGTCCGGCCGCATGGCATTCAGCGTGATCGCGGTATCGATCAGCGTCTCGCCCTTTTTGACGCTCGAGGTCGCCACCGACATGTTCATCACGTCGGCCCCAAGCCGCTTGCCGGCGAGCTCGAAGGAGGACTGCGTCCGGGTGGAAGCCTCGAAGAACAGGTTGATCTGCGTGCGCCCCCGCAGCGTCGTGCGCTTCTTCTCGATTTGCCTGGAGACCTCGATTGCCTCTTCCGCAAGATCAAGGAGGGTCACGATGTCCCGCGGCGACAAGCCTTCTATCCCGAGGAGATGGCGGTGTGGGAAGAATGGCCGGGGTGAGGATATCGCGGCAGTAAGCGCCATAAAAAGCTGGTGTAGGAGCTTGTGCCGGCCGGAGCAAGGGTGCCACGCCGTGTGGCTGGAGATGCGAACCAGTCTTTGAGCGAGCAGGTTATCAGAGCGATGTTCGACAACCTCTCCGAAGCGCAGATCGGCGCTCTCCTTGACCTGTTCTACGCGCGCGTGCGTGCCGATCCCGAGCTCGGGCCGGTTTTTGCGCGCGCGATCGGCAAAGACGAATGGCCGGCCCATATGGCGACGATCCAGGATTTCTGGTCGGCGGTGATGCTGAAGAGCGGCCGCTACAAGGGAAATCCCTTCCAGGCGCACAAGGAGGTGGAAGGCATCTCGCCGCAAATGTTCGGCCGCTGGCTGGCGCTGTTCGATGCGGCCTGTCGCGAAACGCTGCCGCCCGATCTCGCCGAAGGCATGCACTCCCGCGCGATCCAGATCGCCGATAGCCTGAAGGCAGGACTGTTCTTCCGTCCCGCCGCGACGGTCTAAGCCCATGGATTTCGAAGGCCAACTCGGCGGCGCGGTGCTCCACTCGATGTCGGATGCGATCGTCGCCAGCGATCGCGACGGCAGGATCACCTTCTGGAATCCCGGCGCCGAGCGCATCTTTGGCTTCTCGCGATCCGAGGCGATCGGGCAGTCGCTCGATCTGATCATTCCCGAGCGCCTGCGGGAACGCCATTGGACCGGCTATACCGAGGTGATCCGCACCGGGGAAAGCCGTTACGGGCACGGCGACCTTCTCTCCGTCCCCGCGCTGCGCAAGGACGGCACGCGGCTGTCGATCGAGTTCACCATCGTGCCGCTGAAGGATGAAGCCGGCGCGATGACCGGGATGGCGGCGATCCTACGCGACGTGACGGCACGTTTCGAGGAAATGCGCGCATTGAGGCTGCGGGCGAAGGCGGGCTAAGCACGCGCACGGCAAAGAAAAGGCGCGCCCTTGAGAGCCGCGCCCGGTTTTTCTCGAAGCTGATGAGACGGCCTCAGTAATCCATGCCGCCCATGCCGCCCATTCCGCCCATGCCGCCACCGCCCGGCATACCGCCGCCTGCCGCTTCCTTCTTCGGCGCTTCGGCGATCATCGCTTCGGTGGTGATGAGCAGGCCGGCGATGGAGGCTGCATCCTGCAGCGCCACCCGCACGACCTTGGCGGGGTCGACGATGCCGGCACTCAGCATATCGCTATACTCTTCCGTTTGAGCGTCGAAGCCGTAGGTCTCGGATTTGTTCTCCAAAACCTTGCCAACGACGATCGCGCCTTCGGCACCGGCATTCTCGGCGATCTGACGGATCGGCGCCTCGAGCGCGCGCAAGACGATGTTGATGCCCGCCTGCACTTCGGCATTGTCGTTGGTGAGCTTGCCGACCGCGGTCTTGGCGCGCAGGAGCGCAATCCCGCCACCGGGAACGATGCCTTCTTCGACTGCGGCGCGCGTCGCATGGAGCGCGTCGTCGACGCGATCCTTCTTCTCCTTCACCTCGACCTCTGTCGAGCCGCCGACGCGGATCACCGCGACGCCGCCGGCGAGTTTGGCCAAGCGCTCCTGCAGCTTCTCTTTGTCATAGTCGGACGTCGTCTCCTCGATCTGCGCCTTGATCTGCGCGATGCGTCCCTCGATGTCGCTCTTCTTGCCGGCGCCGTCGATGATGGTCGTGTTCTCCTTCTCGATGCGAACGCGCTTGGCGCGGCCGAGCATCTGCAGAGTGACGTTCTCGAGCTTGATGCCGAGATCCTCGGCGATCATCTGGCCGCCGGTGAGGATGGCGATGTCCTCGAGCATCGCCTTGCGGCGATCGCCGAAGCCCGGCGCCTTGACGGCCGCGACCTTGAGGCCGCCACGCAGCTTGTTGACGACGAGCGTCGCCAGCGCCTCGCCCTCGATGTCTTCGGCGACGATGAGCAGCGGCTTGCCGGCCTGCACAACCGCCTCGAGGATCGGCAGCATGGCCTGTAGCGATGACAGCTTCTTCTCGTGGATGAGGATGTAGGGGTCCTCGAGTTCGGCCACCATCTTCTCGGCATTGGTAATGAAGTACGGCGAGAGATAGCCGCGATCGAACTGCATGCCTTCGACAACATCGAGTTCGGTCTCGGCGGTTTTTGCTTCCTCGACCGTGATCACGCCCTCGTTGCCGACTTTCTTCATCGCCTTGGCGATCATCTCGCCGACTGAAGTATCGCCGTTGGAGGCGATCGTGCCGATCTGTCCGATTTCCTCTGACGAGCCGACCTTCTTGGCGCGCTTCTCGATATCCTTCGTGACCGCGGTGACGGCGATATCGATGCCGCGCTTCAGATCCATCGGGTTCATGCCCGAGGCAACGAGCTTGATGCCTTCTTTCATGATCGATGCGGCAAGCACGGTCGCGGTCGTAGTGCCGTCACCGGCAAGGTCGTTCGTCTTCGAGGCGACTTCGCGCACCATCTGCGCGCCCATATTCTCGAACTTGTCCGAGAGCTCGATCTCCTTGGCGACGGTGACACCATCTTTGGTGATGCGCGGGGAGCCGTAGGATTTGTCGATCACGACATTGCGACCCTTCGGGCCGAGCGTGACTTTCACCGCATTGTTCAGCGTGTCGATACCGCGCAACAACCTGTCGCGTGCATCGGTTGAGAATCTAATGTCCTTGGCAGGCATGATGATTATTCCCTAGGTTTGGATGAGCGGAGTTCGGCCTGGTCAGGCCGCTTTCTTCATTTTGGCGGCGCCTTCGATCACGCCCATGACATCGGATTCTTTCATGATCAGAAGGTCTTCGCCGTCGATCTTGACTTCTGTGCCCGACCATTTGCCGAACAGGACCCGATCGCCGGCCTTCACGTCGAGGGGCACGAGCTTGCCACTCTCGTCGCGGGCGCCGGGTCCGACGGCGATGACTTCGCCCTCCTGCGGCTTCTCCTTGGCATTGTCGGGGATGATGATACCGCCCTTGGTCTTTTCCTCGCCTTCGATCCGGCGGAGAACGATGCGATCGTGTAGCGGACGGAATTTCATGGTGAGCCTCCTACGGCTTAGCACTCGCGAGAAGTGAGTGCTAACAGCCAGAGCAATGTCACCTTTCGACCGGTGAAGCAATAGTCTCCGGCGCCGCATGCCCGACGCATTGGCCGCCCGATTGACACCCGGCCCTCTCCTCCCCATTTTCGCGCCCGCCGGGCCGGGCTTCCCCCGCGCTTGCTTTTTCTGATAACCCGCCGCACCGCGCCTACGGCCAGTTTCGAGCTGAGCCGCTTCAAGGATTCTGCATGAACGTCGTCGTCGTCGAGTCGCCCGCCAAGGCCAAGACGATCCAGAAATATCTCGGCAAGGAGTACGAGGTTTACGCCTCGTTCGGCCATGTGCGCGACCTCCCCTCAAAGGACGGCTCGGTCGACCCCACCGCCGATTTCGCCATGAAGTGGGAGGTCGACGCCAAGTCGGGGAAGCGCCTCTCCGACATCGCCAAGGCGGTGAAGGATGCCGACACCGTGATCCTGGCGACCGACCCGGACCGCGAGGGCGAGGCGATTTCCTGGCACGTGCTCGAAATCCTGCGCGGCAAAAAAGTCCTGAAGGATACGCGGGTTGAGCGGGTGGTCTTCAACGCCGTTACGAAGGACGCGGTGCGCGATGCGATGAAGCATCCGCGCGAGATCGACGCGGCTTTGGTCGAGGCCTATCTCGCCCGCCGCGCGCTCGACTATCTCGTCGGCTTTACATTATCACCGGTGCTTTGGCGCAAGCTCCCGGGCGCGAGGTCGGCCGGCCGGGTGCAGTCGGTCGCGCTGCGGCTCGTCTGCGATCGCGAGCTCGAAATCGAGAAATTCGTGCCGCGCGAATACTGGTCGCTGGTCGCGCACCTCCAGACGAAGGATGGCGCCCCCTTCACCGCCCGGCTGGTCGGCGCGGACGGCAAGCGCATCAACCGGCTCGATGTCGGCACGGGCACCGAAGCCGAGGCCTTCAAAGCAGCCCTGCTCCAGGCAGCGTTCACGGTGCGCTCGGTCGAGGCGAAGCCCGCCAAGCGCCACCCTTACGCGCCGTTCACGACCTCCACCTTGCAGCAGGAGGCCTCGCGCAAGCTCGGTTTTGCGCCTGCACGGACCATGCAGATCGCCCAGCGACTCTATGAGGGCGTCGATATCGGCGGCGAGACGGTCGGCCTCATCACTTATATGCGAACCGACGGCGTCGACATGGCGCCCGAGGCGATTTCAGCCGCGCGCAAGGTCATCGGCAAGGAATATGGCCAACAATATCTGCCGGGCGCGCCGCGTAAATACACCGCGAAGACCAAGAACGCTCAGGAAGCGCACGAGGCGATCCGCCCGACCGACATCAGCCGC
>JAFASC010000140.1 GCA_019244955.1 Methylobacteriaceae bacterium | reverse complement strand
CGTTCAATACGCAAACTTTTGTATCCAAGCTGGCGTGCGGTGCTATAGAGCTATCCCGCAAACCCCACGCTACGCCGAGGTGCTGAGAGAGCAAAAGAGGTGCGATCGGGCGGAGAAGCGGTGCTATACCACCGGGCAGTTTCGTGTAGACGACGGTAGATACTGACCGCTTGCCGCAGCGTTGCGGCCCAACTGCTCCACGGCATTAAACCTACCGGAGGGTGATTATGCGTCTAATTATAGCACCGTTGCTGCTCATGGGCGCGAATGCAGCTTACGCCCAAAGCGTGCCTCCGCAGGGCAATGTAAACGTGACGTTCACTGCGACCAACTCCACCCCGCTGAAACCAATGTCAATTGGTGACGGGAAGCAGTTCGTTGTGGTTAACTATTCCATGACGGCGTTTAACAACGACGGCAACCCCATCCTTCACATGATGGGCGGTCGCTGCGAGTTCGCGAACGTATTAGATGCCTCGAATAAACCACTAGAGGTGCGCGGCTGGTGTACCTATGCTGATAAGGACGGAGACCAGATCTTTGAACAGTGTGCAATCCCCCAGTGCACCCTGACCGGAGGCACCGGAAAATTCGACGGGTTGCACGCGGACCTACAAATCACGAATACGCCGCTGAAAACAGTGTTCGAGGGAAACACGCAAGCAATCGGGACGAAGAAAGGAAGCTATGAGATAATGAAGCGCCATTGAGAGGCTGGTCGCAGATATCAGGCCTTGACAAATTTTTTGTCGTCTTCGCAAGCAGCCGGAGCCCGCCTAACCGGCCTCCGGAGCATCAGGGGAGCGGCTTCTCACGCTCGAGCCGCACCGCCTCGCGTTGCGCAAGCCGCAAGTTTATCTCGTGCACGAGCGCGGCTAGGACGCCCTTGTTCGATTGCTCGTACCGCTCCCATGCGCGCCGACGCGGCGACGCTAATGTCCGCGCCGTTCCGATGCCCCTTTTGGCATCTCGCTCAGCGCCCATCGTCTAGCGGTCTAGGACGTCGCCCTTTCACGGCGAAAACAGGGGTTCGAGTCCCCTTGGGCGCGCCACCACGCCGATTGGTGCGCGGGTCCGGATTGCGCGCACTCAGCTACTCGCTTCGAATTCGAAGCGGCGGATTCCCCTCTCGCGTGCTTCATCGAGTGCCTCGGGATAACCTGCATCGGCGTAGCGCATCACGCCGAGAGCCGTGTCGTTCGACAAAGCCAATGTGAGCCGCGAGGCGGCATCATCCGAGCCGTCCGCAACAAGGGTTACACCCGCGCTGGTCATATAGCCCGAATAGCCGCCGCCGCCCGAATGGATCGCAACGAGGTCCGCTTTCGAAGAGCAGAGCATCATCGCGTCGAGCAGCGGCCAATCGGCAATCGCATCGGAGCCATCCCTCATGTTCTCGGTCATGATGTTGGGGTGGGCCATGGCTCCAGCATCGAGGTGATCGCGCGTGAACGCCACCGGACCATCGAGTTTTCCGGTCCGGACGCGATCGTTGACCGCAAGCGCGAGCTCGGTGCGCTCGCCGTGCCCAAGCCAGGCGATGCGAGCCGGCAATCCCTCGATCGGAATGTGCCGGCGCGCAAGAGGTATCCAGTTGCTCAAGACTTTGTTGTCGGGAAACATCGACACGACGAGGTCGTCGATGCGCGCGATATCTGCCGGACTGTTCGTCAGCGAAATCCAGCGAAACGGTCCGATGCCGCGTGCAAATAGCGGACGCAAGAACGCCTCGGTGAAAATCGGAATTTGGAACGCGTCCGCGACCCCGCCCTCGCGCGCTTGCGTGCGAATGAGATTGCCATTGTCGAAAACGATCGCGTCCTTCTTCTGAAAACCCAGCATCGCCTCGACATGCCGCGCAATCGAAGCGCGGCTCTCGGCCATCAGGGTCTTCGGGTCGTTCCTGCGCATAGCACGCGCTTCCTCGAGCGAGCGCGAGGCCGGGACATAGCCGTAGACGAGATCGTGAGCGGATGTCTGGTCCGTCACCACGTCGGGAATGATGCCGCGCGCGAGAAGCTCCGGATACACGTCGGCGGCATTGGCACAGAGGCCAATCGACAACGCACGTTTCTGCGCACACGCGTCTCGGATATCGGCGATCGCATCGTCGAGGCTCGTTGCCGCGCGATCGAGATAACCGGCGGCGATGCGCTTGGCGATCCGCTCCGGGTCGATGTCGATGCACAGGATGGCGGCGCCGGCGAGCCGGCCAGCGAGCGGCTGCGCACCACCCATCCCGCCAAGTCCGGCTGTCAGGATGAAACGGCCCGCAAGGTCGCCGCCGAAATGCCGCTCGGCGATACGCATGAAGATTTCATACGTGCCCTGGATGACGCCTTGCGACCCGATATACTGCCAGTCTCCGGCCGTCAGCCCGCCCCAGCAGATCAGGCCTTTCGCCTGCAGATCGTAAAACACCTCCGCCTTGGCCCATTGTCCGACAAGGTTGCAATTGGCCATGATGACGAGCGGCGCGTCGCGATGCGTTTTAACGAGGCCGATTGGTTTGCCGGACTGGACAATGAGCGTGTCTTGCTCGTCCATCGTCTTCAGCGCCTCGACGATGGCATCGTGCGAGGCCCAATCGCGCGCCGCCTTTCCGAGCGCCGCATAGACGACCAGATTTTCGGGGTCCTCGCCGACGGCGAGCACATTCTCGAGGAGCCGCAGCAATCCTTCCTGGCGCCAGCCGCGGCAACGCAGCGCGTTATGAGAGGTGATCGTGAAGCTGCGGTTCACGCCGCGTCCTTGAGCGCATACGCGGCAAGCGCGATGCCGAGCGCCTTTTCTGCGATCGGATAGACGCTCGGGTCTTTGACGCTCGAGCTCAAGGGGATCACGTCCTTGGCGATGCGCAGGACATGCAGCTTGTCGCCTTCCCGCACGTGTCCGGCTGAGACGGGGCGTCCGGACTCGTCCAAGGTCGTAATGACGTCAGGGAAAGTCGCCATTCGCGTGCCGTCACCGTCTTCGACAGCCATGTATTCGTTCATCACATGAATCCGGCAGCTCTGGCTGCCGCTGGTCAGAGTGATGGTACCGACATCGAAGGCTTCCTTCGTGTAGACGATGGATTTGTTCGACACGCGACCTGCGAAGATGATCGATCCCCGTGTCGTCGAGCAGATCGCGTCGATCACGGCGCTGCCGCCTTTCGGCTCCGCGGCGATGATCGCTTCGCCGAGCGAGAGCGCCAGCGAAATGCCACCGAGCGCGGCGTGCTCGCGCACATAAGAGGCACGTAAGGGATTGCGGCAAGAGGCAATGAAGCCTCCGGCCATGTCGGCGGCGGTACGCAAGACAGGAGAAATCTTCGCCGTCGCGCCCCGCACGACAAGCTCGATGTACTGATTGTTGGCGCGGTTGCCGCCCACCGCAGTTTGGATCATCACTTCCGGTGAATTGGCCATCCCGAGCGATCCCATGTCGCCGGTCGGGTGCGCCCTGACGTCGCCCACGGCATCGACTACCTTCGTCCCGAGGATCGCGCCCGGCAGCCACGCATTCAGCGTGCTGGACATGCCGTTCTGGCCGATGATGAGGCCGTAGATCGGCGCGTCGAGCGCCTCCTGCAGCAATTTGACGGCGTTTACGTAGTCGACGCCGAGCATCTGCCAGTCTGTCGTGCCACCGGGCGCGCCGATTGCCGCGGCAGTAGCGATCCAGGCATCGTCCGGCACTTCGTCGATCGACACGAGTTCCGGCTCGCCGGCATTGATTGCGGCCGTGCCGAGCATGAGGCCGTGGTCGACCCAGCCGCCGCCGCCGGCCGCAAACACGGAGCCGCCCTTGACGGCGGCCTGCACGTCGTCCGCCCTGAGAACGCGTCCCATTCGTCAACCCCTCTCGTTCTTCACCGCGCCGCGGTCGATCGCCAGGATCGCGCCGAAGATTGCCGCCGCTCCCGCGGCGAGTTCGCCGGGCTCGGCCCATTCTTCGGGGCAATGGCTTCGTCCACCGCGGCAAGGCGTGAACACCATTGCCGCTGGTGCGATCCGGGAAAAATGCATGGCGTCGTGGCCGGCGCCGCTCGCCATGCGGCGATGCGTCAGGCCGAGCGAGTCCGCCGCCTGCGCTAGCGCCTCACAGAGCGCTGCATCTCCGCGTGCCGGGAGCACGTCTGACAATGTCGCGATGGCCGAGAGTTCGGCGCCATTGCGCGCGGCAACGTCCGGCATGGTCTTGCGCAGCCGCGCAACAAAATCTTCCATGGTCGCGTGTCGCTCCGCGCGCGCATCGATAACGAGGCGTACCGAACCCGGCACGACATTCGCCGCATTCGGCTCGACATGCATCTCGCCGACGGTCGCAACAAAATAGCCGGCGCCGCGGTCGGAAATATCGCGGGCGAGATCACGCACTGCAGAAACCATCGCTGCCGCCGCAAGCAGCGCATCCCGGCGCAGATGCATCGGCGTCGTGCCGGCATGATCGGCGCGGCCGGTGATCGTCAGTTCAAGACGGGTGATGCCGGCAATCGTCTCGACTATGCCGATGTCCGTGCCTTCGCTTTCGAGAAGGGGGCCCTGTTCGATATGCAATTCGAGAAAGGCGGCGATATCGGATCGCTTTGCCTCCGCCAAGCGGCTTGGATCGCCGCCGACGCGCCGCAGCGCATCGCCGAGGCGTTCTCCGTCGGGCCCGACATAGGCCAGCATGTCTGCGCTAAGGCCGCCGGCGATGGCGCGCGAGCCGACACAGGAGAGCCCGAAGGCGCTCACCTCTTCGGCCAGGCAATCGATGACCTCGAGATCGTGATCGAGGACCTGTCCTCGCTCATCGAGCGCGCGGGCGACTTCCAGCGCGGCAAGCACGCCGGCTGTGCCATCGAAGCGGCCGCCCGAGGGCACCGTATCGGAATGCGATCCGATGACGATCGTGCCGCTCGCCGGCTTCGCGCCGGGACGGCGGCCGATAAGATTGCCGCCGGCATCGATGCGTGTCGTCAACCCGGCACTCTCGAAGCGTTGTTTCAGCCAAGCGCGCCCTTCGAGAAACAGCGGCGTGAAAGAGCGGCGCGTGTAAGGCCTGTTCGGTTCGGTGATTTGCGCCAGTGCCATCAGGTCCGACCATAAGCGCGCCTCGTCGACCGGAAGATTGGAAGCTTTCACGCGGCGGCGCCGAGCGCGGCCTGGCGCGGGGCAAGTCCGCTCGCAGGTGTCGTAAACCGGCCGGTCCCCGGGTCAGCCAGCACTTCACGCCCGTCAAACACCTGCTCCCCGCGCAGATAGGTTGCCTCGACACGCCAAGGCAGCACGATTCCGTCGTAAGGACTCCAGTCGACGACGTTATGTCCGCTTGCCGCCGCCTCATAAGTGTAGGGCGCGCGCTTCATCACCGTGATGTCGGCATCGCTTCCGACGTCGAGCGCGCCTTTTTCGAACAGCCGGAAATGCCGCGCGGGATTGCGCGCGAGAAGTTTGGCAGCATGCGTGAAGGGAAGATCGCGCTCCTCGAGTCCTTTGAGCAGCAGCGGATACAGCGCCTCCAGTCCCGGTACCCCGGAGGCATTGTTGAGCATGTTCGGATCGGACTTTCGGTCGCGCGACCAGCTGACGTGGTCGGTCGAGACGATCGTCACGTCGCCTCCGGCGAGATGCCTCCAAATGCTTTCCACTTCGGCGCGGGAGCGGATCGGCGGGTTGATCTTGGCAAAGCCGCCGAGGCGCGCGACGTCGCTCTCCTCATCGAGCACGAGATAATGGATGCACGCCTCGATCGAGGCATGCGCACCCTGCTTCTGATACGCGGCGCAAAGCTCGTAACCGCGGCCGAGCGAACAATGAACGACATGCGCCGGACATCCCGTCGCCAGCCCGATCTCATAGACTTCGGCCATCGCCAATGTTTCGGAAATCGGCGGACGGCTTCTGCCATGCGCACGGTAGTCGGTTAAACCGCTGGCCTCGACCGCGGCAATCGACGCGCGGACGATTTCGTCGTTCTCGTTGTGAACCCCGGCGGCCAATCCGGTCGGCGCAATAGCCGAGAAGAAGCGGTAGAGCTGTTGCGGCGGTATGCGGGGAAAGCGCTCCGGATGCGTGCCGAATGTCGAGAACTTGAAGGCGCAAGCACCGGCATCGACGAGTTCCTGCACCTCGCGCGCGTCGGAACAGGGATGCAATGTAGCGTAAAGCGCGAAATCGACGCGCGCCTGTTGCGCGGCGCCCCGGGCCTTTCGCGCCAGGCGCTCGCTTGTGCAGATCAACTCGCCGTCATCATACGGCATGTCGACGATCGTGGTGACGCCTCCGGCGGCCGCCGAGCGGGTGGACCAGATGAAGTCTTCCTGGTCTTTTTGGCTGCGGCTGTGGACCTGGCCGTCAATTGCGCCTGGAAGCACCAAGCAGTCACGATAGTTTTCGACACTCGCGGCGGCGGGACCTTTGCCGCACCCAATTTGCGCAACTTTTCCATTGGCAATTGCGACAAAACCGTCCTCGACGATCTGGTCCGCTAGAACGACCCGGCCCCGCACGACGCGATCGATCGCGTTCATCCGATTTACTCCAGAATGACGCCTCGGCCGACGCAGGATATTTGCCTCATCCGCGCAGCGTGACCGAGCGCAGCTCAGATAAGCCACCTTTCAGAACTTTGTCGCCGCGCGCAAGGGGCGGCCGCGCGCCACAGGCATGCGTCGCCATCAGCGGCGGTTGTGGAGCGTGAAGGTCAATCTCAGAGGATGTTAATGCCCGCCCAGATTCACTCCTCTTTCGCGCTCCTCGGAATGTGCTTATGCTCGCGCCCGATATGGGCCGCACCTCGCTGCCCGGGCCCGCGCATCCACGCAATCGAGGGAACAACAATGCTAAACTTTGGTCGCGGCCTTGTCGGCGTTCTTGCCTTGCTCTTGAGCCAGGCCGCGCTTGCCGACGTGAAGATCGGCTTCCAGGCACCTCTCACCGGATTGGCCGCGACGGACGGCAAGTCGTCCAAAATTGCAGCAGAGATTGCCGTCGACGATCTCAATGCCGCCGGCGGCGTGCTCGGCCAGAAGCTCGAACTCGTCACCTACGACGATCAGGCGAAGTCCGATCAGGCGATCTTTACGGCGAACAAGCTGATCGGCGATGATGGCGTCAAGTTCGCGATTTCGGGCAGCTATTCCGCGGCCGGGCGCGCAGCCGCGCCGATCTTCCAGAAGGCGGGCGTGGTCTTCATCTCGGCCTATGGGGTTCACCCCGACATCACTAAGGCCGGTGATTATTGCTTTCGCCTGGTGCGGCTTGGCCCGCCGCAGGGACGCGCCGCGGCCTATTTCATTGCCGACAAGCTGAAACTGAAGAAAGCCTCCGTCATCAGCATGGATAACGATTACGGCGAGGCGACGCTGCAAGGGTTTCTCGGCGATGCCGACAAGTACGGGATAAAGGTCGTCAACAAATACAATTATTCGCTGCAGGACCGGCAGTTCGGCCCGATCGTCGCAGGCGTCAAGCGCGACGATCCCGAGGTCATCTACGCCACGGGATATTTCTTTACGGCCGGACCGCTCGTCGCGCAGCTACGCGCGGGCGGCGTCAAGGCCCCGATCGTCGGCTCGCAGGCTTTCGATTCCGGCAAGTTCATCGAGATTGCCGGGGCGGCGGCGGAGGGTGTCTACGTCATTGACGGCTTCGATCGCTATCGCAAGGATCCGAAGCTCGAGCACTTTACCGCCGAGTTCCAGAAGCGGGCGGGGTATCCGCCGGAAGGCGTCGCGGCTGAGGTGTATTCCTCATTCGACATTCTTGCCGATGCGATGAAGCGGGCGGGCAGCCTCGATCCTGCTAAAGTGCGTGATGCGCTTGCGGCGACCAAGGACTTCCCGATGCTGAACGAAACCCTCGTCGGCTTCAACAAACTCCACGAAGTCGTCATGCCGGCGACTGTCGACGTGGTGAAGGACGGCAAGTTCGTCCATTTCTCCACGATCGACGACAAGAAAGTTTTGGCGCCGCCGGAAGACTAGCTTAATCGGGGGCGGGGTACGCAGACTTCGTGTTCTATGTCGATCTGGCGATAAGCGGCGTCGTTTTCGGCTGCATGTATGCGCTGATGGCGGTTGGGCTGACGCTGGTCTATGGCCTTCTACGCATCCTGCACATTGCGCATGCTGCCGTGTTTGCGCTCGGCGCTTATGTCACCGTGCTGGTCGCGAACCTCTCCGGCAGCATTCTAGCCGGCTTCGTCGCGGCGATCGTCGTGACCCCCCTCTGCGGCGTCGCCATTTATCGTCTTCTCTACCAGCCGCTACTGCATTATCGGCCCGATGTGCCGATGATCGCTTCGATCGGCCTCCTTGTCTTGATGCAGGACGGTTTTCGCATTCTTTTCGGTGAGCAAGGCGTAACGTTTCTTCGAAATCCGCTGGCAATCGAGACCGTCGATGCCGCCGGCATTACGCTGAACCTTTCGCAAGTTGCGGTGCTGATCGTCACCGTCATCATCTTCATTGCCTTGCATCTGTTCACGACGCGGACCCGAATTGGGGTTGCCTGGCGTGCAACGGTGTCGAACCCGCGGATCGCGGCGAGCTTCGGCGTCGACCCTATACGCGTGCGCTACCTCAACTTTGCCATCGGCTCTGCCCTTGCTGGAATCGCCGGCGGCCTCATCGCGCTCCTCAACAATTTCGTCGATCCGACGATCGGTTACGTCGTCAGCTACAAGGCGCTGGCAATCATCGTGCTCGGCGGATTGGGTAGCGTGCGCGGTACGCTCATCGCGAGCCTTTTCCTCGGCGTGATCGAATCCTACGGCACGATTTTCATCGGTTCCTACTTGAATCGCGATGCGATCGCGTTTCTGGCTCTGATCCTCATCCTCATGGCGCGCCCGCAGGGCTTCACCGGCGCGCGCACCGCATGAGCGCGTATACGGTCAGCCTCGTGTCGATCGTCGGGATCAACGTGATCCTGGCGGTCAGCCTCAACATCATCAGTGGCTTTTGCGGGCAGATCAGTCTCGGCCACGGCGCGTTCTATGGCGCCGGTGCCTATGCCGCGGCGCTTGTCGCGATCGCAACACGCAACCTTCCGCTGGCGCTGATCGCGGGGACCCTGGTCGGCAGCGTGCTCGGCCTGATCGTCGGTTTCGCCTCGTTGCGTGTGCGCAGCGACTTTCTCGCGGTGACGACGATCGGAATCAATTTCCTCTTCACCGGCTTCGTTCGCAAGCAGGGCTGGCTCGGCGGGGAAATGGGGATCAGCAGCATTCCCGCCTCCGGATTAGGCGCGAGCGGCAACATGGTGATGATCGGGCTTTTTGCCGCCGCGACGATCGCGCTGAGCCTCTATGTAAACGCGAGCTGGATGGGCTTTGCGTTCCGCGCCGTTGCCGAGGACGAAGACGCTGCCGCGACCGCGGCGATCAACAGCGTTTCCTACAAGCTTGTCGCATTCGCATTGGGAACGGCGTTTGCGGGCCTTGCCGGCGCGCTCTACGCGTATTTCACGCAATTCATCAATGTCGACGCCTTCGACTTCATCACCTCCGTGATGCTGATGGCGATGGTGGTGATCGGCGGCATCGGCTCGACTTTCGGGGTCGCCATCGCCGCAATTGTTCTGACGCTGCTGCCCGAGACGTTCCGCTTCATCAACGAATATCGGCTGCTCGTCTTCGGCGGCTTGCTGGTCCTCTTCATCTCGCTTGCGCCG
>JAFASC010000132.1 GCA_019244955.1 Methylobacteriaceae bacterium | reverse complement strand
ATAAGCGTCATCTTTGCATTGTGCGCATGACGACACGGCGCAGCTCCGGAGAGTTCACATGCTCAAATGGGCACTGTTCTTCTTCATTATCTCGATCGTTGCGGCAGCCTTCGGCTTCACCGGCATTTCCGAAGCGTCCGCCGGCATCGCCAAGATCCTGTTCTTCATCTTCGTCGTCGTCTTCATCATCCTGCTGGTGCTCGGGATAATGGCAGGCGAGGCGTTGTTCTGACGCATCACTCGTATGAGATGATCTCGCGCTCGCCGCTGTAGCCGACCGCAAGCCGTTGTTGTGCGCCCGTCTTGCGCCGGCGGGCGAAGCGGGTGCGGCGTTTTGCGACAGCCGAGCCGCGACGGCGCGGCGCTGCGAGAATTGACTCGCCCGGCGAACAATCCGCGGGGAAATCCTCGAACAGTCGCGGCAGCGACAGCGAGTTTGCCCAGGCACACCATTCGCTGGCAATCACCCGCGGATCGGCGGCTTCGACGAGCGGAACCGAGAGATCTGGATCGCGGTGCAGCAACTCGATCGTATGCAGGGTTTCGCCTTCCCTTTCCGTGCCGAGCGACAGCCTCACCCCCTGATAGGACGCGAGCGGCACTTGCACGCGCATGGAAATGCCCGCGAGGCGGCGGGCGATCACCACGGAGCGACCGGCGAAAGCGATCTCTCGCCGGCGATCATCGGAACGAGCGTCGGCCCGGGTGAGCGCGGTACCGAAGGTAGTTTGAAGCGGCATGGGCCTCTCGCATGGTTTGTTCGTGACCTGCGAAACTTACCGGCCGGGGAGCCCCGCAAATGCCTAATCCGGGTGGTGAACAGGCCGTAAAATCAGTCCTTTGAGCCCGGTTTCTGCGGGCATAAGTAACGCCGATTTTGGCCAATCGACGCAATTTGAACGATTCCGTTCGGGATCGGGTTGTGCCTGGGCAAGTCGCTTGCATGACAGCGGCGGCTTCTCTAGGTCTCGGCTCGAACCGGAGCGCAATCGTCCTGCAGATTGAAATCGACACCGAGGCGCTCATCGAGCCGCTGAGCGAGGCGGCTCGCGAAGCTGGCGAGATTGCGCTGCGCTACTTCCGCCCTGGCGAGCGCACGCACGCCAATATCAACCACAAAGCCGGCGGCTCGCCGGTCACCGAAGCCGATCTGCTCGTCGATCGACTCCTCGAAAAGCGCCTGCGCCATATCGTGCCGGACGCCGCCTGGCTTTCGGAAGAGATCGCCGACTCGCCGGCGCGGCTGGGCAATCCGCTCGTCCTCATCGTCGACCCGATTGACGGTACGCGTGGCTTCTCGAACGGGGATCCGCAATGGGCGGTGTCGATCGGCCTTGTGCATCAGGGCCGGCCGATCGCCGGAGTGGTCCATGCCCCGGCAATCGAAGAGACATATAGTGCCGCACGCGGCCGCGGCGCGCAGCTCAATGCCGAACCGATACGCGTTTCTCAGCGCACAACCCTGCACGGTGCCACGCTCTCGGGCCCGCAGGGATTCGTCGGGAGCGTCCGCGATGCCGGCGCCGATGTCGTGCCGTTTCCGAAAATGGCATCGCTCGCCATGCGGCTTGTTCGCATTGCGTCAGGGCGCATCGATGCGGGCCTTGTCGGCGACAAGTCCTACGATTGGGATATCGCCGCGGCGGATCTCATCCTGAACGAGGCGGGTGGACGCCTGACCGATCTCGAAGGCAGTCAACCGCGCTACAATTGCGAGACGCCGCGCCATGCCGCGCTTGCGGCGGGACCGGCTTCATTCCATGCCGAACTTGTCAATGCGGCGCGCCGGGCAAAGCATTTGCCGCCGCGATGAGATCTACGTGAGGGCCGGCCATGAGCGTCACTGAAAGCCAATCACCGCAACTCCTGCATCTCGTCTTCGGCGGTGAGGTCGACGCCGTCGGCAGCACTCATTTCCGCGATCTCTCCCAGATCGACATTGTCGGCATCTTCCCAAATTTCGCGCAGGCAAAAGCCGCCTGGAAGGCAAAGGCGCAACAGACCGTCGACAATGCCCAGATGCGCTATTTTGTCGTGCATCTTCACCGGTTGCTCGAACCTGAAAGCTGATGAAGCGCTCACTGGCGCTTCTCATCTATTGGCTTCTCACGTCCGCTAGCCGGCCCCTCGTTCCGCTGTTTCTGTGGACCCGGATCGCCCGGGGTAAAGACGATCTCGCTCGGATCGATGAACGCCGCGGGATTGCAAGACAGGCGCGGCCGGATGGACGCATCGTCTGGATGCACGGCGCCAGCATCGGCGAATGTGTGTCGCTGCTGCCTTGCCTGGAAGAATTCATTGCACGGCGGTTTCACGTGCTCGTGACGAGCGGCTCGATCGGCTCGGCGAGCGTGCTCGGCGAACGTCTGCCGGCGGGCAGCATCCATCAGTTCTTCCCGTTGGACATTTATCAATACGTGCTGCGCTTCCTCGATCATTGGCAGCCCGAGATCGTGCTCTTTGCAGAGTCGGAAATTTGGCCGAACAGTTTTCGTGCGATACGCAAGCGGAGAATCCCGCTGGTGGTCGTCAATGGGCGTCTCTCGCTGCCATCGTTCAACCGCTGGCGCAAGGCACGCACGGCGGCCGCTGGTGTGTTCAAATCGATCGATCTGTGCCTGGCTCAGACACAAGTAGATGGAGAGCGTTTCGCCGCGCTGGGCACAAAACACGTCCGCGTAGTCGGAAACATGAAGTTCGACGGGACGCCGCCGCCGGCCGAGCCCGCAGAACTGTCCGAGCTCGCAGGAAGGATTGGGGCGCGGCCTGCCTGGGCGGCGGTGTCCACCCATCGTGGGGAAGAGGAGATCGTCGCCGATACGCACCTGAGGCTGCGCTCGCAACTTCCGGCGCTTCTGACGATCATCGCCCCGCGTCATCCGCTCCGTGCAGACGCCGTCGCGCGAATGTTGATCGGCAAAGGATTGCGTCTGGCACGCCGCTCGCGCGGCGCCACGCTCGACAATGATACGGAAATCTATCTGGTTGATACGCTCGGTGAGACCGGCCTGATTTATCGGCTTTGCAAGCTCGCGTTCATCGGCCGCTCGCTTGCGGCGAAAGGCGGACAAAACCCGATCGAGGCGGCAAAACTGAATTGCGCTATCCTGCATGGGCCGCATGTCGGGAACTTTCGCGAAGTCTATGCGGCTCTCGACGCGGGCGAAGGTGCATTTGTTGTCGAGGACCGACAAGCCTTGAGAAATGCGGTCGCGTCGCTTCTCTTGGATGCACAAGCGCTCCGCCACACGGCGCGCAATGCGGCGCACATCGCGGAGGAGCATAGTGGTGCCACCGCTCGCGTCATGCAGGCAATCGCACCCTATCTCGCAGGCCGCCAATGATCGGCTGGCGCGCGCCGAATTTCTGGTGGGAACCAATCCCGACGCTTGCCGCGCGCCTGCTGAAACCATTTGGCGACGCTTATGGCGCCGAAACCGCGGGACGCATGCAACGCCGCGGCGTCAAATTCGAAATCCCGGTGATCACTATCGGAGCGTTTGCCCTCGGCGGACCGGGCAAAACACCGACAGTTGAGGCGATCGTGCGACTGCTGATCGCCGCTGGCGAGCAACCGGCGATCCTCTCGCGCGGCTATGGCAGCGCGGCTGCAAAGCAACGCGCACCACGCTTCGTCAACCTCGCAGAGCACGGCGCTCACGATGTCGGAGACGAACCGCTGCTGCTCACGCGTGTGGCACCGGTCGTCGTCGGCGCCGATCGCGTCGAAGCGGGCTGGCTCGTGCGCCGCGCACTCAATCCGAGCGTGCTGGTACTAGATGATGGCTTGCAGACTCGGCAGGTCGAGCCCGATCTCGCAATTGCGGTCGTCGACGGGGAGATCGGCATCGGTAACGGGCTTTGTCTGCCCGCGGGGCCGCTGCGGGCGCCGCTCGCGCCGCACTGGGCGCATATTGACGCGCTGATCGTCGTAGGACGGGGAGAGCGCGGACAAAGCGTCGCGAAGATCGCGGCGGCGCGAGGCAAATCTGTCTTTACAGCGAGTCTCGCGCCCAAGCGAGGTGAGGCCGAGCGTTTTGCCGGCAGGCCGGTCGTGGCGTTTGCCGGCATCGGACGACCGCAGAAATTCTTCACCCTAATGGAGGAGGTCGGCGCTGACATTCGCGCGCGGCATTGTTTTGCCGATCATCATCTCTACACAAGGCGCGAGCTCGCTCAGCTTCGAGCACAGGCCGAGCGCCTCAATGCGCACTTAGTCACGACCGAGAAAGACTTGATGCGCTTGCGGCGATCCACTCACGCTGACGGTATAGACGCGCTCGCGGTCGAACTTTTCTTCGACGAGCCGGAAGCTGTGGCGAGCCTGCTTAGGTCCGCGCTCCCTTCCAAAACTAAAGCTTGATCCCGAGGCGCGCGAGCTTCGCCTCGGGATTTGCATACGCCTCCTGCCGCTCGACATTCCAGTACTTCAGCTCTTCAAGCGGGATCGGCTGGCGCGTGACCGCGCAGCGCACGTAAGCCCCCGGGCGGCGCACTTTGAAATCGCCGTCGAGATAGTCGACCTCCGCCTCTCCGGCATCGTAGGGGTGCCGTTCATACTGGTTCATGTATTCTATCGCCCGATGAAAAGCCGCGCCGCGAGAAGTCGCGGCAGACCGGCCGCATGGATTTTCTGCGCGGCGCGCTCGACGTCATACTCGACACGGACATAGGTGAGACTCATCTCCCTGTCATCATACAGCGCGTAAGCCGCGTTCGGATTTTCATCGCGCGGCTGGCCGACTGAGCCGAGCACCGCCAGCGATTTAGCACTCGTGTCGAACACGATCGGCTCGTTCTCGCGTGGCAGAGCGCCGACAATGAGCCCAGCCCCGGTGCGCCGATAGAGCTGGGGCACGTGAACGTGGCCGCAGATTGTCACCGATCTCGGGGTCGCCTGCATCGACCGCGCCGCAGCTTCTTCATCGGTAACATAGATCCAATCGGTGGGCGCGCTCGCCTCGGAATGGACGAAGAGCACATTCCCCTGCTCGCAAGTATATGGCAGACGATCCAGAAAGGCCGTTTGCGCGTCGTCAAGTTCCTGACGCGTCCAGTCGATCGCGGCGCGCGCGTAAGAATTCATGTTGTCGCCGTCGCGCAGCACCGCCGCATCGTGGTTGCCGAGAATAGCGAAGGCGCCGCGCTCGCAATATTCCGCCACTCTGTCCACGACATAGCCGGGATCGGCCCCATAGCCGACGAGATCCCCCATAAAGCCGAAGCGATCGGCGCCACGGCGATGCGCGTGCTCAAGGCATGCGTCCAGCGCCTCGCGGTTGCCGTGAATATCAGCGAACAGCGCGAGCCGCATAGATCAGAACAGCGATTCCTGGTTCGCAGGCGCGGGCCGCGCGGCCCGGCGCGGCGCCGGCCGCAACCGGCCAGGCGCTTCGCCGGCGACGGCGGGCATATAACCGTCGGCAAATTGCAGGCTCATCCGATCGCCCGGCTCGAGTTCCGCGACGCGGCGCAGCGGCCGGCCGTTGACATCGCGCACCAGCGCAAAGCCGCGCGCCAGCACGGAGCGGTAGCCAAGCGTGCCGAGGAGTTGCGCCAGGCTGATCAGCTTTTCGCGACGGCGTTCGTCACAGCTTTTCTGCGCACGCAACATACGGGTCTGCAACGCGATGCCTCGCTCGCGGTGGAGATCGAGGCTGCTGCGCGCGCGAGCGCCCAGCCGCTGCGACAGCGATACCAGTCGCGCGCGATCATTGGCGTTGCGCTGTGCCGCAAAGCGCAAAGTCGCGCCATACGCGCCGATGAGCCGCTTGGCTGCACCCTCGAGGCGGCCGCGCGCCGCGGCAAATTCCGCTTGCGGCGAATGGCGGGCAAGTAGATGCGCGGCTTTGCTGATGCGCAGCCGGCGCGAGTCAAGGCTGGCGTTTATGCGCGAGCCAAGCCGCTGCGCTGCCACGTCGAGCCGCTGACGCGGCACGGCGATGGCGCTCTGTCCCGTCGGCAGTGCGCGTGCCAGCGCCCGCAAATCGTTTCGCCGCCGCTCGACGCCCCGTCGGCTCGCAGCCGCCAACCGGGCGCCGGCGGCGCCAAGGCTCTCGATCAGCTCGGCGCGCACCGGCACGCATTTTTCGGCAGCGCCGGTCGGCGTGGGAGCGCGCAGGTCGGCGGCGAAATCGATCAGCGTCGTGTCGGTCTCGTGACCGATTGCGGAGATGAGCGGGATCAGCCCGTCCGCCGTGGAGCGGACGACGACCTCCTCGCTGAAGCTCATGAGGTCCTCGAGCGATCCGCCGCCACGCGCGACGATCAGCACGTCGGGCCGGGGAAAGCGAGCCGTGAGCGCATTGAAGCCACGGATCGCGGCAGCGACTTCCACGGCGGAGGTCTCGCCCTGGACGCGCACCGGCCAGACGATGACGCGGCGGGGAAATCGGTCACGAATGCGATGCACAATGTCGCGGATGACCGCGCCCGTCGGCGAGGTGACGACGCCGATCACGGTGGGAAGGTACGGGATCGGCCGCTTGCGCGCCTGGTCGAACAGGCCCTCGGCGGCGAGGCGGCGGCGACGCTCGTCCAAAAGCGCCATCAAGGCGCCGACGCCGGCGGGCTCGATCGCATCGATGACGATCTGGTAAGAGGACTTGCCCGGAAAGGTCGTGACCCGCCCGGTGGCGATGATTTCCAATCCCTCTTCGGGCTTGGTCCTTAGGCGCTGCAGGGTCGTCTTCCAGACGACCGCATCGAGCCGCGCGTTCTGATCCTTCAGGCAGAAATAGGCGTGGCCGGAGGAATGCGGGCCGCGGTAGTTTGAGATTTCGCCGCGCACGCGGACATAGCCGAAGCGATCCTCGACCGTCCGCTTGAGGGCAGCGGAGAGCTCTGAGACCGTCAGTTCTGGCGTGTTCGAGACCGGGGCGGCTTGAGGCATGGCGCTCATATAGACCATCCGTGGAGGCGATTACATCGGCCGCGGAATTGGCTAGGCTCGCGGCAAAGCTCCCGTGCAGCAGGAGCAGCGAGGAAACCGATGCTGGCGACGGAAACGCGATACCCGATTTCAGACATTGACCCCTTCGGCGATGAGTTTCTGACCGATCCCTATCGGTTTCATGAGCAGTTGCGCGAAGCCGGACCGGTCGTGCGGCTCGAGCGCTACGGCGTCTGGACCATGGCACGGCACGAGCAGGTTTTTGCCGCGCTTGCCGATTGGCAGACATTCTCCTCGGGTGCCGGCGTCGGCATCGACGATTTCCGTAAGGGGCGTCCTTGGCGGCCAAAAAGCCTGCTCCTCGAAGTGGACCCCCCGCTGCACACCCGCACGCGCACGGTGATGAACCGGGTGCTCGCCGCCCCGGCCCTGCGCGGCTTACGCGAGACATTCGGCGCTGAAGCGGCGAAACTCGCGGACCGGCTTGTTGCCAAACGGCGCTTCGATGCCATCGCCGACCTTGCCGAGGCCTATCCGCTGCAGGTCTTTCCCGACGCCGTCGGCCTGAGACCGGACGGGCGCGAGAACCTGCTTCCTTATGGCAACATGCTGTTCAACTCGTTCGGGCCGCGCAACGCCCTGTTCCGCGAATCGGAGGCCGCCGCAGCGCCGGTGCTC
>JAFASC010000118.1 GCA_019244955.1 Methylobacteriaceae bacterium | reverse complement strand
AGCAACGGGAGAAGTGGAGGCTTCTGTTGCCAGGTGCCTCCGAACCCCGCCTGCCGGCGCTAACCGTCAGGACTTGATTTCGGTTACCGGCACCGCGTTACGCGGCGACAGCCACCGGAGCATAGTTGTCATTCGCAACTATAGGTTCGGCCCGATAACGGCGGAACCATGCCGGGCAAAAGCGCACCCTTTACACCCTCGTCGATCCTATTTCGCCCCCGCCGCAGACCGCGCCAACCGAGGATCGCGCGCGGGCTCTGGTGGAGGCGCCGGGTACCGCCCCCGGGTCCGAAAGGCTTATTACGGTGACCATTTATCGCCATAGCCGTCGCAAGACGGCACCATGAATATAGGCGATATGGGCCGGTTCGGAAAGGACAGGCTTGCCTGCGCGGCGAATTCGGCATAAAGATATCTTTATATCTGAGCTGAGGCCCCATGCAGCACACCCGCCTCTCCTTCGAAAGCCTCATCGGCGCCCTCGGAGCCGCCGGCGAGGAAACGCGTCTGCGTCTCCTTCTCCTTCTGTCCGAGGCAGAGCTCACCGTCACTGAGCTCGTCACGATCCTCGGCCAGTCGCAGCCGCGGATTTCCCGTCACCTCAAGCTGCTCGTCGAGGCTGGCTTGGTCGTGCGGCATCGCGAAGGCAGCTGGGCCTTCTTCCTGGCGGCCCCGAGCGGCCAAGCGGGAGAGATTGCGCGAGCGCTTCCCACTTGGCTCGACCCGCAGGATCCGGTGCTCGTCTCCGATCGCGCCCGGCTCGCCGAAGTGCGCTGCACCCGCGATGCGCAGGCGGCCCGGTACTTCGCGGCCCAGGCCCCGAATTGGGACCGGATTCGTGCGCTCCACGTCCCGGAAGAGCGGGTTGAGACGGCGCTTCGGGACGTGATCGGTGCCGAGCCGGTCCACGCGCTGCTCGATCTCGGCACCGGCACGGGCCGCATGCTCGAACTTTTGGCGCCGCTCGCGCAGCGTGCGGTCGGCGTCGATCAATCTCCGGCCATGCTGGCCGTCGCACGGGCTCGGCTCGAGCGCGCCGGCTTACGCAACGTGCAGCTGCGGCAGGGCGACATTTACGCCGTCCCTGTCGAGCGCAACGGCTATGATCTCGTCGTGCTGCACCAGGTGCTGCATTATCTCGACGATCCCGCGCGCGCCCTGCGTGAAGCGGCGCGTGTATTGCGTCCCGGTGGGCGGCTGCTCCTCGTCGACTTCGCGCCGCACACGGAAGAAGCCTTGCGCGAGAGCCATGCACATCGCCGGCTCGGCTTCGGGCGTGACGAGATCGCCTCGTATCTCGACGATGCCGGGCTCGATATTGCCGAGCACCGCGATCTGCCGCCGCTGCCTGGAGAGGGCGGCAAGCTCACCGTCTCCCTCTGGCTGGCGCGCGACCGGCGCATCCAGACCGATCCGATCCCACTCACGCAGCGCGAGGTTGCCTGATGTCCATCGCAACACTTCCAAGTCGGGGCACGCGCGGCGACATCAGCGTGTCCTTCGAGTTCTTCCCGCCCAAAAGTGCGGAGATGGAGGCCAATCTCTGGGAAGCGATCGGCCGCCTCGCGCCACTGCAGCCGCGTTTTGTGTCCGTGACCTATGGCGCCGGCGGCTCGACGCGCGAGCGCACGCACGCGACCGTCGAGCGGCTGGTGCGCGAGACCGACATCGCGCCGGCTGCGCATTTGACTTGCGTCGCCGCAAGCCGCGACGAGATCGACGAGGTCGTGCGCGCCTATCACGCGGCGGGCGTCCGCCACATCGTGGCGCTGCGCGGCGATCCTCAAGGCGGCATCGGCAGCGCGTTCACGCCCCATCCCCTGGGCTATGCGAACTCCACCGAACTTGTCGCGGGCATCAGGCGCGTCGGCGATTTTGAGGTCTCGGTGTCGGCCTATCCGGAAAAGCATCCGGAATCATCGTCGCTCGATTTCGACATCGACGTGCTGAAAGCCAAGGTCGATGCCGGCGCGACGCGCGCGATCACGCAATTCTTCTTCGAGAACGATTGCTATCTGCGCTTCCTCGATCGCGCACGTTATCGCGGCGTGACGATCCCGATCGTGCCGGGCATCGTGCCGGTGCAGAATTTCAAACAGACCGCCAGCTTCGCCAAGCGCGCCGGAGCGAGCGTGCCGCAATGGCTCGCCGATCGCTTCGAGGGACTCGATGACGATCCGGCGACGCGGCGCTTGATCGCCGCGGCGATCGCGGCGGAGCAGGTGCTCGGTCTCGTCGATCGTGGCGTGACCGATTTCCATTTCTACACGATGAACCGTGCCGATCTTGTTTACGCGATCTGCCATCTTCTGGGCCTTCGGCCCAAAGCAGATGCGCGCGCGAGGGCAGAGGCAGCCTAATCTATGTCAGACAACATCCGTCACGAACTCGAACAAGCGGCGCGCGAGCGCATCCTCGTCCTCGACGGGGCGATGGGCACGATGATCCAGGGTCTGCGCCTTGATGAAGCGCAGTTTCGTGGATCGCGTTTCGCCGATTGGAAGCAGGACGTTCGCGGCAACAACGATCTGTTGATCCTGACGCAGCCCGATGCGATCCGCGACATTCACCTCGCCTATTTCCAGGCCGGCGCCGACATCGTCGCGACGAACACGTTTTCCTCCACCGCAATCGCGCAGGCCGATTACGGGATGGAAGCGATCGTTGGCGATCTCAATCGCGACGGTGCGCGGCTGGCGAAAGAGGCGGCCGCACTCGCGGAGAAGCAGGACGGCCGCCGTCGCTTCGTTGCCGGCGCGCTCGGGCCGACGAACCGCACCGCATCGATTTCGCCTGATGTCAGCAATCCCGGCTTTCGCGCCGTCAGCTTCGACGATTTGCGTCTCGCCTACGCCGAAGCGGTGCGCGGCCTCATCGACGGCGGCGCCGACATTCTTCTGCTCGAAACCATTTTCGATACTCTGAACGCCAAGGCGGCGGTCTTCGCGATGGAGGAAGTGTTCGAGGAAACCGGCACGCGCTTGCCGGTGATGATTTCCGGCACGATCACAGATCTCTCCGGCCGTACTCTGTCCGGTCAGACCCCGGAAGCTTTCTGGCATGCGCTGCGGCATGCAAAACCGTTCTCGATCGGCCTGAATTGCGCGCTTGGCGCGCGGGAGATGCGCGCTCATCTCGCTGAGATTTCGCGCGTCGCCGACACGCTCGTCTGCGCCTATCCGAATGCCGGCCTGCCCAACGAATTCGGCCTCTATGACGAGAGCCCGGAATATATGGCGTCGCTGATCGGCGAATTTGCCGATTCCGGTCTCGTCAACATTGTTGGCGGCTGCTGCGGCACGACGCCGGAGCACATCCACGCGATCGCCGAGCGCGTTGCCGGCATTGGCCCACGCAAGGTGCCGAGTTTCGAGCGGCGGCTGCGTCTCTCCGGCCTCGAGCCGTTCACGCTCACCCCGGACATTCCCTTCGTCAATGTCGGCGAGCGGACGAACGTCACGGGCTCGGCTAAATTCCGCAAGCTGATCAAGAACGGCGATTTTTCTGCCGCCCTCGATGTCGCGCGCGATCAGGTCGCCAATGGCGCGCAGGTCATCGACGTCAATATGGACGAGGGCCTGCTCGATTCCGCCAAGGCGATGGCAGAGTTCCTGCATCTGGTCGCCGCCGAGCCCGATATCGCCCGCGTGCCGGTCATGATCGATTCCTCGAAATTCGAGGTGATCGAGGCGGGCTTGAAATGCGTGCAGGGCAAGCCGATCGTGAACTCGATCTCGTTGAAGGAAGGCGAGGCGGCTTTCATCGAGCACGCGCGCATCGTCATGCGCTACGGCGCAGCGGTTGTTGTCATGGCCTTCGACGAGCAAGGCCAAGCCGACACGCGTGAACGCAAGATCGAGATTTGCGCGCGCGCCTACCGCATTCTGACGGAAGAGGTCGGCTTCGCGCCCGAAGACATCATCTTCGATCCGAACATTTTTGCAATCGCCACCGGCATCGACGAGCACAACAATTACGGCGTCGACTTCATCGAAGCGACGCGGGAAATCCGCCAAAACCTGCCGCATGTACACATTTCCGGCGGCGTCTCTAACCTGTCCTTCTCTTTCCGCGGCAACGAGCCGGTGCGCGAGGCGATGCACACCGTCTTCCTCTTGCACGCGATTCAAGCCGGCATGGACATGGGCATCGTCAATGCCGGCCAGCTCGGCGTCTACGCGAACATCGACCCGGAATTGCGTGAGGCCTGCGAGGACGTCGTTCTCAACAAGCGCCCGGACGCGACCGAGCGGCTGCTGGCGATTGCCGAGCGTTTCCGCGAACAGGCCGGCAAGAGCGAAGTCAAGAACGAGGCGTGGCGCGGCGATCCCGTCGAGAAGCGACTCGAACATGCGCTCGTCAACGGCATCACCGATTATATCGAAGCTGACGTCGAAGAGGCGCGCGCCCAATCGACACGGCCGCTCGATGTGATTGAAGGCCCGCTGATGGCCGGCATGAACGTCGTTGGCGATCTCTTCGGCCAGGGCAAGATGTTTCTGCCGCAGGTGGTCAAATCGGCGCGCGTCATGAAGCAGGCGGTTGCCTATCTGACGCCCTTCATCGAAGCGCAGAAGGAGACCGGGTCGCGCAAGACCAACGGCAAGATCTTGATGGCGACGGTCAAAGGCGACGTGCACGATATCGGAAAGAATATCGTCGGCGTCGTGCTCGGCTGCAACAATTACGAGATTCTCGATCTCGGCGTCATGGTACCGGCGGCAAAGATTCTTGAGACCGCTAAGGCCGAGAAGGTCGACGCGATCGGCCTCTCCGGGCTGATCACGCCGTCGCTCGATGAGATGTGCTTCGTCGCGTCCGAGATGGAGCGCGAAGGCTTCGATATGCCGCTCCTGATCGGCGGGGCGACGACGAGCCGCGTGCATACCGCCGTGAAAATCCATCCGAATTATGCGCGTGGGCAGGCGGTCTATGTCACCGATGCGAGCCGCGCCGTCGGCGTCGCGCAGGCGCTGCTCTCGCAGGACATCCGGCCGCAATATGTGGAACAGGTGCGCAAGGAATACGCGAAGGTTGCCGATGCGCATCGCCGCGCCGAGGCGGACAAGCAGCGCCTGCCGCTTGCGCGCGCACGCGACAACAAGTTCAAGATCGATTGGGCGGCATACGAGCCGCCGCGGCCCACATTTTTGGGCACGCGCGTGTTCCGCACGTACGAGCTTGCTGAGCTCGTGCCGTATATCGATTGGACGCCGTTCTTCCAGACCTGGGAGCTGAAGGGCCGCTTTCCGGCTTTGCTCGAAGATGAAAAGCAGGGCGCCGCCGCCCGTCAGCTCTATGACGATGCGCAGGCAATGCTCGCGCGCATCGTCGAAGAGCGCTGGTTCGCTCCAAAGGCGGTGATCGGCTTCTGGCCGGCGAACGCGGTCGGCGACGACATCCGGCTGTTCACCGGGGAGTCGCGCCGCGACGAGCTCGCGACCTTCTTCACGCTGCGTCAGCAATTGTCGAAACGCGGCGAGGGCAGGGCCAATCTCGCGCTCGCCGATTTCGTTGCGCCGCAAGATAGCGACAAGCCAGATTATATCGGCGGGTTTGTCGTCACGTCAGGCGCGGAAGAGGAGAAGATTTCGGCGCGCTTCGCCCGCGACAATGATGATTATCGCTCGATCCTGGTGAAGGCCTTGGCCGATCGCCTGGCGGAAGCGCTCGCCGAACGCATGCATGAGCGCGTGCGCCGCGAGTTCTGGGCCTACGCGCCCGACGAAGAGCTGACGAACGAGCAACGGGTCGCCGAAGACTATCACGGCATCCGCCCGGCGCCCGGCTATCCGGCGCAGCCCGATCACACCGAGAAGGCGACGCTCTTCCGCTTGCTCGAAGCGGAGAAGCGCACCGGCGTGAGGCTGACCGAGAGCTACGCGATGTGGCCGGGTTCATCCGTGGCGGGACTCTATCTATCGCACCCGCAGGCGCATTATTTCGGCGTCGCCAAAGTCGAGCGCGATCAGGTCGAAGATTATGCGCGGCGCAAGAACATGGGCGTCGCGGATGTCGAGCGCTGGCTCTCGCCGATCCTCAATTACGATCCGGCGAGCTATAAGGCGGCGGCGTAATGAGCCACTTTCCCGGATGCGCAAAGCGCGACCCGGAATCCAGGTGAGGTGCTCGCGGCTCCCGAACCCCGGTTCTCACTGCTCTCGGGGGGGCAGACGATTAGGCGATTATGCATTTTGCAAACCTTAGCCTAGATTAAGGCAGACGCTACGCTTTCCAGCTATGTGCGGCCGATGTACCGGCCCAACTGGCGATCTGATCGCGAGCTCATTGAACGATCCGAAAGGTGCCTGAGAGAGGCACTGGACGCGCTGCGCTCCTCCGGGGGGGGAAGTGGACCTGACATCTCGCCATCGACTCGGGAATGAGGTTGCAAGCTCCCTCGCGGCGGATGACAAGCTTGAAGCGAGGTTGCGGACTATTTTACCTTTGCTCCCGAAGCCGTGGGAGTATTAGAAGGCGCGCCCTTCGCCACCTAGCGAACCGTCGCTTTGAACCGCTCGGGAGCGTTGCCCGTCCCGAGTTCGCGAGCGGGACATAGTCATCCCACAGCGTTTGCCTCGTTGTGCTCAGGCATGATGCAGGGATTACGCCGCTTTTGCCTGCGGCTGCGTTGCTTGCTGCAACGCGACCTGTTGCTGCTGCTCGACCACTTCTTCGGTGATCACCGTGAATTCCTGCAGCCAATGCGGCCCAAAAGTGTGGATCATCGGAATGTCGGCGGCGTCCAGGCCGCGTGCGACAACGATGCGGCCGATGCGCGGGATGTTGTGGCGGGCATCGAACGTGTACCACCCGCCGTCGAGATAGACTTCCGTCCAGGCATTGAAATCCATCGGCGCCGGATCCGGCGGCACGCCGATATCGCCGAGATAGCCGTTGCAATAGCGCGCCGGGATATTCATTGCGCGGCAAAGCGCGATCGAGAGATGCGTGAAGTCGCGGCAAACCCCGAGGCGTTCTTCGAGGCTTTCGGCGGCCGTGCGCGTCGGGCGCGCATGCGGATAGCCGAATTCGAGATGATTGTGGACGAAGTCGAAGATCGCCTGCACGCGTGTCCAGCCGGGCCTTACGCCGCCGAATTGCGACCACGCGAAACTTCCGAGCTTGTCGACCTCGCAATAGCGGCTGCCCCCGAGATATCGCAGCGCCTCGTCGGGCAATTCCTGCACGGGCACTTCACGTGCATCCGGGTTGACGCGGTCGACCTCGCCGCTGTCGCGAACGATCGTTTCGGTTTTGAGGCGCGTCACGCCGACGGGCGAAACGAGCCGTGTGCAGCGATTGCCGAACGAGTCGGTGAATTCGCGCAAGGGAACATTCGGCTCGACGCGAATCGTGTCCGGGTTGAGGAGATCGCTCGTACGGCCACGCTCGATGCCAAGCTTCAGCACCGTCGCGACGGGTTGCGGACACGAATAGGCGATCTCGAATCCGACGCGGATCAGCATGAAACCCCTCACGAAGCTTGTCTGTCCGCGCGAGCAGACTTTAACAAATGATGTAAGGAGGGAACGTGGCGGTTACATCCGCGGTTCCGGCGAAGCGACGCTCAAATTGCAGGCGCGTTGGCTAGCAAGCGCGCAAGCGTGTCGCGCGTCGACGGATCGGCTATGCCGTGCACGAGCGCTGGCCGGAAATGGCGCTGGAATGCCGTGACGACGATTGCGGTCATCTGATCGTACGTGCCGTGTGCGTCGATCCCGTAGCCGTAACTCGCAAGCGATTGCTGCAGCTGAAGAACCTCAGGCCCGCTATCGTCGAGCTGGAGCGAGTGCCCCTCCGCTCCCACTGCCGCAGGTTCCACCCAGTTTCCTACCCCTGCCGCTGCGAGCCGGTCCCAGGGGAAAATCTCGCCGGGATCGATCTTGCGGCCGACAGCGATGTCGGAATGGCCGAGGATGCGATTTGGCGCGATGGCGTGGCGTGCCGCGATATCCTTGCACAACGCGATCACTGTCTCGATCTGCGCGTCCTCGAACGGGGGTGCCCCGTATTTGTGACCGGCATTGGCCATCTCGATGCCTATCGAGCGGGCGTTCATGTCTGTCTCGCCCGCCCAGGTGCCGCGCCCGGCATGCCATGCCCGACGCGCTTCGGGGACGAGCTGGAAGGCCTGACCGTCGGCGGCGACGAGGTAATGCGAGGAGACTTCGTGCGCAGCATCGCAGAGGAGGTCGAGCGCGGCGTCGGCGCTTTCCATGCCGGTATAGTGCAGCACGATCGAGTCGATCGGCTTGCCCTTACGCTCGTTGTGGTTCGGCGAGGGGTAGGGCCGCACGCCGATACGACTGTCGGGCAGGAATTCGTGGATCATGGAATAGCCCGCGCCCCGGCTCATCTGCACGCGTTGGGAAGCAGCACCGAACATCAACTCTTCCCTCGAATCATCGGATTAGCCAAGCGGCCGCGCCTCACTGGCGCATCGAAGCTGGGGCGTAAATCCCCTGCCGCGCAGAACGTTGCTTGGTGTCACGCGCATGTCACGATCCGGCCGGCGATTTGACCGCTCTCGCCAACGGTCCTAAGCCCACTCTGCCAGCCGGCCGGATGGCCGCTGCGAAAGCAGAGGAAAGTCCGGGCTCCGCAGAGACACGGTGCCGGATAACGTCCGGCGAGGGTGACCTCAGGGAAAGCGCCACAGAAAGCAAACCGCCGCGCAGCCACAAGGCCGCCGGCAAGGGTGAAAGGGTGCGGTAAGAGCGCACCGCGCGGGCGGCAACGTCCGCGGCATGGCAAGCCCCACCGGGAGCAAGACCGAATAGGGGCGAGGGGCCGCAAGGCCCAAGCCCGTCTCTGGGCTCTCGCCCGGGTTGGTCGCTCGAGGCGGCCGGCAACGGCCGTCCCAGAGGAATGGCCATCACGCGCTCATCCGAGCGCCATACAGAACCCGGCTTACAGGCCGGCTGGCACCGTTTCGCAGCGCGACAAGACGGGTTTGCGGCGGATTCATCAACCCGCCTTTAACCTTAGCAAAGCTTAATCGATTGTGCCGCAAAGCTGTGCGTAAACGCGGCTGCTTACGTTGACGCCCAAGCTGTCCCATGCTATCCCAAACTATCCCGTTCCGAGGTCTTGCTGGGCACATATCGGTTGTCGCCGTCATGGGGGCGGTCGACGAGACGAGCTTGCGCAGAACCCTGGTGCGGGCCGATCGCGTGCCGTTGCAGTGTGGGCGTTCCGGTGGGCGGGTTAGATCGTTTCGTTTCGCATTTTTTGAACAGGCTGGACGCCAAGGGGCGCGTTTCGATCCCGGCGTCCTTCCGCTCTGTCCTGATGCGGGATGGATTCGACGGTCTTTATGTCCACCCCTCGCTCGATGCGGCGGCGCTCGATTGCGGTGGCAACGCGCTGTTGAAGGAGATCGACACTCTTCTCGAAATGCACCCGCCTTATTCCCTGGAACGGGACGTCTTCTCGACCGCGCTCATCGGCACGAGCGAGATTTTGAAAATCGATCCGGAAGGGCGGATCAGCTTGAGCGAAACGGCAAAGGCGCATGCCGGGATATCCTCGGAAATCGCCTTCGTTGGACTGGGGCACAAATTTCAAATTTGGGAGCCGAGCCGCTTCCGTTCGCACCTCGCCGAGGCCAAAGAGAGGTTGCGGGCAATGCGGAGGGATCTTGGCACCCGATCCGCGGCCGGTCATGCGGTCGATGCGCAAGCGCCGCGAGGAGCACGGGAATGAACAAGGGCCGCAGCGCCGCTCCTCCTGGCGCTGCTGGCGGACCGGCCCGACACGTTCCCGTGCTCCGCGAGCGCGCCATCGAAGCGCTGGCGGTAAAGCCGGGTGGGCTCTACCTCGATGCGACCTTTGGGGCAGGCGGATACAGCCGCGCGATTCTTGCGAGCGAGGCAACCCAGGTCCTTGCACTCGACCGGGATCCCGCGGCGGTTGCGGCCGGCGCCGCCCTCGTCGGCGAATTCACAGGACGCCTGCGATTAGTCGGGGGCCGCTTCAGCGACCTTGCTGAAATCGCCGAGCGCGCGGGATTCGATGCATTCGACGGAATGGTTCTCGACGTCGGGGTCTCGTCGATGCAGCTCGACGAAGCCGCGCGCGGGTTTTCCTTCCGTCACGACGGGCCGCTGGACATGCGCATGGAGACGAGCGGCACGAGCGCCGCCGATCTCGTCAATGAAGCCGACGAAGAGCATCTTGCCGACATTCTTTTCCACTTCGGTGAGGAGCGCTTGGCGCGGAAAATTGCCCGCGCGATCGTCAGCGACCGCAAGTCGGCCCGATTCACGTCGACGAAAACGCTCGCCGATCTCGTCGCGCGCCTCGTGCCGCACAAGCCGACCGACATCCATCCCGCAACGCGGACCTTCCAGGCGCTCCGCATCGCGGTGAATGACGAACTCGGAGAACTGGTGCGGGCACTGCACGCGGCCGAGCGCGTTCTGAGGCCTGAAGGCCGCCTCGTCGTGGTTACCTTCCACTCATTGGAAGATCGCATCGCCAAGCAATTCTTCGCCAATCGCTCGGGGCGCGGCCGTGCGACCTCGCGATTGCTGCCGGGCGAAATCGCGCCGGCTGAGCCGACCTTTGTCGTGCCCGGCCGGCAACCGATTTTGCCGGATGCCGCGGAGCTCACCGCAAACCCGCGCGCGCGTTCAGCGAAATTGCGTTTCGGGGTCCGCACCGATGCGCCCGCGCAACAAGCCAACGTCTCGCTGCACAAGCTCGCTTCGTTGCCGGTTCACGCAAGGAGCGGTCGCCGATGATCCGCATTCTGAACATCCTTGCGATTGCGGCTCTGATCGGCTCCGCCGTTTACGCCTATACGATCAAGTACGAGACGATCTATCGCGCCGAACAAATCAACAAGCTGAAGCACGAGATCCAGGCTGAGCACGATGCCATCAGCGTTTTGCGTGCCGAATGGGCGCATCTCGCACGCCCCGAGCGCATTCAGGAACTCGCGAGCAAGTATCTCGATCTGCAGCCGCTCTCGCTGACCCAGATCGTCTCCGCGACCGCTATTCCGGATAAGACGGTGCGAGTCGACACGATCGGACGCAAGCTCGAGACGCTCGGTCTTGGCGAACCGACGAATACGCCGCGCGGCAAGACCGCGCCCTCCGGAACGACCACTCCCGGAGCTGTGCGATGACCATGCATGCGCCTGAAACGGAATTGCCCGGTGACGAAACTCCGGCTCGATCGGCATTCTCGCTCGGCCCGGCGGCGGGATTTTTCAAGCGTCTGTTTTCGACAAATCTCGCCAAAAGCCGCGGCCGCATTCGCCTGCTCGCGCTCGGCTTTGTTTGCCTCTTCGCGACGATCAATGTCCGGCTGATCTACCTTGGCTTCAAGCCGGACCCGCAAAGCATCCGCCGGGCCGCAGCCGACGCGCTTTCCGGTGCGCGTCCGGACATTCTCGACCGAAACGGCGAAGTGCTTGCGACCGACGTGAAGGTCATGTCGGTGTTCGCGGAGCCTCGACGGATCATCGACAAGGATGAAGCAACGGAGTTGCTCACGGCGGTGCTGCCGGATGTCAATGCGCGCGAACTTCGCGACCGGCTTGCTTCACGCAAAGGCTTCGTCTGGGTGAAGCGCGGCATCACGCCAAAGCAGCAGCAGGAAGTCTACCATCTCGGCCTTCCCGGTGTCGGCTTCCTGCCCGAGAACAAACGTGTCTACCCGAACGGCCCGATCGCCGCGCATGTGCTCGGCTTCGCCAATCTCGACAATGTCGGCATAGCGGGAATTGAAAAATATATCGACGGGCAGGGGCTCGCGGACCTGCACAATGCCGGCTTCAGTCTGACGCCGGACGGTCTAAAGCCGATCCAGCTTTCGCTCGATCTGCGCCTGACGCACGGGCTTCGCGACGAGATCGCAAAAGGCATCGAGAAATATCGCGCCAAGGCTGGCGGTGGCGCGATCCT
>JAFASC010000081.1 GCA_019244955.1 Methylobacteriaceae bacterium | reverse complement strand
CGGACATACGTTCTCGTTCGCAAAGGGCGAACGTATCCACACCGAGAATTCCCACAAATATACGATCGACGAGTTCCGCGTGCTGGCGCGTGAAGCAGGATGGCGGCCTGAAGAAGTCTGGACGGACAATGAGTCGCTCTTCAGCGTCCACGAGCTTGTCGTGTCTCAAGCGGATCTAAGCTTCCGCAGCAACCCATCCTACTGATGGATCGCCGGCCGTCTGTCGGGCATTGCTACCGAGCGGGTGCAGCCTAGGACAGAAATCGTCCAATCGCTACTTCCCGTCCACATAGGCCTCGCAATTTGGCCGGTGCGACAACAGGCAATCATCGATCTTCTGTTGGCGCTGCAAAGCCGAGATGACGTACCAGCCGAGAAGGATGAAGGCGACGACGGCCCCCACAACAAGGAATTTCCTGCGTTCGTCCATCGCCCCGCGATCCCGCGCCAACAGATGCGGCGTAAAGGAATTTGCGCTAACATAGGGCCGAACTGAAGCAAACCCGCACCCTCTATGCGACTGAAGATCGGCACATTCACGGCCCTTGCCCTGCTCGCGTTCCTGCTTGCCGGTTGCGACCGCTGCGGCAATCCGGTGCAGTTCAACGTCCCCGGCGCACCGAAATCCTGTTACGAGCAGACCCCGCAGAAGTAACGTTTGCTTCCGGTTGCTCTTCAGCACTGGCTGGGGTATTGTGGCGGCCTCGATCTCTTCGGTGGTGCAAGTGGCCGGTGCGTCTCGCAACGACGCGGTCGACGACTCCTTCCAGAAATTTCGACGGCGCGACTGGTCATCCTGACTGGCCGCTATTCACATGAGGAGCCGACAATGGCGACTGGTACGGTAAAGTGGTTCAATCCCGAGAAGGGCTACGGCTTCATCCAGCCTGATGACGGCGGCAAGGATGCCTTCGTGCACATTAGCGCGGTGGAACGCGCCGGCATGCGCAGCCTCAACGAGGGCCAGAAGGTGAATTATGAGCTCGTAACTGATCGGCGGTCGGGTAAGACCTCCGCCGATAACCTCTCGGCGGCTCAGTAACCGACTTAATCTGGTCCGGCGGATTATTCGGCCGGACCAACCAAGTGGATGCGCTCGACCATCTCTGTAACGGAAGCCGGCCTCTGCAGGTCGTAGCGCGGAGCATGCGATCCGGCGCTTAAGACTGCAATCGTGGGGTCCGGCCGAATCCCCCTCGTCATCCGCCGCGGGACCTAGCGCAGGACGGATATCGAAGCCTACGTGGAGCGGCTTGCCGCCGTCGCCTTGCGAAACGCTCTTCTCGGCCTTGCCGAAGCTTTTCTTCCCACTAAGAACTTCCCTGTTCCAGGAAAGATGATGAGCAACAGTCCGGGCGAGGCGACGGCCCTCGCGCATCGAGAGATTCTCTCGATCATACTAGGCCTCTTATTGGCCATGCTGCTTGCGGCGCTCGATCAGACCATCGTCGCGACCGCGATGCCGACAATCGGGCAGGACCTGCACGATATCGAACATCTCCCCTGGATCGTCACTGCATATCTGCTGGCCTCGACCGCCGTCACTCCGCTTTACGGCAAGCTGAGCGACATTCACGGGCGCCGACCAGTTCTCCTCGCCGCCATTTCCACTTTCATGATCGGATCGATCGCCTGCGCTCTGGCGCCTTCGATGTTCATCCTCATTTGTGCGCGCGCTCTTCAGGGGGTCGGCGGTGGCGGCCTCATTTCGCTTGCGCAAACGATCATCGCCGACATCGTCTCCCCGCGCGAGCGCGGGCGCTATCAAGTCTATATCGCGAGCGTGTTCATCACATCGAGCTTGGCCGGGCCTCTCCTTGGCGGCTTCTTGGCCGAGCATGTGCACTGGTCGGCGATTTTTTGGATCAACCTTCCGCTTGGTCTGGGCGCCTTTGGCATGACCTATTCCAAGCTGAAGCGGCTACCTCGTCACGAGCGTCCGCATCGCCTCGATTTGATCGGCGCGGCCTGCCTGGTGACCGCTTCCACCAGCCTGCTGCTCGCGTTGAGCTGGGCCGGGGTGCGCTTTCCCTGGTTCTCCTTCGAGGTTATCGGACTGATTGCGTTGTCGATCGCGTTCTGGGGAATCTTCTTCGCTCGCACACAAACCATCCGGGAGCCCCTGATACCCGTGGCCGTGCTGCACAACCAAGTTGTGCGCACGGGCACGCTGTCGGCGAGTCTCGCCATGGGGATATTCATCGGGCTGTCGATCTTCATGCCGATATTCTTTCAAGGAATCGCGCGTTTGTCGGTCAGCACTGCCGGACTGGCGCTTATTCCGTTGATGGCCGGAACCGTTGTCGGCGCGACGATATCCGGCCGCTCGATGGCGCACTTTCCGCATTACAAACGGCTGCCGCTGATCGGGCTCGTTTTTTCGCTGATCGCTACGGTCGCGATGGCGTTTGCGGCGCAATATCCGCTGCCGGTCGTCGAGGCATTGCTGGCGACGATCAGCATCGGGCTCGGCACGGTGTTGCCGGTGACGACTGTCGCGATCCAAAACGCGGTGCACCTGCACGAGCTTGGCACGGCAACGGCCAGCATGAACTTCTTCCGGCAACTCGGAAGCGCGTTCATCGTCGCGGTTTTCGGGACGATCGTGCTCAATGGAGCAGGTGTCTCAGGTGCTGACCTAAGTCACGGCATTCCGAAGACGCCCGAACTCGTCAATGCTTTCCGAGCCGTGTTTCTGACAGCCACAGGGGGCGTGCTTGTATGCATGCTCTTCCTGCTGCGCATGGAGGAAAAACCGTTGTCTACGCGCAGGCCGGACGCCTTGGCGGAGACGGGCGTGGAGCTTACGCCCCAGGAAGAATAAGCGACTTGCTACGCGGCTTTGGTGTCAGCTCCTCCGGAGGCTTCCCCCTGCTGCAGCATCGGCGTAAGTGCGCCACGTACCCGCTCGAATTCCGCCTCAAGCATCTGCATATATTGCGAGCCCGAGAGGGCGATTTCCTGGGCATCGAGATCGCGCCAGGCGAGGCACATGCGATAGACGTTTTGCGCGCCGACATTGGCGGCGCAGCTGCGCAGCGCGTGTGCCTGCTCGCGAAAGGCCTTCGGGTCGCGCTCGGTTACCGCGGCGGTGAGGCTTGCCAGTACAGCAGCGGCATCCCCGACGAATTGCACAACGATTTCGCGTACGAAGTCGCGTCCGCCAAGTTTCTCCAGGTCTCCCAGCGCACGTGCGTCGAGCGGCTCGACTTCCAATTTCGGCATTTCCCGCGGTGGAACCGGACGGCTTTCGGAATGGAATGCGTGAGGCTCGACAGCCGGTAGATCAATGAGCTGCAACGCCGCGCGCGCAAGTTCGTCGGGAACGATTGGCATCGCGACGCTGAGGCCCACGTCAGAGTCTTGCTGCGCATTTGTCGGGTCGGGTGTCAAAGCCAGGATCGGTATGGCCTTCGCCCGGCATAAATCGCGTAATACGGCCAGACGATCGCTCTCATGTATCGCCGCCTCGGCGACCAGGAGATTGATTTTGGTGGCATCGAGAACGTGTCGCGCCGCCGACTCGTCCTGAACGCAGACGGATTGAAGTCCGGCTTTGGCAAGGCTCCTTTCGATGATCGCCTGGACCGTGCGGCTGCTCTCAACTACGAGGGCGATAGGCCTATCGGCACCGGGAGAGGCGCTTTCCTGGGGTTCGATCGGCAAGGATGAGGCAGCTTCCGAGGCCACTGACGTTGCCAGCGGCGTGCCTTTCGCCGCGGATTGCGTGAGCAGGCTTTTCAGTGAAAACAGGATGCATGTTGAAATCGTCAATAAGCCCATACAAACCGTGAGGGCAAAGCCTGGCTGAACTGTCCAGACCTGCGTGGGCATAATCCCGGCGATCGAGAGCGTCTGAATGACCAGCGCGCAAACGATAAACCCGTTCACGGTGAGAGGCAGGTTGAGCGGAAACGAGCGGCGCGCACGCGCGAACATTCCGGCCGTATGATCCTCCTCTCCATGTTCTCCGGGGGACGGGGTCAGAGGGAGAAGGAACACGGCCGCACTCACGCGCTACGCGCGAGAGGAACATCCCCTGCGAGCACCTGCTGGAACTGGACTGCTGGCATGGGCCGGCCGAAATAGAAGCCCTGCACTTCGTCGCAGCCCTCCTCGCGCAGCTTGGCGAGTTGGTCAGCCGTCTCAACCCCTTCGGCAACGACAACGAGCTCTAGACTGTGGCCCAACTGCACGATGGCGCGCACGATCGCTGCGTCGTTCTGGTCTTGCGCCATATTACGGATGAAACTCTGATCGATCTTGATTCGCGTAACCGGTAAGCGCTTTACATAACTGAGCGACGAGTAGCCGGTACCGAAATCGTCGATGGAGATGCTGACGCCGAGGTCGAGCAGCTGTCGCAAATCATGCGCAACCGATTCCAAGTCCTCCATCAGGATGCTTTCGGTCAGCTCAAGATCGAGGCGGTGCGGATCAAGGCCGCTCTCGCCAAGCACCTGCGCGACTAGAAGCGGCACGGAGCGGCGGCGGAACTGGATTGGCGATAAGTTGACGCTGACGCGCGGACGGCCAAGCCCGCTGCGCTGCCAGTTCTTTGCTTCGCGGCACGCTTCGCGCAGCACCCATTCATTGATCGGCAGGATCAGGCCGTTCTCTTCCGCTCGCGACAGGAAGACGCCCGGGCCGACGATCCCGAGCCCCGGCCGGTTCCAGCGCAACAGAGCCTCGGCGCCGACGACGCGACCGCTGACGAGATCGATCTGTGGCTGATAGAATAGAACAAATTGCTCTTCGGCAACGGCGGTTCTGAGTTCCGCATCAAGATTGGCTGCATGCCGCGCCCGCGCCTGCATGTCGGCAGCGTAGAAGCAAAAGGCGTTTCCGCCTTCCGCCTTGGCCTTGTACATTGCCAGGTCGGCATTCTTCAACAGATCTTCGGCGTCCGCGCCGTCGGCCGGATGGACGGCGATGCCGACGCTGGCCGTCGTCGTCACCCGGCCTCCTTCAAACCCCGTGAACCCCTGGACGACTTCCGTGATCCGTCGCGCGAACTCAGCGGCATCGTCGCTGTTTGCGACGTTGGTCTGCAGGATGGCGAATTCGTCACCGCCCAGTCGCGCGAGCACGTCCGCCTCGCGCATATGCGTCTGCAATTGCTGTCCGATTAGTCTCAGGAATCTGTCGCCGGCGGAGTGGCCGAAGAGGTCGTTGACGGCCTTGAAGCCGTCGAGATCGAGGAGGTGCAGGGCAAACAGCTGATCGCCGCGACGGCTCCGGGTGATCAGGCTGCGCAGCCGCTCCTGCAACAGGGTGCGGTTCGGCAGGTCCGTGAGCGGATCATGATGCGCGAGGTGGTGCAGATGCGCCTCGTTCTCCTTGCGCGCGGTAATATCGAGCGAACTCGTAAGCACCCCGGCCACGTTGCTCTCATTGTCCTTGAGCGGTGACTTTGTCGTGACGAAGAACCGCTTGCGGCCGCCAGAGTCGATCAATTCTTCTTCAAAGCTCGGGAGCGCCGTACCCGTTTCGAAGACCATTCGATCGAGCGCGATGCTGCGAGCGCCGCTCTCTTCACCTAACATCAGAGATGCCGGCTTTCCGACGCACTCGGCGTGACCCAGGCCGAAGAACTTGGTCTGATAGGCGTTCACGAAGAGAATCTTGCCATCATGGGCGCTGGCACTGATCATCACCGGCAAGGTGTCGATAACCTGTGCCAAGCGCTCGGACGAATCGCGCAGCGCCATCTCACGCGAGCGCTCGCTATATTCGAGTTCGCGTTCCAGGCTATCGGCGCGCTGCGCGAGGAGGAGCTGATGCTTGCGCAGTGTCAAGAGATTGCGCGCGCGTGTGATGAATTCCGAGTGGTCGACCGGCGAATTGAGGAAATCCGTTGCGCCGGCTTCGAGCGCCTTCAGCCGGAAACTTCGCTCTTCGTAGACCGTGATGACGACGACCGGGATTTCCGAGCCATGTTCCATCGCGCGGAAGCGTCGGATGAATTCGGCGCCGTCGAAATGCGGCATCTTATAGTCGGTGACGATGAGATCGGGCGTGTTGTTTCGCAGCCAGTCCAGCGCCTCCCGAGGATCGCCAAAGGACTCGACGTGCACATTCGGTTCGATCGAGGCCGCGAGCTTCGCGAAAATGTTGCGGTTCGTGACCCGGTCGTCGACGATTACGATAATCGACATCAGTCCCAACTCGTCGCGGATGTCGGCGTCCGCTCCTGACGGCCCAATCGACACAATGGCCGGATATCATTAAGGGAATCCGAATTAGCCCGAGCTTTTGTGCCCCTGCAGGGGGCTTTGCGCACCAGATCGATCGCGACTTTGCGAGGGACGGCTTTGGATATCAGTGCTCTCTCGGCGGCCGAGCTTGCCAACCGGTTCGCCAACCGCACCCTGTCACCAGTCGAGGCGCTAGGCGCCGTTCTGGCGCTGGTCGAAATGTGGGAGCCAAAACTTCGGGCGACCTATGCCTTTGATCCGGAAGGAGCTTACGCGGCGGCGCGAGCTTCGGAGGCGCGTTGGCGTGAGGGTCGGCCGCTCAGCGCAGTGGACGGCGTGCCGGTAACCGTAAAAGAGAATATCGCTTCGAAGGGCGTGCCGGTGCCGCTCGGAACGGTTGCGACGATTCTGGTCGAAGCGGCGGAAGATGCTCCGCCGGTTGCGCGCCTGCGCGAAGCAGGTGCGGTTATTTTTTCGAAAACGACGATGCCCGATTACGGCATGCTCTCGTCCAGCCTCTCGAGCTTCCACCCGCTTACCCGGAACCCCTGGGACCTGACAAAAACACCAGGCGGCTCGTCCAGCGGTGCTGCCGCGGGTGCTGCGGCGGGATACGGGCCCCTTCACCTCGGCACCGATATCGGCGGCTCGGTGCGGTTGCCTGCGTCCTGGTGCGGGATTTTCGCGCTGAAGCCGAGCCTTGGCCGCATCCCCATCGATCCACCTTATATGGGCCGGGTCGCCGGCCCCATGACACGCACCGTAAGCGATGCCGCGCGGCTCATGGCGGTGCTCAGTCGCCCCGACAGCCGTGACCACATGAGCCTCCCAGCCGGCGACACCCACTGGAACGACCTCGACCGAGACGTGAAGGGGCTCCGCATCGGCCATTGCCCGGAAATCGGCTGCGGCCTTCCCGTCGATCCCGAAATTGCGAGCGCCGTCGACGCGGCAGCCTGCACATTCGAGCGCGCCGGCGCGGTCGTGGAGCAGCTCCCGCCATTTGTCACGCCTGAGATGATCGAAGGCCTCGATCGCTTCTGGCGGGCCCGCGCCTATTCGGATTTGATGAAGCTGCCGGCCGCCACCGCGGAGAAGGTGCTCCCTTTCATCCGCGCATGGGTGCGCAAGGCTGCGACCTATTCAGGCGAGGACGTCTTCTCCGGCTATGCGCAAACCATGGTGCTGCGCAAAGCCGCCAACGACGCAACCCGCTCCTTCGACTTTGTTCTGATGCCGACCGCACCGGTGGTGGCTTTCCCGGCCGAGCTGCCCTGCCCCACGAAGGATCCGGAACGGCCGTTCGAGCACATCGCCTTCACCGCGCCATTCAACATGTCCGAACAGCCGGCCGCCTCGATCAATTGCGGCTATACGAAAGCCGGCCTGCCGATCGGATTGCAGATCGTCGGGCGGCGCTTTGACGATCTCGGCGTCTTGCGCATCTCGCGCGCTTGGGAACGCATGCGGCCGTCGCAACGCCCCTGGCCGAAGCCACCCATCGGGAACTAACCCAGGTTTTCGGCAAAAAACGCGAACGTGCGCGCCTGCGCTTCTTTGGCGCTCGCCGCATCATAGCTTTCCCGCTCGTCGCAATTGAAGCCGTGATCCGCCGGATAGACAAAAACCGGAATTTCCGGATGCGCCGCCCTGATCTTTTCGACATCGCTCAGCGGGATATGCTTGTCGCGCTCGCCGAAATGCAGCATGACCGGAGCGCGCGGCTGTTCGTTAAGCATCCCCGCGATGCCGCCGCCATAATAACCGACCGCCGCCGATATGCCCGATAGTCGCGTTGCCGCCGCCCAGGCGAGCGTGCCACCCCAGCAGTAGCCGACGACACCGACGCTACCGCCGGCGCCGGCTAAGGCTATTGCGGCCTCGATGTCGGCGAGCGTTTCCTCGAGTTTGGTTTTGCCGCGAATTTCCATCGCGCGGGGCCGATCTTCCTGGCAGTAGCCAAGTTCAACGCCAGGTTCGACGCGGTCGAACAAAGCAGGTGCGATGGCAAGATACCCTGCGGCTGCATAACGGTCGGCGACGGCGCGGATGTGATGGTTGACCCCGAAAATCTCCTGCAGGACAACCATCCCGCCTTTGGGCTCGTCAGCGGGCGCGGAGCGATAAGCGCCGATCGTGGCGCCGTCCTTCGCGGTCAGGTTTATGTTTTCGCCCATATCGCCTCCTGCCCCTGTTTGTTATGAATTGCATCTGCTTGCCGCGGGCCTCAAGCCTGCAATTGTGCCCACATCTCGCGATCGCGGTCGGCGGTCCAGATCACCGGATCATCGATGCCGGACGCCTCGTCATAGGCACGCGAGACATTGAACGGCAGACAATGTTCGTAGATGGCGAATGAGCCGAAGCGAGGGTCCATGGCCGTGCGACAGGCAGCGAAGGTTTCCTTCAGGCTGGCCCCGCGCGCGACTGAAAGTTCCGCCGTTCCGTAGAGAGTGTTGACGAAGTCTCGGGTCATCG
>JAFASC010000050.1 GCA_019244955.1 Methylobacteriaceae bacterium | reverse complement strand
CGCGACATCTCGTCCGGTCCCTACGACAGCTACATCCAGACCGACGCTGCCATCAACAAGGGCAATTCAGGCGGGCCGCTCTTCAATCTCGAGGGCGACGTGATCGGCATCAACACCGCGATCCTGTCGCCCTCCGGCGGCTCGATCGGCATCGGCTTTGCGACGCCGGCGAATACCGTGCAGCCGATCATCGAACAGCTGCAGAAGTTCGGCGAGACGCGCCGCGGCTGGCTCGGCGTGCGCATCCAGAACATCGACGACGCCATTGCCGAGAATCTCAATCTCGGCTCCGTGCGCGGCGCGCTGATCGCCGGCGTCGACGACAAGGGTCCGGCAAAACCGGCCGGGCTCAAAACCGGCGATGTCATCACCAAGTTCGATGGCAAGGACGTGAAGGAATCGCGCGACTTGCCGAAGATCGTTGCCGCGACGCCGGTCGGCAAGGACGTTCCTGTGACGGTTATGCGGGACGGCAAAGAGATGACCCTGAACGTCAAGCTTGGTCGCCTCGAGGATGGCGAGAAACAGGCCTCGCTCGACAATACGAAGAACGACGCGGCCAAGGGCGGCAGCACCGCCAGTCCGGTGCAGAAGGCGCTTGGCCTCGAATTCTCCGGACTCAACGATGAGCTTCGGAAGAAGTATTCGATCCGCGATAGCGTGAAGTCCGGCATCGTCGTGACGAGCGTCGACCCGCGATCGAGTGCCGCCGAGAAGCGCATCCAGCCCGGCGAGGTGATTGTCGAGATCAATCAGGAGCCGGTTGCCCAGCCCGCGGATCTGACGAAGAAGCTGAAGGCGCTGAAGGATTCCGGCAAGAAGAGCGCGCTGCTTCTCGTCGCCGGTTTGCAGGGCGACGTGCATTTCGTCGCGTTGCCGATCGACTAGCTGTCGGGGCTACGGACAGAGTACCTTAGCGGCGACGCCGCACTTCCAGTGCTGCAACGTGGCGTTCGTTTCACGCACGGCACGTTCGACCTCCTGCGTCTGGCACACGCGATACGCAGTGACGGAATTGACGTAGCGGTTGACCTCGTCCTGGCATTTGTCGATTTCCGCCTGCGACGCGTAAGTGCCGGGAGTGGAGACGCATTTCGGTGGATGGGGTGGGGCGCAGAAACCGAAGCCCATCGCGCGTTGCGCGAGGGCCGGCCCCGGAGCAAGGCAGATCGTTGCCGCGAGGCAGGCGCGCATCAGTACAGACGCCGCTTTGCTCAAACCGGGCGGCATTGGTGAAGACGCGGCAAGCGTTCCTGCTTGTCAAAGCAGATCGCTTGCGTCTCAGACCTCAAGCCATTCCTTCCGCACTCCGGCATTGGCGGCGAGGTCGCCCGGAGTGCCGGAGAAGACGATCTCGCCATGCCCCATCACGTAGAGGCGATGGCTTATCTTCAGCGCGATGGTCAATTTCTGCTCGACCAGCAGGATCGATATGCCGCGCCCGGCAATCTCGGACAAAAGCTTGCCGACGAGCTCGACCATCATTGGGGCCAGCCCCTCGGTGGGCTCGTCGATCATGATGAGGTCGGGATCCCCCATCAGCGTGCGGCACATGGTCAGCATCTGCTGCTCGCCGCCCGAGAGGACGCCAGCCCGCGTGTCGGCGCGCTCTTCAAGCCGCGGGAAGACCTTGAACATGTCGGCCATCGACCAGCGACCGGTCTTTTTCGTGGATTTCTGTCCGAGATACAGGTTTTGCCGCACCGTCAGAGACGGGAAAATATCGCGATTCTCCGGTACATAGCCGAGCCCGAGCCGCGCGATCTGATGCGGCTTCATGCCGCCGATCTCGCGATCGCGAAAACGGATCGAACCGCGCGGCGGCACGTCGCCCATGATCGCCTTGATCGTCGTCGACCGGCCGACGCCGTTGCGGCCGAGCATGCTCACGATTTCGCCTGCCGCAATGTCGAACGTCACACCATGCAGAATGTGGCTCTTGCCGTAGAAGGCGTGCAGGTCTTGCACCTGGAGGAGGGGCGCGCTCATCAGTGGGCCGCCTCGCCGAGATAGGCTTCCTTGACCGCGGCGTTCTCGCGGATGGCCTGCGGCGTGTCGCTGGCGATGATCTTGCCATAGACGAGAACGGAAATGCGATCGGCGATGCCGAAGACGACGCCCATGTCGTGCTCGACCATGAGCAGGGTCTTACCCTCCGTCATTTTGCGCACCAGCGCGACCGCGTGCTCCGTCTCGGAACGGCTCATCCCGGCCATGGGCTCGTCGAGAAGGATCACGCGCGCCCCACCCGCGATTGTGATTCCGATCTCGAGCGCTCGCTGCTCGGCATAGGTGAGAACGCCTGCCTGGTCGCGGCGACGCGCGGCAAGGCCGATGCGCTCCATGATGTCTTCGCTGCGCTCGCGCGCGTCGGCGAGGCCGTTGACGCCACGCCAGAACGAATATTTGTAGCCGAGCGACCAGAGGACGGCGCAGCGGATGTTTTCGTAGACGGAGAGCCGAGGAAAGATGTTGGTGACCTGGAAACTCCGTGACAAACCGCGGCGGTTGATTTCATACGACTTCAGCCCGCTGATCTCCTGATCCTCAAGTCGAATCGAGCCGGAGCTGACCGGAAAACGGCCGCTGATCAGGTTGAACAGAGTGGACTTCCCGGCGCCGTTCGGACCGATCACGGCATGGCGCTCGCCTTCCGGCACATCGAGCGTCACGCCGCGAATAATCTCCATCTGCCCAAAGCTCTTCGTGACGTTCTGCAGCGACAACGCGGTCATGCGGGCTGCTCTCGAAGCCTGGCGAGAGCGACGCCCCAAGCATCCTGCACGCGCGGCCAGGTCGCGCGTAGAGCAAATGCGCCGCCGAAGAAGAGGATGATCGCAATAATCCAGGGCACAATGGAATTGCTGTTCATGACTATGCCGAAGACGCTCATCCCCGGACCTTCGGTCTCGGCCTTCACCAATATCCAGTCGGCGAGCTCAATAAGCAGGATTCCACCCACGATCATGACGACCAGGGGCACCGCATTGATCAGATAAGCAGGTATTAGCCTCCCAAGCTGGCGGCCGCGATAGAGCGGCTCGTGCAGCGCCAACCAACCGGCAATTCCGCCCGGGGAATACATGACGACGAGAATGAACATGAGCCCAAAATAGAGCTGCCACGCGCCGGTTACGTCGGACAACGTGATCTGCAGGAATGTGATCAGGACGGCGCCGATGATCGGCCCAAAGAAAACGCCCGCGCCGCCGACGAAGGTCATGAGCAGCACGAGCCCCGATTGCACGGCGCCGATCGATTGGGTGTTCATAATCTCGAAATTGAGCGCGGCGAGACCGCCTGCGATGCCGGCGAAAAGGCCCGCTAGCGAAAACGCGATGAACCGCACCATTCGCGCCGAATAGCCGACGAATTCGGCGCGTTCGGGGTTCTCGCGGACCGCATTGCACATGCGCCCGAACGGGGTGCGCGTGATCGCATACATGAGGAGGATGCAAACGAAGCACCAGCAGGCGATGAGATAATAGACCTCGATCTGCGGTCCGAATTTGTACCCGAAGAACGGCGCCAGTCGTGACCGGTTCGTGGTGATGCCTTCCTCGCCGCCGAAGAAGGTGCGCAAAATGAGCGCGCTCGAAGCGACGAGCTCGCCAAGGCCGAGCGAGATCATCGAAAACACCGTGCCGGCACGGCGGGTCGAGACGGAACCGAAAACGATGCCGAAAAACAGGCCCGCCGCGCCGCCGATGAGCGGAATCACAGGCAATGGAATCGCGTATTTATTGCGGATGACCGTGTTCATCGCGTGAATCGCGACGAACCCGCCGAGCCCGTAGTAAACCGCGTGGCCGAAGGACAGAAGACCTGTCTGACCAAGGAGCATGTTGTAAGAGAGCGCAAAGATGATGCTGAGCGCCATGATGCTCAGCATGGTGCGCGAGGTGCCGGAGGTGAACACAAGCGGAGCAACCGCCAAAAGGATCGCCAGAATGATCCAGGGCGCGATCTTGCCCAACGCGCTCATGTCTCGCGTGTCCCGAACAGGCCGGTGGGTTTGATGATCAAGACCAGCACAAGGAGGAAGTAGGGGATGATCGGTGCGATCTGCGCCACCGTGACGGTGCCGAGATCGCCGAACCAGTCGGCGGCGCTCGCGCCGAAGATGTCGGCCAACGAGCCGTTGATCGCGACGGCAAAAGTCTGGACGAGTCCGATCAGCAACGAGGCGGCAAACGCGCCGCCAAGCGACCCAAGCCCGCCGACCACAATGACGACGAATAAAATCGGCCCGAGAAGCGCCGCCATCGCCGGCTGCGTGACGAATGCCGGGCCGGCGATAACCCCCGCCAATCCGGCAAGGGCGGAGCCTGCCCCGAAGACCGCCATGAAAATCGTCGGCACGTCGTGGCCCAGCATGGCGACGGTGTTCGGATGCGTGAGGGAGGCCTGGATGATCAAGCCGACCCGCGTTTTGTTGAGAACAACGAGCAACGCGACGAACATGCCGATCGCGATCGCCAGCATGAACATCTTGTAGGCCGGATACGTCGTGTCGAAGAGCCGGAAGGCGGTGAAGTCGAGCGATGGCGGGACGCGATAATCGACGGGCAGCTTGCCCCAGATCATCTGCACGACCTCCTCGATGACAAAAGCGAGGCCGAACGTAAACAGCAGTTCCGGCACGTGGCCGAATTTGTGCACGCGTCTGAGGCCGAACCGCTCGACGAGTGCGCCGACGATTCCGACCAGGATCGGCGCAACAATCAGGGCCGGCCAAAAACCAATGCGGCGGGAAATCTCGAAACCGAAATACGCGCCCAGCATGTAGAAGCTGGCATGGGCAAAGTTTAAGACGCCCATCATGCTGAAGATGAGCGTCAGGCCACTCGCCAGCATGAACAGAACCATGCCGTAGAGCACACCGTTCAGCGTCGAAAAAGTGATGATCTCGAGCACGGCCCCGTCCCGGGAGATGGCGCCGGATTGCTTAGCCCAATCCGGCGCCGCTCAATCTTAGGAGGGTCGGTCCATCTTGCAGGTCGTCGGCAGCTCGGTGTCCTTCGCCTTGACGACGCCTTGCGTCTTCCAACCCCAACCCGTGCCTTCTTCATCAAACTTGGCTCCCGCGGGCAACGGGCCGAGATTAGCGATGTACATGTCCTGGAAGAACTGATGATCGTCCTTGCGCATATAGCCTTCGCCACCCATGAATGTCTTGAACTTCATTCCTTCAAGTTTGGCCGCGACGGCCTTCGGCTCGTCGGAGTTTGCGTCCTTGATAGCCTGCGCGAGCATATACACTTCGTTGTAGACGCGCGGATACCAGAAGGTAGTGCCGTATTTCGTACGGAATTCCTGTTCGATTTTTTGTGTTTCCGCAGGCTCGTCGTTCGGAACGCCTTCGACAATGGCAAAAACCCGATCGGGAATGTTCGACTGCTTGATTGCGGTCGGTCCGCCGGCACCGCCGGCATAATAGGTGTACCAATCCACCTGCAGCCCGGCATCGGCGGCGGCCTTGAGAAGCAGCGCGATGTCCTGCCCCCAATTCCCCGTGATCACCGTGTCGGCGCCGGACGCCTTGATCTTCGCCACGTAGGGCGCGAAATCGGTAATCTTCAAAAGCGGGTGCTTTTCATCGCCGACGATCTGCACGTCGGGCCGCTTCGCCTTCAGCATTTTGCGGGCCTCGGTACGTACCGACTCGCCGAACGAATAGTCCTGGTTGATCAGGTAGACCTTTTTGATGTTCGGCTTGTCCTTCATATAGTTGGTCAGCGCCTGCATCTTAATGTCGGAATTCGCATCCCAGCGGAAGTGCCAGAAATTGCACTTGTCGTTCGTGAGGACCGGATCGACCGCGGCATAATTCAGATAAAGAACCTGCTTATCGGGATTGCGGTCATTATTCTTCACCGCAAAATCCGTGAGCGCCGCGCCGACTGATGAGCCGTTGCCCTGGGTGAGGAAGTGCGCGCCCTGATCGATCGCCTTCTGCGCCTGGACGAGGCTCTCTTGCGGATTCGTCTTGTTGTCGAGGCCGAGGATCTCGAGTTTCTTGCCGATCACTCCGCCTGACGCGTTGATCTGCTCGGCGAGCCATTGAAAGTGCTTCAAGCCGACCTCGCCGACCGAGGCGCCGCCGCCGGAAAGGGGATCGATATAAGCGATCTTGATCGTATCGGCGGCATAGGCGCTGCCCATGGCAACGCTGAGCGCGATGAATGACGATGCGAGTGCGCGACGCATACTTTCCTCCGGTGTATGGCTTTCAAGCTCTTGTAATCACATAATTGAGCGTTCGCGGAGCTTGTCAACGGCCGTGCGAGCTTCGCGTGCGAGTTCGGCGCATATGCTCAACGCCCAGTCAGCTGCGCAAGCTCGCGCGCAGCGTCGCTTTGGCCACCTTCTCAATCGTGGCGCGCGGCATGTCCTCGACGACTCGCACCTCGTCCGGCACTTTGAAGGAGGCAAGCCGGGTTCGGCATGCCTCCATGATCGCGCGCGTCAGAGGCTCCGGCGCGGCGACGATCCCGCTGGTATCTGGTATAACGAAGGCGACCGGCACCTCGTCGAGCATCGGGTGCGGCTTGCCGACGACCGCGACTTCGCGCACCCCCGGCACCTCCATCACCACCCGCTCGATTTCAGAGGCAGCGACATTCTCGCCGCCGATCTTCAGCATGTCCTTGTCGCGATCGGCAAATTGCAGGAAGCCGTCCTCATGCAAGGTGACCCGATCACCGGTGCGGAATAGCCCGCGCTCGTCGTAACTCTCAGCCGTCGCTTGCGGGTTATGCAGGTAGGAGTGAAACAGCGACAGGCCGGGAATGCCGCGCACCAGGAGGTGCCCGGTTTCGCCGGGGTCGACCGTCGTACCGTCTTCGCGCTCGACGAAAATGCCGTATTCCGGTGCCGTGCGCCCCATCGACATCGGCCGATTCGGCAGATGGACCGAGCCTATCGTGCCGTGCGTCATCGTCTCAGTCATGCCCCACCAGCCGATCGTCTTCACGCCGAAGATCGCGTCGGAAGCCGGCGAACAGACAGCACTGCCCCAGAGGCGGAAATGATGTCGCGTCGGACGTTCGACGGCCATCAGTGCTTTCACGCAGAACGGCACGAGTGAGGTCCACGTGCAGCGGTGCTTCAACGCGACGTCCCAGAAGCGGCTTGCCGAGAAGCGCGGCATCAAGACCGCCGTGCCGCCGGCCCAAAGCGTGGCAAGCAGGGAGTAGGCGAGTGCGTTGGTGTGGAAGAGCGGCAGGAAGATCAGATGCACATCATCGGCGCGCAGGTCCTCGTGAAGCGCGTTGACCTGCGCACCCCAGAGCGCATTGGCATGCGTCCAAAGCACGCCTTTCGGCCGCGATGTCGTGCCGGATGTGTATTGCACGCCAATCGGCCGCGCGGGATCGGGTGGCAGGTTTGGCGCGAGCTCGGCGTCGGCAAGAAGCGCCGCGAACCCGTGTTCTTGAGCCGGCCGATTGCCTATCGAGACCGGCGCGCCGTTGTCATGATCGATCAGCGTGATCCATTTGAGGTCGCGCGAGCTTGCATTGACGATCTCGGCAAAGCGCGGCTGCGTGATTGCAGCGACCGCGCCACTATGGCCGGCGAAATAGGCGAGCTCTTCGGCCGACGCGCGCGCATTCGTGGTTACCGCGATTGCGCCGGCGTAGGCGCAAGCAAACCACGCGATGAGCATTTCTGGGCAGTTTTCGAGATGGATCAGCACGAAGTCGCCGGGCTTAATATCCCGCGCGGCGAGACCCGCTGCGCATTGGCGGACGCGGTGCTCAAATTGGGCATAGGTCAGGGACCCGCCGGCGCCCTCGAACGGCTCCCAGATGACGAAGGGATGATCGGCGCGGGTGGCAGCACGCAGCCGCAGCAGCTCTGCGAGATCGAAGCCGGCATAGGGCGAGATGGCGTTCTGCGCTGTCGGTATCATCCTCGCTCGCGATCGCTTGCGGACGCGCTATGACTCAAAGCCGTGGCATGCGCGAGCGCCGACAGCAAGATCAAGGAGAGCGGAGAAACAATGACCAACATCTTCGATCTGAGCGGCCGCGTCGCCGTGATTACCGGCGGCAATAGCGGCATCGGGCTCGGGATGGCCGAGGCGCTGGCGCAAGCCGGCGCCGGCCTGTCGATCTGGGGCCGCAACGCGGAGAAGAACGCCGCCGCGAAAACCCAGCTCGCCGCGACCGGCGCCAAAGTCGAGACGCGTCAGGTCGACGTCGCCGATCGCAATGCGGTGCAGAGCGCATTCGCCAAGACCTTGCAGGCTTTTGGTCGCGTCGATGCCTGTTTCGCCAATGCAGGGATCGGAGGCGGCGGACGCCGGTCCTTCGTCGAGCGCGGCGAGGAGGAATGGCGGCGGATGTTTTCCGTCAATCTCGATGGCGTGTTCCACGTCTTCCAGGCCGCGGCGAAGCACATGCAGGAGCGCGCCGAGGCCGGCGACAGGTATGGCAGGCTCGTCGCGACATCGAGCCTCGCCTCGCTGTTCGGCACGGCTCGCAACGAGCACTATGCCGCGACCAAAGCCGCGCTCAACTCGCTGATCCGCGCGCTTGCCGTCGAGCTCGCGCGCTACGGTATCACCGCCAATGCGATCCTGCCCGGCTGGATCAAGAGCGACATGACCGACAATCTTTTCGGGAATGAGAAGTTCGTGGCGAACGTCATGCCGCGCATTCCGGCGCGGCGCTTCGGCGAGCCCGCAGATTTCGGCGGCGTCGCGGTCTATCTCGCGAGCGGCGCGTCATCCTATCACACGGGCGATTGCCTGCTGATCGACGGCGGCTTCTCGAAGTTTTAGTGATCGCGCGAATGCATCCGCTCCCCTCGCCGTTGTGGGGAGGGGTAAGGGGTGGGTCATGCATCTCGAAATTAGCACCCCCACCCGGATCGCTTCGCGATCCACCCTCCCCACAAGGGGGAGGGTAGTCACTCGGTCATCGAGCAGTTAGGACCGCGCGTCGCAGGCTTCCGTGCGCGCCGGCCATGGCGCGTTCTTCTCGGCGTAAGCCTTGGCATCGGCCTGCAAGAGCGGTTGAACCTTGTCGCTCAACGGCTCGATCCAGTCGGACACCTTTACGTATTTCGTGCCGTCCCATTGCTGCACGAAAGTCGGACGATGGCCGTTATGATCGGAACATGAGAGCTTGATCGGGCCGGTGAAGCCTTCCATGCCGAGCGCCTTCAGCCGTGCGGCATCGATATTCAGATCTTCCAGGCCGCGGCGGACGTCTTCGCCGGTCACGACCTTCTTGCCGGTTACCTGCTGGGCGGTGCGGATCGCCTCGGCGATCAGCATGGAATTATAGACGCCGCGATTGTACAGCGTCGTGCCGACTTTCTCCTTCGGCGACTGGCTCTTGCCTGCGTCGACCACGTATTTTTGAACATCCTTGATGACCGGGAAATCCGGCGTCGAGCCGTGCCAGTTCAGCATTTTGAAGCCTTTGGCGCCGTCGCCGGCGCCGCGCGCGTCGTCCTCGCTCGGCCACCAGATGGAGATGAATTTGTCCATCGGATAGTTGGTCTTGACGGCTTCCTTGATCGCCGTCGGTTGCATCGCGCCCCACCCATACATGACCATATAATCCGGCCGGTCGCGGCGCACGTTCAGCCATTGTGCCGATTGGTTCTGCATCTCCGCGGCGGCGACAGGATAAAGCTTCGCCTCGAAGCCGTAATCCTTTGCCAATTGCTCGATCAGGGGTAGCGGCTCGCGGCCGAAGCCGGCATCGAGATAGATGTAGCCGATCTTTTTGCCCTTGAGCTTGTCGAGTCCGCCTTCTTGACCGCCGATGAACTTCAGGATTTGCGAGAAGCCGTCCCAATAGGTGTCCGGCGGATTGAAAATCCACGGGAAGGTATCGCCCTGCGCCGAGGCCGAGAGTCCGTAGGCCATCGACAGAATCGGAATTTTGTCGACCGCCGCGCGCGGAATCAGCGGCAGGGTGATGCCGGTCGACCATGGATTGACCATGACCGGGTTTTTCGGCTTCACCGCCTCGTAGCATTCGAGGCCCTTTTTGGTGTCGTAGCCGGTTTCGCATTCCTCGACGGCGATCTTGACGCCGCCAATGCCGCCGTCGCGCTCGTTCAGCATGGTGAGATAATCGTGCATGCCGTCGGCAATAAAGATGCCGGAGCCGGCAAACGGTCCGGTGCGGTAGGTGAACAGCGGCACGAAGACCGAGTCCTCGGCCTGCGCGGGGAACGCGAAGGCCGTGAGAGCGGTCGTCGCGGCGAGCGCGAGAAGGCTTGCTTTCAGGTTGGTCATTCAATCCTCCGGTTTCGTTAGTTTGCTGCGCCTCAATAAGGAAACGGCCAGACCCGCAGTTTCTGCTTGCCGATCTGCCAGAGCCGCGCCAATCCAAGCGGCTCGACGATCAGGAAGAAAATGATCAGGGCTCCGGTGATCAGGTAGGTCAGATGTTCCACCGTCGCGGCCCCAATCGTCAATCCGAACGTTTCGGGGGTAGCACGGACGATGATCGGCAGGACGTAGATGAGCGCGGCGCCAAAAAACGAGCCGATCAGGCTGCCGAGGCCGCCGATGATGACCATGAAGAGCAGGATGAAGGACTGATTGATGTTGAAGGCATCCGGCTCAGCTGCGCCGAGCCAGAGGAAAACCATCATGGCTCCGGCCACCCCGGTGATGAAGGAGGAGACGGCAAAGGCCAAGAGCTTGGTCCGCAATAGCCGGATCCCGATCAGTTGCGCCGCGATATCCATATCCCGCACTGCCATGAAGCTGCGCCCGACCCGGCCATGGACGAGGTTGGAAACGATCCAAGTGACCGCAATCACGATGGCGAGCGCAACGTAATAGCGCGTGGTCGGCGTCGCCGAGGCGCCGGTCACATGAATGCCGAACAGCGTGCGGCTTGGGACCTCGATCGCGCCGGACGGATTATAATTGTAGAGCCAGGGCACTCGCACGAAGCACCATTGCAGGAAGAACTGCGCAGCCAGCGTCGCGACGGCGAGGTAGAAGCCCTTTATGCGAAGGCTTGGCAGGCCGAACAGGACCCCGACGGCACAGGACACGAAGCCCGACGCGACAATCCAGACGAGGATGTTGATCGCTGGAAATGTCGTGGAAAGTTTGTAGCAGGCATAGGCGCCAACCCCCATGAAGGCGCCGGTGCCGAGCGAGACGAGTCCGGTATAGCCGGTCAGAATGTTGAGACCGATCGCAGCGAGCGCCAGGATCAGGAACGGGACCATGACCGAGGCGATCATGAATTCGCCGGCGACGAGCGGCAGCACAAGCGCGGCCACGATGATGAGCGCCAGTCCGATCCTGTCCTGCAGGATCGGGAAGACGCTCATGTCGGCCTGATAAGTGGTCTTGTATTGGCCGGCCTCTCGGTAGAACACGTCGTCCTCAAATCCGCTCGATGATCTTTTCGCCGAACAGGCCCTGCGGCCGGAATAAGAGCACGGCGAGCGCGATGAAATAAGCAAGCCAGCTTTCGATACCGCCGCCGACAAGCGGACCCCAATAGAACTCTCCGAGCTTTTCGCCGATGCCGATGATCAATCCGCCGACGATGGCGCCCGGCACGGAGGTGAGGCCGCCGAGGATCAAAACCGGCAGCGCCTTTAATGCGATGATTTCAAGCGCGAACGAAACGTTGGAGCGCGCGCCCCACATTATGCCCGTGGCAAGCGCCACGAGACCGGCGGTGAACCAGACAATCACCCAGATCTGATCGAGTGAAATGCCGACAGAAAGCGCGGCTTGGTGGTCGTCGGCGACGGCGCGGAGCGCGCGGCCGATGCGCGTCTTCTGGAAAAATAGGGCGAGGACCGCGACCATAAGCGAGGCGATAATCGCAGCCGCGATATCGATCTTCTGCAATGAGACAAGGCCGCCAAGAGTTTTGAAGTCGAGCGAGCCTGACGGCAGCAAAAGCTCGCTCGTGATCATGTTTTTCGGGTTGCCGCCGAAGACGAGCTCGCCAAGGCCGATCAGCACGTAGGTCAACCCGAACGTCGCCATGAATAGGATGATGTCGGGCTGATTGACGAGCGGGCGCAGGATGACGCGCTCCACTGCCAGAGCCAGCGCGAACATGACTAGAATGGTGAGGGCGAGCGCGAGAAAGGCCGGCACACCCTTTTCATGCAGACCGACCAGGGTCAGCGCCGCGAAGACCATCATGATGCCTTGCGCGAAATTGAACACGCCCGAGGCTTTGAAGATCAAGACGAAGCCGAGCGCGATCAGCGCATAGAGCACACCGCCGACGAGACCTTCCCACAACGTCTGCACAAGCAGATCGGGCGCGCCGATCATCTGCACGAAAGGATCGACGAAAATGGAATAGACGAAACTCAATGCACCACGCCCAAATACGCGTCGATCACCTTTTGGTCGCTGCGCACCTCATCAGGTTTGCCGTCCGCGATCTTGTTGCCGTAATCGAGCACCACGATGCGGTCTGAAAGATCCATAACGACGCCGATATCGTGCTCGATCAGCGCGATCGTCGTGCCGAATTCTGCGTTCACGTCGAGAATGAAACGGCTCATATCCTCCTTTTCCTCGAGATTCATGCCGGCCATCGGCTCATCCAGAAGCAGAAGGTCCGGCTGCATCGCGAGCGCGCGGCCGAGCTCGACGCGTTTCTGAAGGCCATACGGCAGGCGGCCGACCGGCTCCTTGCGAATTCGCTCGATTTCCAGGAAGTCGATGATCTCTTCGCAATATTTGCGATGTTCGATCTCTTCATTGAGCGCCGGTCCATAGCGCCAAAGCTGCCAGAAGAAGCTCTTGTGCATTCGCAGCGTGCGGCCGGTCAGAATGTTGTCGAGCGTCGTCATGCCTTTGAACAGGGCGACGTTCTGGAAGGTTCGGGCGACGCCTTGTGCGGCCGCCTGATGCGGACGCATGCGTCGGCGCGTGGCGCCCTTGTAGGTGATGCGGCCGGCCTGAGGATGATAAAAGCCGTTGATGACGTTCAGCATGGAGGTTTTACCGGCGCCGTTCGGGCCGATAATGGCGCGAATCTCGCCGCGTCTGATGTCGAAGGAAACGTCGCGGATGGCGCGCACACCGCCAAACGACAGCGACACGTTCTCGACCTTAAGAAGCGTTTCGCCCGCTGCCGTTGCGGGTTCGACCGCCGCAACACTCACGCGGCACGCTCGCGAAGTATTTCGTGGGATACGGGCAGGTCTACGTCGACGTCCTCGATTCGGACGCGCGCGGCGAGCACTCCCTTGCGGCCATCTTCGTATGTGACCTCGGTCGCAATATCTGCGGCAGACGAGCCGTCATAAAGTCCGGCGCAAAGGGTCGCATAGCGCTCTGCGATGAATCCTCGCCGCACCTTTTGCGTGCGCGTGAGCTCGCCATCGTCCGCCTCCAATTCTTTGGGCAGGATCAGGAAGCGCCGGATTTGCGCGCCGGCCATCTGCGCCTCCCGCGCCAGCGCGCGATTGACCTCGCGCACATGCTCCGCGATCAAAGCATAGACTCGCGGATGCGCCGCGATCTCCTGATAGGAGGCATAAGCAATACCGTTGCGCTCGGCCCAATTGCCCACTGAGGCGAGCTCGATATTGAGCATCACAGTAACAAAGTCGCGTGAATCGCCATAGGCCACCGCTTCTTTTATGTTCGGAAAGAATTTCAGCTTGTTCTCGATATATTTCGGCGCAAACAGCGTACCGTCGCGCAAGCGCCCGACGTCCTTGGCGCGATCCAAAATCTTGAGCTGCCCGTCCTCGTCAAAAATTCCCGCGTCGCCGGTTTTTACAAAACCGTCGTCAGTCAGCGCTTCCGCTGTCTTCGCCGGGTCTTTGTAATATTCCACAAACTGGCCCGGCGATTTGAACTGCACTTCGCCGTCCGGCGCGAGGCGCAAGGACACGTTCGGCGCCGCCGGTCCCACCGTATCGGCGCGCACCGCACCATCGGCTTGGCAGGTGACGTACAAGAAAGCTTCCGTCTGTCCGTAAAGCTGCTTCAGGTTCAGCCCGAGCGAGCGATAGAAAGAAAACAAATCCTGTCCGATCGCCTCGCCCGCGGTGTAGGCAGTCCGGATGCGGGAGAAGCCGAGCACGTTTTTCAACGGTGCGTAGACGAGCAGCGCCCCGAGCGCGTAATGCAGGCGCGCATGCAGCGGCACGCGCTTGCCGTCCATGATCTTCTCACCCCAGCGGCGCGCGAGCCCGAGGAAATGGTGGAAGATTGCGCGTTTCAGTGCACCGGCATCTTCCATGCGAATCATGACGCGGGTCAGCAGCGACTCGAAGACACGCGGCGGCGCGAAATAAAAGGTCGGGCCGATCTCGCGCAAATCCTGTTGCACAGTGTCAGCGCTTTCTGGACAGGCCATACAGCCGCCCGCGACGAACATCTGCGCGTAATTGAGATAATGATCGCCGACCCAGGCGAGCGGCAGATAAGCGAGCTGTTCGTCCTGGTCCGTGAGCTTGTCGAATTCGACGGTGTCTCGCGCCGCCGCGACCGAACGCCCGGCCGACAGCACGACACCCTTTGAGCGGCCGGTCGTTCCGGAGGTATAAAGCATGATGGACGGATCGTCGGCGCGGCCATCGTCAATCGCGTCATCCAACTCGCGGGCCATCGCCGGGGCTGCTAGCGCGGCCCGGCTCTTCGCCATCACCTCGGCGATGAAGTGCAGCCGTGAATGGTCGTAAGTTCGCAGGCCGCGTTCTTCATCGTAGAGAATATGCGTGAGCTGAGGGAGGCGCGCGGCAATCGACAGGATTTTGTCGACTTGCTCCTGGTCCTGCACTAGCGCGATCTTCACATCGGCGTTCTCGATGACATAGGCCATCTCGTCGGCTACCGCGTCGGCATAGACCGGCACGGGCACTGCGCGCAGCCACTGCGCGGCGGTGATGCCCCAATAGAGCGCCGGCCGGTTCGCGCCGACGATCGCGACCTTGTCACCGACGCCAATGCTTAGCGTGCGCAGCGCATGGGCGAGCGCCCGGACGCTTTCGTGCGTATCGGTCCAATTCCAGGTCCGCCAGATGCCACGATCCTTGAGGCGGATCGCCGGTCGCGCGCCGCGAACCTGCGCGTGGTGGCGCAGCCATTTCGGAAACGTGTCGAGCGCGCCCTCAGGATCGCGCGATGCGCCGGATTGCAAACAACACCTCCCCGTCACGCCGCTTCTCGAGCGGCGCCGCTGCCCGCCTTCTTGTGAGAGCTTCGGCAGCGCCGGTGATGTTACAGACTGTCCTCTCGCTGTCCATTGCCGGAAAGAAGGGTCAGAAGCGATACCAGACTGCGCTGATGAGGCCGCGCTCGGTCGTCGTGTTGACACCGGGGAGGCCGATGATGCCGCCGATTTGCACCGAGATGCTCTGCGTCAGGTCATAGACGGCGCTCAGCGCAATCTTGTTCGAGCGCGTCGGGTAAAGCGGGCTCGCATGAACGGCGCTGATGTTGAAGGTCTGCAGGAGAATCAGCAATTTGTCGGCTGGCCTCACGCCGATCGTGGCGTCCGCGCGTACTTCATGGCCAAAGCCGCCCGGTGAGCGGTAGCCGATCTCGATGCTGGAGAAGGCAGGAAAGCCGAGCAGGGTGAACGTGCGTCCGATCAAAAGGCGGGCATCGGCCTGCACTCCGTGACCTGTATCGAGGAAAATGCGCGAACGCCCGTTCGTCGCCTCCCGCAACGTGGCCTGCGCCGAGAAAATCCACTCGTCGGCCTCATACAGCTTCACGCGCCCGCCGGCTTCGACGACGCCCATCCCGGCATAGCTCTGCCCAGGTGGATTGGCGCGAAAGTCGAGGAGCGACGGCGCCGCGATCAATGTGACCTGCTCAGTCGCGCCATATTCCGCGTAGGCGGTCAGCTCGAATTTCTTGTAGGACGAGACCGGCGCCAGGCGCCCATTCACATCATAAGCGCGCAGCGAATCGGAAAAGGTGCCGCCGAGAATGACCTCTCCCTGACCCGGCGGCTCCAGCCAAGCGCCAGCCTGCGCGCCCGCCGCGACAAGCACGAGAGCGCCGAATGCCAGGGCGCGCAGGCAAACCGTACGCATGGAACACGGGCGAGTTGGACGAAACTGAACAACTCTGACGTTCGGACATGCTGCGAGTCAAAGGGTAATCGGCGCCGAGTTGAACGCAGGCGTTCAAATACGGCCGGTGTGGCTTGGGGAGCGCAGTTACGGTGAACCGGCCGAACGGCAGGTGTTCAGGAAAGTTGACCTGCGTCAGCTAGCGCTGGCCGGCGACCATCTTCTTCGCAGCGTCTAAAACCGCGGTGCGGAATGCACCCTCGATCGAGACGGCGAAATTGTAGTGCGTGGGGGAGAACGGCACCGCCCGATACGGCTTGTTGCTGCGCCATCCAACGAGGATCGCACCGAGCTGCATCTGATCCTCGCCCATGAGGACCGCGCCCCCGGAGGCGCCGTCGCCGGTCTCGCAATCGAAGGAGAATTCACGCGTGCCTTCTTGTCCGACGGACAATTGGTCGTGCAGCCGGCAGGCTTCCATGGACATGCGCCGGCCATCGCCCCAATCGATGTGGCCGCGCGCCACGAATTCGATGGGGGTCTGCGCCTGGACCGAGTCGGAGAGCTGGTAGGGCGTGGCCTCCGTAATAGTCTTGGTCAGCTTGGCGACTGCCCAGTCATGCACGGCGGGGAAGGCGTACGGATTGGTGCTGCCGGCCTTGATAGACGTCAGGTCAACAGGCACCCGCACTGAGCGCCCCTCGATTTCTATTGCGAAGGTACAGCTCGCGCCGCGCAGCGCCCCCTTTTCGTCGTAGAAGACATGCGAGGCCGTAGTGATGACATTGCCGACCAGGGTCAGCTGGCCGGCGCCGTGCGCTTCGCCGCATTCGACAAGACCGGATGCGGCATGCGCGCGCTTCACTTCTTTCGTGTTGAGGTTTTCGGCCGCGGCGAATTGTTCGGGCGATTGGCGGCTATTCTTACCAAAGACGAGAACCTGGGTAATGGGCAGAAAGGCGGAAGAATCGGGCGCTCTCGGAGCGGACAATGCGCCGGCGGCAGCGGGAGAAACCAAGGCGGCGGCAATGGAAAGGCCGGCAAGAAGGTTCAGTCCCGAAAGCTGAGGCATCCCTATTCACCTCTTCCCGTTCTGCCGGTCAGTCTGTGCGGAAGCGGCTAAGCTTCACAAGCGTCGAGACAAGAGAACGGCCGAGTTTGGCGCGAATTGGGCGCGGCTGTGATTGCGTTGCAACAATACAGAGGCGCCCGATCCGTTACCGAGTCGTTACAATTTGAGCGACCGGCGGTTACCATCCGGTTAACCGCAGAGGGCGGTGCTCTCGCTGCTGGCGTGCTTGCGAGCGTCTGCCATATTGGTGTGCGGTGCGGCATTTTGCTTGCGCAAGCGCAGCTGGGCGGATAGAGGCGCGAGCCGAGCTTTGGAAATCGCGTGCCGCGCCTGCCAGTACGTTATCGGAATCTGATTCGCAGCGGCCGGTTTGAGCGCGATCCCGCTCAGGAGGAACTGGTCGAGCGGCTCGATGCGCTCGCGGTGCGGCTGGACGGTTATCGGCCTGCGAAGAAAGCAGGCGCGCTCGGCTGGCTTTTTGCGGCGCGGTCGGGGGAGCCGATCCGGGGTCTCTACATTTGGGGCCCAGTTGGGCGCGGCAAGTCCTTGCTCATGGACATGTTCTTCGAGACGGTGCAGGTGCAGCGCAAGCGCCGGGTGCACTTCCATGCCTTCATGGCGGACGCACACGCGCGCATCCACGTCTGGCGCCAGCAGCGCAAGGCCGGGCGCACCAACGGCGGCGAGGATCCGATTGCGCCGGTCGCCGAGGCACTGGCCGGCGAGGCGTGGCTTCTCTGCTTCGACGAATTCACCGTCGCAGACATAGCCGACGCGATGATTCTAGGCCGGCTCTTCAAGGCGCTGTTCGAGCAGGGCGTGGTTGTAGTCGCAACGTCCAACGTCGAGCCGAACGAGCTTTACAAGGATGGGCTCAACCGCGCGCTGTTCCTGCCGTTTCTAGAGCTTTTGCATGAGCACATGGATGTGGTGCGGCTCGAGGCGCGTACGGACTTCCGGCTGGAGAAACTGCGCGACTCCTCGGTCTACCATGTTCCCGCCGATGCCCGGGCGCAGGCAGCATTGTCGCAGGCCTTCGAAGCGCTGACCGGACGGCGACGTGGCACGCCGACGACGTTACGCGTGCTCGGCCATCCGATCCCTGTCCCGGAAGCAGCCGCGAACGTGGCGCGGTTCTCCTTCGCCGACCTTTGCGAAAAGCCGCTCGGAGCCACCGACTTCCTGGCGGTTGCGCGCACCTTTCACACGATCATCCTCGAAGACATCCCAGTGATCGAGGCAAACCAGCGCAACCGGGCCAAGCGCTTTATCAATCTGGTCGATGCGCTCTACGACAGCCACGTAAAGCTGATCGCCTCCGCCGCGGCCGAGCCGCAGGAGCTCTACCTCGGGCAAGGCAACCGCGAAGCTTTCGAATTCGAGCGCACCGCTTCCCGGCTCATGGAGATGCGGTCGCCGGAATATTTGGCCATGCCGCACGGCATGGCCAAACGCGCCGATGTGTCTGGGCTTGTTGAGACGTGAGGGGACGCGCATGCACGCGTCCTGGGCGATTTCTTTCGGCTTGGAATGTGGTATACCACCGAGTGACTTCGAGCTCGACGGCAGCTTGCACAGGCAGCACCAGCAAGGCAAAGAGGCGCGGGCGAGCAAAACGCCCGGTTCAAGGTCGAGGAATGTCGCATGGCGCGTACTAAGATCGCATTGATCGGAGCTGGCCAGATTGGCGGCACCTTGGCGCTTCTCGCCGGCTTGAAGGAACTCGGCGACATCGTGCTCTTCGACATCGCCGACGGCATTCCGCAGGGCAAGGCGCTGGATCTTGTCGAGGCCTCGCCGATCGAAGGCTTCAACGCCAATCTCACCGGCTCCAGCGATTATGCCGCCATCGAGGGCGCAAGCGTCATCATCGTCACGGCGGGTGTGCCGCGTAAGCCAGGGATGAGCCGCGACGATCTTCTCGGCATCAATCTTAAGGTGATGGAGTCGGTTGGCGCTGGGATCAAGCAATATGCGCCGGACGCGCTCGTCATCTGTATCACCAACCCGCTCGACGCGATGGTCTGGGCCCTGCAGAAGGCCTGCGGGCTGCCAACGAACAAGGTCATTGGCATGGCCGGCGTGCTCGATTCGGCGCGCTTCCGCTATTTTTTAGCCGAGGAATTCCAGGTCTCAGTCGAGGACGTGACCGCGTTCGTCCTCGGCGGCCATGGTGACGACATGGTGCCATCGATCCGCTACTCGACCGTCGCCGGCATTCCGCTGCCGGACCTGGTCAAAATGGGCTGGACCACGCAGGAGAAGCTCGACGCAATCGTAAAACGCACCCGCGGTGGCGGCGGCGAGATCGTCAATCTGCTGAAAACCGGTTCCGCCTTCTACGCTCCCGCCGCCTCTGCCATCGCGATGGCGGAAAGCTACCTCAAGGACCAGCGTCGCGTCCTGCCCTGCGCCGCTTACCTCAACGGGCAATACGGGGTGAACAATCTGTATGTCGGCGTCCCAGTCGTGCTTGGGGCAAATGGCGTGGAGAAAATCGTTGAGATCGAATTCGACGCGAGCGAGAAGGAAATGTTCGCGAAATCGGTCGCGTCGGTGAAGGGCTTGGTCGAGGCCTGCAAAAAGATCAATCCGGCTTTCGCGTGAAGCTCGAACAACTCGCGCCGTCGAGCGTCTAGGGGAAGACATGAACATCCATGAATATCAAGCCAAGGCTGTTCTGCGCGAATTCGGGGTGCCCGTCGCGCGCGGCGTGCCGGTGTTGAAACCGGGCGAGGCAGCGAAGGCCGCCAAGGACCTTGGCGGTCCGGTCTGGGTCATCAAGGCGCAAATTCATGCGGGCGGCCGCGGCAAAGGCAAGTTCAAGGAGCCGGGGGCCGGCGACAAAGGCGGCGTGCGCCTCGCCAAATCTGCGGAAGAGGTTGATCAATACGCCGAGCAGATGCTCGGCAAAACCCTCGTGACCGCACAAACGGGACCCGCCGGGAAGCAGGTGAACCGGCTCTATATCGAAGAAGGCGCCGAGATCGCCAAGGAGTTCTACCTTTCGATGTTGGTCGATCGCACGACTTCGCGTGTGGCGTTTGTGGTGTCGACCGAAGGCGGCATGGACATCGAGAAGGTCGCTCATGACACGCCCGAGAAGATCGTGAGCTTCTCGGTCGATCCGGCGACCGGTCTCATGCCGCATCACGGCAGGAAGATCGCCGAAGCGCTCGCACTATCGGGCGATCTGGCCAAACAGGCGCAGAGGTTGGCGACACAGCTTTATGCAGCCTTCACCGCCAAGGACATGGAGCTTCTCGAGATCAACCCTCTGATCGTGACGAAGGACAACAAGATTCGTTGCCTCGATGCGAAAATCTCGTTCGACAATAATGCGATGTTCCGCCATCCCGATATCGCTGCGCTGCGCGATGAGACGGAGGAAGACTCAAAGGAGATCGAGGCCTCCAAGCACGATCTCTCATACATCGCGCTCGACGGCACGATCGGCTGCATGGTGAACGGCGCCGGCCTGGCGATGGCAACGATGGACATCATCAAGCTCTACGGTGAGGAGCCCGCCAACTTTCTCGACGTCGGCGGCGGCGCAACCAAAGAAAAGGTGACGGCCGCGTTCAAGATCATCACCGCCGACCCTAAGGTGAAGGGAATCCTCGTCAACATTTTCGGCGGTATCATGCGCTGCGACATCATCGCCGAAGGCGTGATCGCGGCGGTGAAGGAGGTCGGGCTTAAAGTGCCGCTCGTCGTGCGCCTCGAGGGTACGAATGTTGAGTTGGGAAAAGAGATCATCGGCAAGTCAGGGCTCAATGTGATCTCGGCCGACGATCTCGACGATGCCGCGCAAAAAATTGTGAAAGCGGTGAAGGCGGCGGCGTAACGCATGGCCCATACTAGATAGAAGAGCGAGATCAGCCTTTATGTCCGTCCTCATCGATAAGAACACCAAAGTGATTTGCCAGGGATTCACCGGCCGCAACGGTACATTCCACTCCGAGCAGGCGATCGCCTACGGAACGAAGATGGTTGGGGGAACATCGCCGGGGAAGGGCGGCTCGATGCATCTCAACCTGCCGGTCTTCGATACGGTTGAAGAGGCGAAGAAGGCGACCGGGGCCGATGCGAGCGTCATCTATGTGCCGCCCCCCGGGGCCGCCGATGCGATCTGCGAGGCGATCGATGCCGAAATCCCGCTGATCGTCTGCATCACCGAAGGCGTGCCGGTACAGGATATGATCCGGGTGAAGCGCTCCCTCGCCGGGTCGAAATCGCGGCTGGTCGGTCCGAACTGCCCCGGCGTGATGACAGCGGGCGAGTGCAAGATCGGCATCATGCCGGGTCAGATTTTCAAGCGCGGCAGCGTCGGCATCGTCTCGCGCTCCGGCACCCTGACCTATGAGGCAGTCTTCCAGACCTCACAGGAGGGGCTCGGCCAGACAACGGCAGTCGGCATTGGCGGCGATCCGATCAAAGGCACCGAATTCATCGATGTACTCGAAATGTTCCTCGCCGATCCTGAGACCAAGTCGATCGTGATGATCGGCGAGATCGGCGGCTCCGCCGAGGAGGACGCAGCGCAGTTCCTCAAAGACGAGGCGAAGCGGGGCCGCAAAAAACCGGTGGCCGGTTTCATTGCCGGACGCACGGCACCTCCCGGCCGCCGCATGGGCCATGCCGGAGCGATCATTTCCGGCGGCAAAGGCGGTGCCGACGACAAGACCGCTGCTATGGAGGCGGCGGGCATCCGCGTCTCACCTTCGCCGGCGCGCCTTGGCAAGACCTTGGTTGAGGTGCTCAACGGCTGATTTCGTAAAGGAAATCGGTCGAACATGCTTTCATCTTCATGCCAATGAGCATATCTCTTCGGTCCCCAGATCGAGACGTGGTTTCGCCCCTTTCGCGGCGTTGAACGCCCCGACCAAACGTTCACGATCGCCTCATGCATCCATGTACGGCACGAGGCGTGCTTCGTAGGCGTGATTGCCCCGGAGGTCATGATAATGGCTCGGCGAGAAGCCAACGGTAATAACGGCGGCGGTGGTCCCGCTGCGGGTTCCTCCAGCACGAATACCGCATTCGCGAACACATCGTTTCTCTACGGTGGCAATGGTGCGTATGTCGAACAGCTGCACGCGGCCTACGAGCACGATCGGCACTCTGTCGATCCGGAATGGCAGGACTTCTTCGCTCGCCTGAACGATTCAGCCGCCGACGTTGAGAAAAACGCGCGCGGTCCCTCCTGGGCGAAGCCGAACTGGCCGATTGAGGCGAACGGCGAACTTGTCTCCGCGCTCGATGGGAATTGGGCAAATCTCGAGACTACGCTCGGCGACAAGATTAAGGGCCAAGCGGAGGCCAGGGGCACTCCGGTCTCACACGAGGATGTACAGCGCGCGACCCGCGATAGCGTGCGCGCGCTGATGATGATCCGAGCTTACCGCATGCGCGGTCATCTGCACGCCAATCTTGACCCGCTTGGGCTCGAGCCGCGTCCCGATCACGTGGAGTTGCATCCTTCCAGCTACGGCTTTGAAGAGAGCGACTGGGACCGCAAAATTTTCATCGATCACGTGCTCGGTCTAGAATTCGCGACGATCCACGAAATGCTGGCGCTACTGCGCCGGACGTATTGTTCGACGATCGGCTTCGAATTCATGCATATCTCGGATCCCGCCGCGAAGGCCTGGATCCAGCAGCGCATCGAAGGGCCCGATAAGGAGATCGCCTTCACGCGCGAGGGCAAGCGCGCCATTCTGACGAAGCTCGCCGAGGCCGAAGGGTTCGAGAAATTTCTCGACGTGCGTTACACCGGTACGAAGCGGTTCGGGCTTGACGGCGCGGAAGCTATGGTCCCGGCGCTTGAGCAGATCATTAAACGCAGCGGCGCACTCGGCACGAAGGAAATCGTGCTCGGCATGGCGCATCGCGGGCGCCTAAACGTGCTGTCCCAAGTCATGGGCAAGCCGCACCGCGCACTCTTCCACGAGTTCAAAGGCGGCTCGTTCGTACCTGAGGCGGTCGAAGGCTCAGGCGACGTGAAGTATCACCTCGGCGCCTCTTCCGATCGCGAGTTCGATAGCAACAAAGTGCATCTGTCGCTGACCGCAAATCCCTCCCATCTCGAGATCGTCGATCCCGTGGTGCTGGGGAAAGTACGCGCCAAGCAGGACCAATATGGCTGCAACACCGAGGAACGCGGAATCGTCCTGCCGCTGCTCATCCATGGCGATGCGGCCTTTGCCGGCCAGGGCGTCGTCGCCGAATGTTTTGGCCTATCTGGGCTAAAGGGTCACCGTACCGGCGGCTCGGTGCATTTCATCATCAACAATCAGATCGGCTTTACCACGTATCCGCGCTACTCGCGCTCTTCCCCGTACCCTTCCGACGTCGCGAAGATGGTCGAGGCGCCCATCTTTCACGTCAATGGGGATGATCCCGAAGCGGTCGTCTTCTGCGCTAAGGTCGCGACGGAGTTTCGGCAGAAGTTTCAGAGGCCTGTCGTCGTCGATATGTGGTGCTATCGCCGCTTCGGTCATAACGAGGGCGATGAGCCGAGCTTCACGCAACCGCTCATGTACAAGAAGGTGCGTGCACATCCCACCACCTTCGAGATATATTCGAAGAAGCTCGTTGAGGAAGGCCTTTTCACCGACTCAGAAGTGAAGCAGGTGGTCGCCGATTGGCGCAAGCACCTCGAAGAAGAGTACGAAGCCGGACAATCCTACAAGCCGAACAAAGCCGATTGGCTCGATGGCCGTTGGGCCGGGTTGCGGCCCGCCAACGAAAGCGAAGAGGCACGCCGGGGCCAGACCGGGGTGGATTTCGACAGACTGAAGGAAATCGGGCTGCGTCTGAACGAGGTCCCGAATGACTTCAACCTGCACAAGACGATCCGCCGCTTTCTCGAGAATCGACGCAAGGCGGTGGAGAGCGGCGAGGGTATCGATTGGGCTTTGGGGGAATCACTTGCCTTCGGCTCGCTGGTCGATGAAGGCCACCGCGTGCGCCTGTCCGGCCAAGACAGTGAGCGGGGGACGTTCTCGCAGCGCCATTCCGTGCTGATCGATCAGGAGACCGAGGCACGATATGTGCCGCTGAACAACATCCGCGACGGACAGGGTCGCTTCGAAGTCATCAACTCGATGCTCTCGGAAGAGGCCGTGCTCGGCTTTGAATACGGCTATTCCCTGGCCGAGCCGAACGCGCTGACGCTTTGGGAAGCCCAGTTCGGCGATTTCGCCAATGGCGCACAGGTCGTGTTCGACCAGTTCATCTCATCAAGTGAACGCAAGTGGCTGCGCATGTCGGGACTCGTGTGCCTGTTGCCGCACGGGTATGAGGGGCAGGGGCCCGAACATTCATCGGCTCGGCTCGAGCGCTATCTGCAAATGTGCGCAGAAGACAATATGCAGGTTGCCAACTGCACGACCCCGGCGAACTATTTCCACATCCTCCGGCGTCAATTGAAACGCGATATCCGCAAACCGCTCATCCTGATGACTCCGAAATCGCTGCTGCGCCACAAGCGCGCGGTCTCGCGTCTCGAAGAGATGGCGATCGGCACCTCGTTTCATCGTGTCTTGTGGGACGATGCGGAATATTTGAAGAGCGATAAGATTCGCCTCGCAGACAACGAGAAGATCAGGCGTGTCGTGCTCTGCTCGGGGAAGGTTTATTACGATCTCTATGAGGAGCGTGAGAAGCGAGAGATTGACGACGTCTACCTGATGCGCGTCGAGCAGCTCTATCCTTTCCCGCTGAAGGCACTCGTGACCGAGTTGTCGCGGTTCAAGAATGCCGAGATCGTCTGGTGCCAGGAAGAGCCGAAGAACATGGGTGCCTGGTCTTTCGTCGAGACGTACCTCGAATGGGTGTTGAACCAGCTTGGGCGGAAAGGACAGCGCCCGCGCTATGTCGGACGCGCGGCGTCAGCTGCGACGGCGACCGGCGTGATGTCGAAGCATCTTGCGCAATTGAAGGCATTCCTTGACGAGGCTTACGCGGCGTGAGGCCGCGCGAGTCGTTCCCTCTCGTGCCCGCAGTCGCGGCGAAGTGACGGACGATGGCGACAGAAATCCGCGTACCCACGCTCGGTGAGTCGGTCAGCGAAGCGACCATCGGCAAATGGTTCAAGAAGGCCGGCGACGCGGTGAAAGCCGACGAGCCGCTGGTCGAGCTTGAGACCGACAAGGTGACGCTCGAGGTAAACGCGCCTGCGGCGGGCGTGCTCGCGGAGATCACCGCCAAAGATGGTGAGACGGTCACTCCAGGGGCGCTGCTTGGGCAGATAAGTGACGGCGCTGACGCTGCTGCGTCCCCTGCCAGGAGCGAGGCGAAAGTAAAGGCCACCGCAACGGCACCTGCAAATGCGCCGACCCAGGCTCCGGCCGAATCGCGCGCGGCGGCGGCTGCAACGAATGGCGGTTCGCAAGCTCAGGCAGCGCCGACGCAAATGCCACCTGCGCCGTCGGCTGCCAAAATCGCAGCCGAACGCGGCATCGATACGGGCGAGATTGCCGGTACCGGAAAGCGCGGCCAAGTCTTGAAAGGCGACGTGCTCGCATTCACGCCGGCGGCCCCGCCCGCCCCGACCCGCGAGCCTGCACCGACGCAGACGCGCGCGCCATCGGCGCCCGACGATGCACCGCGCGAAGAGCGCGTGCGGATGACCAAGCTGCGTCAGACGATCGCTCGTCGTCTAAAAGAGGCGCAGACCAATGCGGCGATGCTGACGACCTTCAACGAGGTCGATATGAGCGGCGTCATGGGGCTGCGCAGCCACTACAAGGACTTGTTCGAGAAGAAGCACGGGGTGAAGCTCGGGTTCATGGGCTTCTTCGTTAAAGCTTGCACCCAGGCGCTCAAGGAAGTCCCGAACGTCAATGCCGAGATCGACGGCAGCGACATCGTCTACAAGAATTTCTGTCACATTGGCGTTGCGGTCGGCACCGATAAAGGTCTGGTCGTGCCCGTGATCCGCGATGCTGACCGCAAATCCATCGCAGAGGTCGAGAAAGCGATTGCCGATTTCGGCAGACGCGCGCGCGATGGACAGCTGAAAATCGAGGAGATGCAGGACGGTACGTTCACGATTTCGAACGGCGGCGTCTATGGCTCGCTCATGTCCACGCCGATCCTCAACGCCCCGCAATCGGGCATCCTGGGCATGCATAAAATCCAGGAGCGGCCGGTGGTTATCGGCGGGAAGATCGAAATCCGGCCGATGATGTACCTCGCGCTCTCCTATGATCACCGCATCGTCGACGGCAAGGAAGCGGTCACCTTCCTTGTGCGCGTGAAGGAGGCTCTGGAAGACCCGGCCCGGCTCGTGCTCGATCTGTAGTCCGAAGCAGTTGAAGGGGTGATGATGCCGCTGGAGCTCAAACTTCTCGGATGGAGCGTCGTGCTCCTCCTCCTGCACATAGTGCTGCAGGCGGCGACTTCCTCAGGCGAGCTCGGCCTTCCCTATGCGATGTCGCCGCGCGATGAGGGGCGGGAGCCTCGCAGCCTTTATGCAAGGCGCATTCGCCGGGCGCTCGGCAATTTCCTGGAAACCTATCCGGCTTTCGTGGCGCTTGCGCTGGGGCTTGTCGTTGCCCGCAAGACCGGCGGCATCGGCGAAATCGGCGCCGAAATCTATCTCGCCGCGCGCGTGCTTCACCTGATCGTCTATGCCGCCGGGATTTCCGTCGTGCGCACGCTGTTGTGGGCCATCTCGATCGTCGGATTGATCATGATGCTCGTGCGGCTGCTCGGCTGAGCATTCCCGTTTGTAACCGCTCCATTCCGTGACTATTTAGACGCTCGCGATTGCTCCGCACAATGTGAGGGCGCCGCATCGAATCTGGACAGTGATGGCTTACGATCTCATCGTCATCGGCACCGGCCCGGGCGGCTACGTCTGTGCGATCCGCGCTGCGCAGCTTGGGATGCGCGTGGCGGTCGTCGAGAAGTGGAAGACGTACGGCGGCACCTGCCTCAATATCGGCTGCATTCCGTCAAAAGCGCTGCTCTATGCGTCCGACATATTTGACGAAGCGGGGCACAATTTCGCTCCGCTTGGCGTCGTCACCGGCGCGCCGAAGCTCGACTTGCCGGCGATGATGAAACATAAGGCCGACACCGTCGCGGCCAATGTCAACGGCGTCGCGTTTCTGTTCAAGAAAAACAAGATCGACGCCTTCATTGGCACCGGACGTATCGCAGCACCAGGAAAAGTCGAGGTCGCATCTGAGGATGGCAACAAGCAGACGCTTGAGACGAAGAATATCGTCATCGCCACCGGCTCGGACGTTGCCCGACTCCACGACACGAACGGCAAGGAAATCGAGATCGACGAGAAGACGATCGTCTCCTCAACAGGGGCGCTCAAGTTCGAGTCCGTGCCCAAGAGTCTCATCGTCGTCGGCGCCGGCATCATCGGCCTCGAGCTCGGGTCGGTCTGGCGGCGGCTCGGAGCCGAGGTGATCGTGATCGAATTTCTCGATCGCATCCTGCCCGGCATGGACCTAGAGGTCTGCAAGCACTTTCAGCGGATTCTGGAGAAGCAGGGGTTCAAGTTCCACCTGTCGAGCAAGGTCACCGGCGTGGCGAAGAAAGGCAAAAGCGCGAGCGTCACGTTCGAGCCGGTCGCCGGCGGTGATCCGCGGACGATCGATGCCGAGAAGGTGCTGATCGCAACGGGACGCGTGCCCTACACAAAAGGATTGGGACTAGAGGAACTCGGGATCGCGCTCGATCGCGGCCGTGTGCCCATCGACGCGCATTTTGCGACCAGTGTCCCCGGCATTTACGCCATCGGCGACGTGGTGCGCGGTCCGATGCTCGCACACAAGGCCGAAGACGAGGGCATTGCCGTTGCCGAAATCATCGCCGGGCAAGCCGGGCATGTGAATTACGAAGCCATCCCGGGCGTTGTCTATACAATGCCCGAGATCGCCGCCGTCGGCGCGACGGAAGAGGAGCTGAAAGAGCGCGGGACGCGCTACGCTGTCGGCAAGTTCCCGTTCACGGCAAACGGCCGCGCGCGCTCGATGCGCCATACGGAAGGCTTTGTGAAAGTGCTTGCCGATGCCGAAACCGATCGCGTGCTCGGCGTGCACATTGTAGGTTTCGGCGCGGGGGAACTCATTGCCGAGGCGACCGTGCTCATGGAATTCGGCGGCTCATCGGAAGATTTGGCACGCACCTGTCACGCGCATCCGACGATGTCGGAAGCGGTGAAGGAAGCCGCGATGGCGGTGGAGAAGCGCGCGATCCACATCTGAATCGCGCGCATAGACCTAAAGCTTAGACTAGTGGCGCGCGGTCTTCTTCTTGGTCTTTACCGGAGCGACGGGCGCCGGCGCTTCGTCTTCCTCGGCGGCCGCTGGAGCCGCCGGCTCTCCTCCGCCCCAGATTTGCGAGGTCGGCATGTTGATTTGTCGCGCGTCGCCGAGGCCGTTCACGCCGCCTTCGAATTGAGCAAAGGCGGGCGTCACAAGCAGCGCAAAGCCACCGAGCAGGATTAGTTTACGCATTCGTTTTCTCCAGGGCGTGGTCGTTTCTAGGTTCCGTCGGGTGCGCCGGCGAAGGATCGCGGTGCGGGTGAAACAACGGTCGTGGTACCGTTGTTGATTTGCAGCACGGATAGCCCGCGCTCGTTTTGCCCGTCCGGGCGGAAGCGGAAGACTCCGTCGGCGCCGTTGAAACCGGACGGATTCGTGAGCACGCTATCTGAATAGCGCTGCGGGCCCTGGCTGCGCGCCAAAGCGGCCGCGAGCATCGTGGCGTCATAAGCCAGCGTCGCGATGCGCGTCGGATCGCCGCCAAATTTCGCACGATAGCGTTCGGCAAATTGATTGAAGCCGCCATTTTCCGGCGCGGCGAACCAGGCGCCTTGCAGCGCGGGCAACTTGAGCACGCGGGCATCGTTCCACAGCCCCGTTCCGAGAAGCTGCACTTTCGCCGGGTCGATTCCGGCGCCGATGAGCTGTTGGGAAACCGCACCCATCGCTTCGGCCTGTTCGGGGATGAACAATGTGTCGATCTGCCCGCCGAGCGCGGCGATCTTCTGCACGGACGCGGCAAGAGTGGACGGTTGATAGCGCTCGATCGTCATCACGCGCATACCGCGCTTGGCAGTCACCTGCTGGAATTCCGCGAGCGCGACATTGCCGTAATCGTTCTGCGGAACGAGCGCGGCAACCGATCTCTTCCCCTTCGAGGCGGCGAAATCGATGATCCGGTCGACATAGCTCTCGACCAGGAACGACAGCAGATAGACACCGCGCGTCGCCGTCGAAGCGTCGGTCGAAAAGGCGATGACGGGCTTACCGGCCGCCCGCGCGGCGCGGCCGGTTTCGCGCACATCGGGAGCGAAGAGTGGACCGATCAAGAGTTCCGCGCCTTCACCAAGGGCGGCCTGCGCGGCCGCGCGCGCTCCGTCGGGGGTCGAATGATCATCTTTGACAAGGAGAGTGAGGTCGTTCGCACCGGCTTCCGTGACGGCTAGTTCGGCGGCATTGCGAAGTGAGGCGCCGACGAGGCTTGGGGCCGACCCCTGTGTAAGCGGGACAATGAGGCCGATGCGGGTTGGCCCACTGCCGATTTGGTCACCGGAAGCCGCGGGGCCGCCGATAGGCTGGCTCTCGACCGGAGTCGTCGGAGCGCCGAGGAACTGATCCTTTTCCTGCTGGGACAGCCGCCTTCCGCTGCCCATCGAACAAGCGGCCACGGCGAGCGCGCAACCGACCGCGAGAAACACCTTGAGGGGACCGCGCCCGAGGGCGGGATGGGCTGACAAACGAACCTCCACGGCCTAGGCGCTATAAGGACGCGCGGGAGGGCGGGGCAAGGACCTTTCACTCAGCGCAATTTTGCGGGCAAAATAGGGCTTTACTTTCTAGAGCCCCTACCGTTCTGTATTTCGAACAAAGCAACTTCTTTGACGAACGCATGAAGCGCACGGAGACAAGGCCCGGGGCTGGAATTGCCGACGAGCGGCAGGGCCAGCGCCACGCCGGCAGCAGCTTCGTCGCCCTCGGCCTCAAGGCCGAAGCCGAACCGATCGAGGCCGGCCTGCACGTTGTCGCCACGCCGATCGGCAATCTGCGCGACATTTCGCTCCGCGCCCTCGGCACGCTTGCCGCGGCCGATGCCGTGATTGCAGAGGACACGCGCGTCACGAAGGTCCTGCTCGCCCATTACGGGATTTCGACGCCCCTCGTTGCCTACCATGAGCACAATGCCGCTGTCGTTCGGCCGCACCTCCTGGCAAGACTGGCAAGCGGGGCGGCGCTGGCGCTCGTCTCCGACGCGGGGACGCCGCTCGTCTCCGACCCTGGTTACAAACTGGTTTCAGAAGCGCTGGCGCAGGGTGTCTCGGTCACGGCGGTGCCTGGCGCCTCGGCTGTCCTCGCCGCGCTGGTCGTCGCCGGGCTTCCCAGCGACCGCTTCTTCTTCGAAGGTTTCCTGCCGCAGAAGCAGGGCGCGCGCCGTGCTCGCATCGCGGAGCTCGCATCGATTCCCGGCACGCTGGTGTTCTTCGAATCGCCGCGGCGGCTCGCCCACATGCTTGCCGATCTCGCGGCTGTCCTGGGTGGTCGTCAGGGGGCAATCGCTCGCGAATTGACCAAGCATTTCGAGACGGTGAGGCGTGGGGCCTTGTTGGAACTTGCCGGTGCGCTCGCCGACGAAGGTCCTCCCAAAGGCGAGATCGTGGTTCTGGTTGCCCCTCCCGCCGAGAGCGTCGACACAAGTATCGGCGAGGCGGCTCTCGATGCGAAATTGCAGCAGGCGATGCGCACCCTGAGCGTCAAGGATGCGGCAACCGTCGTCGCGGCGGAAAGCGGGCAGAAGCGCCGAAAAGTCTATGCGCGCGCGATCGCACTCGCCGCCGCAGACGACAACGACACCGACACCGAGAAAGAATGAATCGGGAGAAGCGGCTTCGCGCCGGTCTTTTCGGCCGGCGCGCCGAACAGCTCGCAATCCTGTTCTTGCGGGCGAGGGGCTACCGGGTCATCGGTCGTACCTACATCGTGCGCGGCGGCGAGATCGACATCATCGCCAGGCGCGGCACCGCGCTCGCCTTTGTCGAAGTGAAGGCACGCCCGACACTGGAAGAGGCGCTGATCGCGATCACGCCGGCAAAACAGAGGCGCATGTCGCTGGCCGCGCGTCATTGGCTCGGCGCGAATGAATGGGCAATGCGCTGCAGCCTGCGCGGCGATCTCGTCGCCATCGCGCCCTGGCGGATGCCGCGCCATCTTGTCGGCGCGGTCGAACTGCGCCTGGATTAATTGGCGAGCATGACGCGGTCGGCCGCGCTCTGCGCCGCATCGCCGCTGCCGCCCGGCCCGTAATTGACGAGCTTCGTCGCGCGATCGAGCACCTCGCGCATTTTCTCTCCGGAGCGGGTGCAGAGGCCGGCGAGGGTATACGGCTCGCTGTCGCCTTTGGTCTTGTGATGGCGGCGGATCGCAGCAATCGCTCCGACCGCCATGCGGTCGAGTTCCCCGACCAGCGCCTCGAAATCGCGGCGGAACGTCTGGCCGAGCGCGGCGTAGGCTTCGAGCGCCGACCCTCGCCCGGGCAGGATCGAGCGCGTGAAGTAATCCTGGTAGCTGGTCGGACGCCATGCGAAGATGTCATCGATCAGCTCCGGCATCGACGGCAGCTGCTCGATCAGCATCACGATCTCGTTGAAAAGGTTGAGGTAATCGTTGGCCAGCCCGGACGCCGGGTTGACCAGCGCCGAGGCGCGCGCCTTCAGCGGCCCGTCGGCGAATGCCGGCTCGCCGGTTTGCAGATTGGAGCCGCCTGAAGTCATCGTCGGCGCAGCCATGCTTCTCCTGGGTACCCGATTGTAAGGGCGCACCCGTGAACAAAAGCTTGCGCGCATTTAGCCAGTGCGCGGTACCCGACCCTCGATCGGGTAAGCGGGATCGTTGTAGCCCGGCGTCGATGGGTGCCCGGCGGCGACGAGCCCGTCAAGGAAGGTCTCGTCCTCGCTCATAAACTCGTACTCGAGCGCGCCGAGATACTCGTCCCATTGCTCGATGGTCCGCGGGCCCACCACAGCCGACGTCACGTACTCGTTGTTAAGAACCCAGTTGAGGGCGAATTGGCCGGCGGTCATGCCGCGCGATTCCGCCTGCGCCTTGATGACCCGTGCTAGCCAGAGCGACTCGTCGCGCCATTCGGTCTGCATGATGCGCTTGTCGCCAACTCCTGCGCGCGTGTGTTCCGGCGGCGGTGCGCCCGGCTCATACTTCCCGGTGAGCACGCCCCGCGCGAGCGGGCTGTAAGGCACGACGCCAAGACCATAGAAGCCGTACGCAGGCAGATGCTCGACCTCCGGCATGCGGTTCATCGCATTGTAATACGGTTGGCTCACGACCGGGCGACCGATGCCCAACTGGTCGCAGATGTTGCAGATTTCCGCGACGCGCCAGGATCGGTGGTTCGACACCCCGAAATGTCGGACTTTTCCGACGCGGATCAGATCGGCCATCGCGCCGACGCTTTCGTCGAGCGGTGTGTCGTGATCCTCCTTGTGCAGGTAGTAGATGTCGACGTACTCGGTGCCGAGCCGCTTCAGGCTCCCATCGAGCGCGTCGAACAGCCATTTGCGCGAAAGGCCCTTGCGATTGACGCCTTGACCGATCTGGTTGCCGACCTTGGTCGCGAGCACCCAGCGATCGCGGTCGGATGCGATGGCGCGGCCGGTGATCTCCTCGGAAATCCCCTCGCCGTAAGCGTCGGCGGTGTCGATGAAGTTCACTCCACAACCGCGCGCATTGGCGACGATCTCGGTCGCGGCGGCTTCATCCGTCCGTCCACCAAACATCATCGTCCCGAGGCAGATGACGGAAACGTCGAGGCCGCTCGCGCCGAGTTTGCGATAGAGCATGTTCATGTCCGGGACGGGGTTTGTTGGTTGTGGCGCGCCAAAGCGTCTGGTGCAAGCCTCGGGCCGAAGTGCGGTTAATCAGTGCAGCTCGGCGAGATAAGCGGTGATGTCGCGCGCCTGGGCGTCGTTGAGATGCATGTTCGGCATGGCGTTTCCGGGAATAATCGCCTGCGGGTTCTTCAACCACCGCACCATGTTCTCCGGCGTGTTGCGCAGCATGCCGGCGATGAAGACGCGCGTGCCGATGCGATCGAGCGGCGGCCCGATATTGCCGCGCGCGTCGCCAATGCCCGGAATCGAGTGGCATGTCGCGCATCCATTGGCGCGGATGAGATCGGCGCCGCGCTTCTGCGCGTCGGATGCCTCACTCGACCCGAAGAAATTACAGCCGGCGAGCAAGACCCCGCAGCAAAGAACCGAGGCGAGCTTCGCAACGTGTGTCAGGTCAGGCATGCGGGCACCAATACAAGATTGCCCTGTCGCAGACGATCACCAGCATAAAGAGGAGGTTCATCCCCAATCCGGCGACGAAAACGCATCGGCCGCGGTAAATGCGGGGCCATGCGGGTTGGAGCCGGGTGATCTTGGTCTGGCCGGGGGCTGCAGACATGTCCTTGTGTCCTTCGGCCTGGCCGCGCAACGAGCCTGGCAGCGCTTTCGTTCCGGTCTCCGCCTGGGCCAGAGTTCTGGAACTCACATCCGCGGCGCGCCGCCGAGCCCCTCCACCGGGAAGCGAACGGTTACGCTCCCCGCCTTCTCGAACGTGAGCGTCACGTCAACGTTATCGCCCTGCTTCAGCGCCCCTTTCAGGTCGAGGAACATCAGGTGGTATCCCCCCGGTTTCAGCTCGACCGTTTTGCCGGGCGGAATGGCGAGCCCTTGCGGAAGGGGCGCCATGTGCATGACGCCATTCTGCATCGTCATCTCGTGCACTTCGCCGCGCGTTGAGAGCGGCATCGCGGCGCCGGTGAGGCGGTCGGCTTCGCTGCCGGCATTGGTGATGCGCAGGTACCCCGCGCCCACTTTCGCGCCGCCCGGGGTCGCGCGCAGCCAGGGCGCCTCGATCGCCAAAGCTCCAACCTTCACCGGCGCCTGCGCCGGCTGCGCGACAGCGGTGAAAATGAAGAGCGACGCGAGAAGGCCCGCGACGGGGCACAATAGTTTCAGCATGTTCTAGAAAGCCTTGAAGGTGATGATCGTTCGAGTGTCGACAATGCCGGCAATCGTTTGCACGTTTTCGCCGACAAAATGGCCAATATCCACGTCTTTATCGGCGTAGAATTTCGCAAGAATGTCGAAGTCGCCGGCGATCGAGTAGATTTCGGAGGCGATCTCGGCCTCCGCAAGTGCGCTCGCAACGGCGTAGGTCTTGCCAAGCGCGCATTTGATCTCGACGAAAAAGGTCTGCATCTCGGGCGCTCTGGTTTCGGTCGCGCCGGCAAAATGCCGTCTCAGCCGAGGCGCGTCAAACTACTCCGTGTGGCGCTATTTCCTACCTGCCGCCGGCCACATGCACGGCGATGCGGTGGCTGATCTTCTCCCCCGAACCACCATGGTGCGCGCCGCGCACGGGGAGTGCGTCGATCGCATCGATCCCCGTGGCAACGCGAATGTGGGCGCCCTCCGGACAGCGTCCGGTCACGGGATCGAAGCCGATCCAGCCGAGGCCATCGACGTAGAGCTCCGCCCACCCATGTACGCAATCGCGTTCTTCCGCGCCTTCAATGGAGAGGTGGCCGACCGCGATGCGCGCCGGGATTTCGAGAGCTCGCGCGCAAGCGATGAACACATGCGCGAGGTCGCGTGCATGTCCGCGTCCGGCGGCGAATGTCTTCGCGGCACCGGCAAATTCGTCGTCGCGACAGGAGGCGTGATCCAGCCGCTCGTGCAAAGCGTCCATGAGTGCGTGCCCGCGCGCGAGCGGCGCGGCCTCGCTTCCGCCGAGCTCATTGGCGAAATCGCGCAACGCCGCGTCCGGCGCGGTGAGCGCGCTATCGCGCAGGAAGAGCTCCGGCGGAAACCGCTCAATCGAGTGGCGAACGAATCCCGTCGTGTCGAACGTCTCGACTTCGCCCTCGGCGCGTACCGTTAACGTTCGCAATGGGCCGTCGACGGTAAGCGAATCGAACGCATTGCCGAACGCATCTTCGGCCATGCGACGGCGGCCGTGCGGCTCGACATCCGTGCGCCAGCCGATGACATGCTGGCCCTCATGGTTGCGCGGTTCGATACGCAGATGCTCGATCACGGAGCGCGGCGGCGTGTCCCACGTGAGTGCAATTTCGTGGCGGATGGCGAGACGCATTTCTCAATTCAGCAGATATTGCTGTGTGAGAAGGTCGCCGAGCCGGCTATTGTCCTCGACGAAGTCGGTCAAAAACTCGTGCAGCCCGCTCTGAAATATGTCTTTGATTGAGGCCTGCTCGAGCCGCCGCATGACGGTGCGCGCGTGACGCTGACCGGGACCCTGCTGACCGTAAGCCTGTCCGATCTCGTCGAGGAAGCGCACGAGAGCATCGTAGCAGGCAAGCAGTGAACGCGGCATCTCTTGCTTCAAGATCAGGAGGTCGGCAACCAGCCAGGGCTGCACGCTTTCCCGGTAAATCCAACGATACGCGGTGAGCGCCGAGACGGATCGCAACAGCGCCGTCCATTGGTAATAATCGAGCGAGCCGCCGATCGATTCAGTCTCCGGCAACAGCACGTGATACTTGACGTCAAGGATGCGCGCGGTGTTGTCGGCGCGCTCGATGTAGAGGCCGACGCGCGAGAACCAGTAGGCATCGTTGCGCAGCATCGTGCGATACGCCGAGCCATCGAAGACCAGCGAGGTGGCCTTCGCGAATTCGAGGAAGCGCGAGGTTTCCTCGCGGTCATGCATGGCTTCGCCCTGGCCATTGAAGTTTTGCAGATCGAGCCAGGCGCTATTGATTGCGTCCCACATTTCCGCTGTTAACGCCGTGCGCACCGCGCGTGCATTGGTGCGGGCATATTCGATGCAGTTGCGGATCGATGAAGGATTATCCTCGGAAAAAGCGAGAAAGCGTACGACGTTCGGCTCGTCGGCAACTTCGTAATTCGCATGGAACGTCTCTTCCGCGCCGGAGGCGATAAGTGCGCTTTCCCATTCCGTTTCGTCCTTGCCCGAAGCGCGCGGCACGGAGGCGAGCCGCTGCGTCGCCTCGATGATGCGGGCGAGGAAATCGGCGCGCTCCATGTAGCGCGACAGCCAGTACAGATTGTCGGCGGTCCGAGCCAGCACGCGTGTTCAGCCCTGAGTCTGCGATTGGCTCTGGCCGGCGCCAAAACCCAGCGATTGAGATTGCGATTGACGGGCGCCGAAGCATTGGCTCTGACGCTGGTCCGGGCTCATCTCGATCAGATTGTCCTCGACGATCCAGGTATCCTTCGTGCCGCCGCCCTGGCTCGAGTTGACGACCAGTGAACCCTCTTTCAGAGCGACCCGGGTGAGGCCGCCGGGCACGACGCGGATTTCCTGGGAACCGGATAGGATGAAGGGCCGCAGATCGACGTGCCGCGGTGCTACTCCGTGCGAAAAGGAGGCTGGGCAGGTCGACAGCGGCAGTGTCGGCTGGGCGATGAAATTCTCGGGGTCGGCGGTCAGCTTCTTCCTGAAGAGCAAAATCTGTTCGGACGTTGCATGCGGACCCACAAGCATGCCGTAGCCGCCCGACCCGTTCACCTCCTTTACGACGAGCTCGTTCAAATGCTCCTGCACGTATGCGAGGGAATCCGCCTCGCGGCAGCGCCAGGTTGGCACGTTCTGCAGAAGCGGCTTTTCGCCGAGATAAAACTCGATGATATCCGGTACATAAGTGTAGATCGCCTTGTCGTCCGCGATGCCCGTCCCGACCGCGTTGGCGAGAGTGATATTGCCGGCAAGATAAGCGCTCACGAGGCCCGGCACGCCGAGCACGGAATCCGGCCGGAAGGCAAGCGGATCGAGGAAATCGTCGTCGATCCGGCGATAGATCACGTCGACCCGCCGCGGACCTTCTGTCGTGCGCATATACACGATATCGTCGCGGACCAGGAGGTCGCGACCTTCGACCAATTCGACACCAAGCTTGTCCGCGAGGAACGAGTGCTCGTAATAGGCGGAGTTGAACTGACCGGGCGTCAACAACGCGATGGTCGGCTCCGAGTTGGCGCTACGCGGCGCGACCGAGCGCAGCGTCGCAAGCAGCGCGTCTGGATAGTTCTCAACCGGCGCGACGCGGTGATCGGCGAAGAGATCCGGCGCGAGCCGGATCATGACCTCCCTGTTCTCCAGCATGTAGGAGACGCCCGAGGGCGTTCGGGCATTATCTTCGAGGACGTAGAACTTGTCGCCATCGACCCGCACGATGTCGATGCCAGCAATATGGATATAGATGTCATGCGGCACGCGCCGCCCGCTCATCTCCGGCCTGAAATAGGCGTTGCTATAGACGAGATCGGCAGGAATCTTGCCGGCGGCAAGGATTTCGCGATCGCCGTAAATGTCGGCCAGAAACATGTTCAGCGCCTTCACGCGCTGGATGAGGCCCGCTTCGAGCTTCGTCCACTCGGCCCGCGAGATCATGCGCGGGATGATGTCGAACGGGATCAGCCGCTCGGCGGCGTCCTTGTCGCCGTAAACCGCGAAGGTTATCCCTATGCGCCGGAACAGAAGTTCGGCCTGCGAGCGTCGGGATTCGAGAAGTTCGGCAGGTGAGTCCGAAAGCCACTGCGCGACCCGCTGGTAGACGTCTCGGATAGAGCCGTCGGGCAAGGTCATCTCGTCGAAATACGGCATACGTGCTCAACGCTCCGCTTCCGATACATTAGCAAGCACCATACCAGAGGGAAGTGCCCTAAATGCCGGCAGGCGCTGGCCGCGTCGGCTCCCCGGGGCGACAGCCACGGTCGACCCGAACTCCCTCTCGCATTTGCCATCCGCGGGGCATCGCTTCATACGGACCTCTCCTGGCAAGAGTACAGGGAAACGCGGGAGAGACCTGACACATGACTATCCGCTTCGACGGCCGCGTGGCGATCGTCACCGGCGCCGGCAATGGATTGGGCAGGGCCCACGCGCTCGGGCTCGCCGCCCGCGGAGCGAAGGTCGTCGTCAACGATCTCGGCGCGCGGCGCGACGGCACCGGCGGCTCGTCCGAGGCGGCCGAGAAGGTGGTTGCGGAAATCGAAGCTCAAGGCGGCGAGGCCATCGCCAATGGCGCTAACGTCAGCGACACGGCCGCCGTGCGGGCGATGGTCGAGCAAGCGATGGGCAAATGGGGTCGCATCGATATCCTCGTCAATAACGCCGGCATCCTGCGCGACAAATCCTTCGCAAAAATGGATCTCTCCGATTTCCGCACCGTGCTGGACGTGCATCTCTGGGGCAGCGTCGTCTGCACGAAGGCGGTGTGGGAGATCATGCGGGCGCAGAACTATGGCCGGGTGGTCTTCACCTCCTCCTCCTCGGGCATCTACGGCAATTTCGGCCAGTCGAATTACGGTGCCGCGAAGATGGCCATGGTCGGCCTCATGAACGTGCTGCATCTCGAAGGCGAACGGAACAACATCAGGGTGAATGTG
>JAFASC010000236.1 GCA_019244955.1 Methylobacteriaceae bacterium | reverse complement strand
ACTTCAACCCCCTCAATCTGCGCAGCAACAAGGTCGAGTCGGTTTCGACCCTGCTCGACCTGATGAACGATCCCAACAATACGCCCAACACGATCGACGTGCTTGCGCCCAATCTAGAGGCGGCCGGACCGCTGGCAGAGCGTCTGGCGGCCCTCCCGGAAGTGCGGCAGGTCCTCGACCTTGCGAGCTTCGTGCCGCAGGGTCAGGACCAGAAAATTGCAATGATCAAAGCCGCTGCGGCCGAGATCCTTCCTGCGATTTCGCCGCCGGGAACGAAGCCGCCACCGAGCGATGCCGAGGACAAGCTCGCCCTTAACGCGACCGCCGACAAGCTGCAGACGACGTCTGCCCGCGCTACCGGCAAAGTCGGCGATCAGGCCAAGCGCTTCGTCTCGCTCTTGCACCGGCTCGCCGATGCACCGGAATCGGTACGCGAGACGGTGCGGATGGCGCTCTTCCCGCCGCTGAAGACGACGCTCGCCCTTCTCCGCGATTCGCTTCAGCCTGAGCCGGTCAGCCTTGACACCCTGCCGGCCGACCTGAAACGCGAATGGCTGGCCCCTAGCGGCGAAGCTCGGATCCAGGTCTCGCCCAAGGGCGACGCCAACGACAATGCGACGCTGGAGCGCTTTACCGATGCCGTATATTCGGTCTCGAAAGACGCCGTCGGCACCCCGGTCGCCATCGTGGAATCCGGCAAGACCGTGGTGCAGGCCTTCGCTATCGCCGGCGCCTTGGCATTCACCTCGATTGCGATCCTGCTCTTCATCGTGCTACGCCGCATCTCCGACGTGCTTCTGACGCTCGTGCCGTTGCTGCTCGCCGGTCTGGTCACGCTTGAAATTTGCGTGCTGATCGGCCTAAAGCTGAATTTCGCCAACATCATCGCGCTGCCGCTGCTGTTGGGGCTTGGTGTCGCGTTCAAGATTTACTTCGTCATGGCCTGGCGCGCGGGCGTGACGGAGCTGCTGCAGTCGAGCCTGACCCGGGCGGTGTTTTTCAGCGCGCTGTCCACGGCGACCGCCTTTGGCAGTCTCTGGCTTTCGAGCCATCCGGGGACCTCGAGCATGGGCAAACTCCTTGCCCTCTCGCTCGTTTGCACGTTGGCGGCGGCGGTGCTGTTCCAGCCCGCCTTGATGGGGCCGCCGCGGGTCAAGGCCGGTTCTGAGACGGCCTGACCAAGGTGAGGCCCGGCGGCAACGCCGGGAAACCATGTGAACACAATGGGCTGGACCGGGCGGGGCTTACCCTTGCGCGGCTGGGAGCCCGCCCGGTAAGGTCTTGTTAACAAGGCGCCGGGAATGGACGCAGAACGGGAAAAAACGTGAGCAACAGACCCGAAACTCCACTTCTCGACCACATCCGCGTGCCGGCCGACCTCCGCACGCTTCCCGTTTCGGATCTCCGGCAGGTTGCCGACGAGTTGCGCAGCGAGATGATCGACGCCGTCTCGGTGACCGGGGGCCATCTTGGAGCCGGGCTCGGCGTCGTCGAGTTGACCGTCGCGCTGCACTACATTTTCGACACGCCGCATGACCGGTTAATTTGGGACGTTGGTCACCAGGCCTATCCGCACAAAATCCTGACCGGACGCCGCGACCGGATTCGAACCCTGCGGATGGGGGGAGGCCTTTCCGGCTTCACCAAGCGCTCGGAAAGCGAGTACGACCCGTTCGGCGCGGCCCATTCCTCGACCTCGATCTCGGCCGGCCTCGGGATGGCAATTGCCCGCGATCTCTCCCACGACAACAACAATGTCATCGCGGTGATCGGCGACGGCGCGATGTCGGCTGGCATGGCTTATGAGGCGATGAACAATGCCGGGTCGCTTAAATCGCGGCTCATCGTCATCCTCAATGACAACGACATGTCGATCGCGCCGCCGGTCGGGGCGATGTCGGCTTACCTCGCGAAGCTTGCCTCGGGTCCCTACGCCAATATCCGCGAAACCGCGAAACAGCTCGCCGCCAAGCACCTGCCGAAGGTCATCTACGAAAAGGCCAAGAAGGCCGAGGAATATGGCCGCGCATTCGTAACCGGCAACAGTTCCGGCACGCTGTTTGAAGAGCTCGGCTTCTACTATGTCGGGCCGATCGACGGTCACAATCTCGATCACCTTCTGCCCGTGCTCAAGAATGTGCGCGACCTCCAGCATGGGCCGGTGCTCGTCCACGTCGTCACGCAAAAAGGCAAGGGCTACGCGCCGGCGGAAGCCTCCGCCGACAAATATCACGGCGTCGTCACGTTCGACGTGGTGACCGGCGCGCAGGCAAAACCAAAAGCCAATGCGCCCTCGTATCAAAAGGTGTTCGGCGAGAGCCTGGTCAAGGAAGCCCAGCGGGACGACAAGATCATCGGCATTACCGCCGCGATGCCGTCCGGCACCGGCATCGACATCTTCGGCAAGGCCTTCCCCGACCGCACCTTCGACGTCGGCATTGCCGAACAGCACGCGGTGACATTTGCAGGTGGACTGGCGACTGAGGGCTACAAACCGTTTGTGGCGATCTACTCGACGTTCCTGCAGCGGGCGTACGACCAGGTCGTTCATGACATCGCAATCCAGAAACTCCCGGTGCGCTTCGCGATGGATCGCGCCGGGCTAGTCGGCGCGGACGGAGCGACCCATGCCGGCTCGTTCGACCTCGCCTATCTCGGCTGCCTCCCCGATTTCGTCATTATGGCCGCCGCTGACGAGGCCGATCTCGTCCACATGGTGGCAACGCAAGCCGCCTATAACGAGGGGCCGAGCGCGCTGCGCTATCCGCGCGGCGAGGGCGTCGGCATCGAGATGCCGGAACGCGGCATTCCGCTCGAGATCGGTCGCGGACGCATCATCCGCGAAGGCACTACCGTCGCGCTGCTGACGCTCGGGACGCGTCTTGCCGAGGCGCAGAAGGCCGCGGAAGATCTGGCCGCGCGCGGCATTTCAACGACGGTCGCCGATGCGCGCTTCGCCAAACCGGTCGATCGCGATCTCGTGCGGCGGCTCGCCCGAAACCACGAAGTGCTGATCACGGTCGAGGAGGGTTCGATCGGGGGCTTCGGTGCGCAGGTGTTCCAGGCGCTCTCAGAAGACGGGCTGCTCGATGGGCATCGCGCGCCCCGCCTGCGCTGCATGGTTCTGCCGGACGTGTTCATCGATCATGACAAGCCCGATCGCATGTATGCGCGCGCCGGACTCGATACCAAAGCGATCGTGGCGAAGGTGCTGGAAACGCTCGGACACCAGGCAGAAGCGGCAAAGAGCCTCATTGCCTGAGGAAGCGGAAGCTTATCCGCACGCGCCAACGTCGCGTGCGGCCGAATGACATACCTGTTCGCGGCGTGTTCCCCGACTGGGTCAAACTTTCGCTCATCCTGCATTCGACTTTTGTTTCTAACGATCCATGATTGCGTGGCGGCAATGCCGCTGCGATCGGACAGGAGTTCTTGCATGAGGCGTTTCATCGCGTTGCCGATCGCGGCGCTCGCAATCGGCAGTGTCGGCGCTCACGCGGCGCCGCCCAAACCCGGCGCAAAGACCGAAGCGGGGACGCAGTCGGTGTACACTGTCACGCGCGACGGTTCGCCGATCGGGCGCACCATAGTAGACATTGATCGTAGCGGCGACACGACCAAGGTGACAAGCAAGACCGACATCGAGGTGAAGGTCATCATCGTTCTCTATCGGTTCAAGCAGGATGTGACCGAGACCTGGAAGGGCGATCAGCTCGTCTCTTTCAAATCGGAAACCGATGACAACGGCACAAACCACGAAGTTTCGATCACGTCCTCGCCCAAGGGCCTGACCATACTTGCCGACGGCAAGAGCTCGACCGCGCCCGCAGGTGCGGTTCCGGCAACTTGGTGGTCGACGAAGTTCGTGAAAGCGAAATTGCTGATCCATCCCGACACCGGCCGGGTGATGAGCGCCAGCGTGAAGGATATCGGTCCGGAACAGGTCCCGGTGCGCGGGACGCCGCAGCAGGCGGAGCACTACAAGGTGAGTGCGGGCAAGGATTTCGAGCGGGATCTTTGGTACGAGGGCGATCAGCTGGTCCGCGTGCGCATCAAGGATGCAAGCACGCAGGGCAATTTGATCGGTTCCGACTTGCAGTAAGACCTGTTCCCATTTCAGATGCGCGTCATGAAGACCCGCCTCGAGCTTCAAACATTCCATGGAGCGGGCCGGCGTGGCTAAATCCATGCTGCCGCGTGAGCGCTGCGACTATTCTGCCATCGTGGACAGACCGCGGCTCGAATATCCCGGCAATCCGCGCGTCGTCGTGTGGACGATTGTCAATCTCGAAGTCTGGGACATTTCGCGGCCGATGGCGCGGCAGGTTCTGCCCGCGCCGATGGGACAGCCGCTCCTGCCTGATGTGCCGAACTGGTCGTGGCACGAATACGGAATGCGCGTCGGGGTGTGGCGCTTTTTCGAATTGTTGCGGGCACTGCGCATCCGCCCGACGCTGTCGATCAATGCGCGCGTCTGCGTCGATTATGAGCGCGTGGCGCGACAGGCGCTCGATGACGCTTGGGAATTCATGGGCCATTCCTACGAGCAGATGCCGATCCATAAGGTCGAGGACCAGCGCGGCATGATCTCGAAATCGCTCGACACGCTGGAGCGATTTACCGGGACTCGGCCGATCGGCTGGCTCGGCCCCGGCCTGACCGAGACGCTCGAGACGCCGGAACTGCTCGTGGATGCCGGCATCAAATATATCGGCGATTGGGTCTATGACGATGAGCCGACGATCATCCGCACCGCCTCAGGCCCGCTTGTGACGCTGCCCTATTCGGTCGAGCTCAACGATATCCCGATGATGGTCGTCAAGCATCACGAGGCGGCGTATTGGCGTCAGAGCTGCACCGATTATTTCGATCGGCTCTACAAGGAGGGCGCGGAGCGCCCGCGTATCATGGCGATCGCGATCCATCCCTATATTTCCGGCCAGCCGCATCGCATCGCTTACCTTGAGCAGGTCTATGAGCACATCAATGCGCATTCGGATGTCGCGCATATGAATGGTGCCGAGATTTACGCGCACTACAACGCGCAGAAGAAAGTGCATGGGTGAGCACGGCTCCCGACGTGGTTGACGGCTCGCAATTGCCGCCGCTGCCTCTCCCAGAAGGGGTGCGCTCGCGGCATGTGCCTGAGGTCAACGGGCTCAGCATGCACGTGCTTGAGGCGGGGTTTGGGGGCGAGCGCCCGCTCATCTTGCTGCTGCACGGATTCCCCGAACTGGCTTTTTCCTGGCGCAAGGTGATCGTGCCGCTCGCGGCAGCGGGCTTCCATGTCGTTGCGCCCGATCAGCGCGGATATGGAAGAACGACAGGGTGGGACGGCGCCTACGACGGCGATCGCGCCTCGTTCAGGATGATCAATCTCGTGCGCGATGTGCTCGCGCTTGTCAGCGCGCTCGGTTATCGCGAGGTGCACGCGGTCGTTGGACACGATTTCGGCTCGCCCGTTGCCGCCTATTGCGCACTGATTCGGCCGGACGTGTTTCGCCGCGTCGCGCTGATGAGCGCACCCTTTGCCGGCCCGCCGCAGCGGCGAGCGTCACCAGCTCCCGATATCAATGAGGCGCTTGGAAAGCTCGATCCGCCACGCAAGCACTATCAATGGTATTACTCGACGCGCGAAGCGGATGCGAATATGCGCGAGCCTCCGCAAGGCATTCACGCCTTCCTGCGCGCCTATTATCACCACAAGAGCGCGGATTGGCGCGAAAACAGGCCGTATCCCCTCAACGCATGGACGGCGGACGAGCTGGCCAAGTTGCCCACATATTACATCATGGAGGCCGGCGAAGGCATGGCCGAGACTGTCGCGGCGCATATGCCATCACGCGCCGAGATCGACGCTTGCGCGTGGCTGACGAAAGACGAGCTCGCAACCTATGCCGCCGAGTTCGCACGCACCGGATTCCAGGGCGGCCTGCAATGGTACCGCTGCAATCTGCCCGGGAGCCTCAATCAGGAACTCGATCTATTCGCCGGCCGCACGCTTGATGTGCCCTCGCTTTTCGTCGCCGGCAGGAGCGATTGGGGCGTGTATCAGGTGCCGGGTACTTTCGAGCGCATGCAACAGAGCGCCTGCACCAAAATGCAAGGCGCTCATCTCATAGAAGGCGCAGGCCACTGGGTGCAGCAGGAGCGCCCGCGCGAGACCCTCGATCTTTTATTGCCCTTTGTCGGGTCTGGGCCGAGATGAACTCGCGCCAGAGCGGCGCTCGCGCGGCACCTTTCAAGATTGCTGCAGCCGGCGGCGCGCTCATGGGCGCAGCGATGGGCATCGGCCGCTTTGTCTACACGCCGCTGCTGCCGCACATGCAGGAAGCGCTGCACCTGACGCCGGCCATCGCCGGCTGGATTGCCTCTGCCAATTACCTCGGCTATCTCGCCGGCGCGCTCATGACGACATTCGTGGCGCCGCCGAATGCGCCGCGTCGGGTGATCGCATTCGGAGTTATCTTGAGTGCGATCACGACGGCGCTGATGGCGGCCGGCCCTCCCGTCGCGTTGTTTGCAACGTTTACATTCCTCGGTGGACTGGCCAGTGCCCTGGTGCTCGTTTACACGACGCCTATCGTGTTCCTGCGTCTCGCGGAGATGGGTGCGGAGCGCTACATCTCGCTCCTGTTCGGCGGCGTCGGAGCGGGAATGGCGGTTTCCGCGCTGCTTGTTTCCGCGCTCGCCGCCGCCGGATTCGATTGGCGCGTTCAATGGCTGGCGAGCGGCGCCATCACCGCGCTTGCGTTGTTTGCCTTGCTGCATATTCCGGACATCGAACGGCAGCGCACTTTCGGAGGGTCCGACAAGCTGGCATGGCCACGCGGGTTGCCGGCGCTTCTCGCAAGCTACACGCTTTTCGGTTTCGGCTATGTGATCACCGCGACGTTCATTGTCGTGATCGTACGTGAAAACGCGAGCTTAAGACCGCTCGAGCCGGTGATCTGGACAATCGTCGGACTTGCTGGGATCCCCTCAGTCTGGGCGTGGACGGTGCTGGCGGGCCGCATCGGCCTCTTCGCGGCTTATGCCCTCGCCTGCCTAACCGAAGCGATCGGTGTCGCGGCGAGCGTGATCGCGACGAGCATTCCAGTCGTGATCCTCGCCGCGATCCTGCTCGGCGGCACGTTCATGGCGATTACCTCACTCGGACTCGCCGGCGCACGGCGCATGGCGTCATCCGATCCCGTGCGCGTGCTGGCTCTGTTGACCGCCGGTTTCGGCGTCGGGCAGATCATCGGGCCGTCCCTCGCTGGTTATTTGCGCGAGAGCATGGGCACTTACCTCGTGCCGTCGCTCGTCGCGGCTGCGGCGCTAGTCATAGCGGCGGCTTTGTCGGCGCCGCTGAACAGGGGCCAATAACGCGCTACGCTGCCGCTTCCATTGCGGCGCCGACGAGCTTGCGCGTCTCCGCCGCGCTGATCGGATGCCCGAACGCGTAGCCTTGCGCAAACTCGCAGCCGAGCTGGTAAAGCTCGATTGCGTCCGATTCCGTCTCCGCGCCTTCGGCGACGACGTCCATGTGCAGATCATGCGCGAGCGCGACGATCGACCTCAACAAGACCGGCCGCGTGCCGTTGCCGTTCAAGTGGACGAAAGAGCGGTCGATCTTGATCGTGTCGAACGGAAAGCGCTGCAAATAAGAGAGCGATGAATATCCCGTACCGAAATCGTCGAGCGAAAGCCCGGCGCCAAGATCGCGAATGCGTTGCAGCATCTGCGCCGCGTATTCCGGATTCTCCATCACCAGGCTTTCGGTGAGCTCAAGTTTGAGCGTGCCCCGCCGCACGTTCGAGCGTGTCAGTACGTTGCGGACATCCTGCAGGAGATCATGGCGCAGCAGCTGGCGCGAAGAGATGTTCACGCTGGCGAAGATCGGCGGCGACACGTCGAGCGCCTTCTGCCAGGCGGAGAGCTCTCGCGCCGTGCGCTCGAGCGCGAAGACGCCAAGTTCGACGATTTGTCCGGTCTCTTCCGCGATCGGGATGAATTCCGACGGCCCCAGCCGCCCCAGTCGAGGATGATCCCAGCGCAGGAGCGCTTCGAATCCAGCAACGGTGCGATCCTCCAACCGGACGATGGGCTGGAAAAACGTCTTGATCTCGCCGCGGCCGAGCGCGCGCTTCAAATCCGCTTCGAGCGTTAGCCGGTCGGAGCGCTGCGCACGCATCGTTTGGCGGAAAACCTCGATGCGATTGCCGCCGCCTTTCTTGCATTGGCGCATCGCGATTTCGGCATCCTTGAACAGGTCTTCCGGTTTGCCGTGCAGTTTCGCATCGAACAACGCGATGCCGATCGAGGCGGACAATGCCACCTCACGCTCGCCGAACGTCACCGGCGTGGAGAGCGAGCGGCGCAGCGCCTCAGCAAGTTTGATCACGTAATCCGATTGCGAATCGGACACGAGAATGATCGCGAACGTGTCGGCTGAGACGCGCCCCAGCGTGTCCTGCGGCTGCAGCAGCCGCATGATCCGGCGCGCCACCGTGAGCAGGATCGAATCTCCGGCAGAGAGGCCGATCGATTCGTTGATGCGTTTGAAGCGGTCGATATCGATCGAGATCACGGTCGGCCGGATGCGCTGATCGACCGAGGCGAGTTTCAACGCGGCATCGAGCCGATCGAACAGCAGCTCGCGATTGGGAAGCCCGGTCAGGTTGTCGTGTACGGCGTCGTGCAGGAGCCGCTCCTGCGCCGTGCGCTCCTCCGTGACGTCGACGAGCGTCCCGACGACGCGCATGACTTCGCCGTCAGGTCCGACGACTGGCCGCGCGCGCATGCGAAACCAGGTGTAATGGCCGTCCGCGCCGCGCAGCCGGAATTCCTGATTGATACGGCCGCGGCGCTGTTCGAGCACTGCATCGAGCGCGGCGCTGTAGGCATCGCGCTCGAAAGGATGAATGAGTTCGAGCCATGTCGAGGCGGGTCCCTCGAGCTCGCCGCGCTTCAATCCGAGCTGCGCTTCGATTTCCGGGCTGACGAAGATGCGGTCGCCCGGCACGTCCCAATCGAAAATCACGTCGTTGGCGCCGGTGAGCGCCAACGCCTTGCGCTCCATGTCGGAGATAGCGCCATGCGCGAGTCCGCCGCCGGCAAACGCATTCTGCATGACCGTGAAGCCGATCAGCATGACGATGAGGACGAGGCCACCGATCAGGGCGGGCGAGACAAGATCGTTCGTCAGCGTCCCCGTGACCGTCAGAGCGGCCGCGCATATCCAGGCGAGCAGCAGGAACCACGTCGGGATCAGCATGACAGCGCGGTCGTAACCGTGCGTCGTCAGATACAGAACGAGCAGGAAGCCAACACCCGCGATCGTGGCGAGGGAGATGCGCGCAACGCCGGCAGCAACTGCGGGGTCGTAAATCGCGAGGCCGACCAAGGCGACGAGAAAAGCCAGCCAGCCCACGGCAATGTGAGAGGCGCGCACATGCCAACGGCTGAGATTGAGATAAGCGAACAGAAAGACGAGCAATGTTGCGGCAAGGATCGCCTCCGCGCTGGCGCGCCAGACGCGATCGGCCTGGCCTTCGACGCCGAAGATCTTATTCCAGAAGCCGAAATCGATGCAGACATAAGCGAGCACCGCCCAGGCAAGCGCCGCGGCTGCGGGAAAGATCACCGCGCCTTTGATGACAAAGACGATCGTCAAAAACAGCGCGAGCAGGCCGGCAATGCCTATGACAATGCCTTTGTAAAGCGTCAGACTCGTTAGTTTGTCCTTATAGGCGTCCGGTTCCCAAAGGACGATCTGCGGCAGGTTCGGCGTGCGGAGCTCGCCGACATAGGTAATCGTGGTCCCAGGATCGAGGGTCAGACGAAACACGTCGGCATCGGGACTATCGACGCGTTCGGGGGGAAATCCCTGGCTCGCGGTAATCGCAGATAATCGCGTCGCGCCAAGATCTGGCCAGATGATTCCGGAGCCGACGAGACGGAAATGCGGAACGACGATCAGGCGCTCGATCTGTTCCTCGGTGTCGTTCGTCAGTGCGAAAACGATCCAGCTCGGGCGCGTGCCCGGCTGCAGGGCCCGCACCTCGATGCGACGTACGATCCCGTCCGTTCCGGGCGCGGTCGACACCTGCAGACGATCGCCCTGCGACGAATCGCTTTCGACGGCTTGCGTGAGATCGATCGCCGAGGCATCGAGCGGCACCCGGACCGACTCGATCGCCGCAGCCGGCGACAGGCCGGCCAGGGTCAAAACGACCGCGACTATTAAATACAGATGACGCACGGAGTCCTGTAACAATCGCCGGCCTTGCAAGCGCGGCCGCTTCGCTTCCAATCTTTTCATGTCGGAACTGAGACTCGTAAAGGCAGAGCCCGAGCCGAGCAAGCTGGCGGCCGTTAACCCTTTCTGCGGCCTCGATGTTTGACCGCTGCGGGGCGCGCACCTACTAAGGCGCGACCACGCTTCGCACCTCATGTCCCACAACACGTTCGGCCACCTCTTTCGAGTGACGACCTTCGGCGAGAGTCACGGCCTTGCGATCGGCTGCGTGGTCGACGGCTGTCCGCCTGGCATTCCGCTCGAGGCGGCCGACGTCCAGATTTATCTCGACAAGCGCAAGCCTGGGCAATCCCGATTCACGACGCAGCGCCGCGAAGCGGACGAAGTTCGCATCCTGTCGGGCGTTTTTGCCGACGACAACACTCGGCGGCAGGTCACGACGGGCACTCCGATCGCGCTTCTGATCGAGAATACCGACCAGAAATCAAAGGATTACAGCCACATCCGGGATAAGTACCGGCCCGGCCACGCGGACTTCACCTACGACGTCAAATACGGGCTGCGCGATTATCGCGGCGGCGGCCGAGCTTCCGCTCGCGAGACGGCCTGCCGCGTGGCGGCGGGCGCGATCGCTCGCAAAGTGCTGCCGGATGTGACGATCCGAGCTGCCTTGGTGCAGATTGGGCCGCACAAAATCGAGCGCGAGCGCTGGGATTGGGAGGAGGTCAATCGCAACCCGTTCTTCTGTCCCGATCCCGGCAAGGTGGCCTTTTTCGAGGATTACCTCGACGGCATCCGCAAAGCGGGTTCCTCGGTTGGCGCGGTGGTTGAGGTGGTTGCCGAAGGCGTACCGGCGGGCCTCGGCGCGCCCGTCTACGGCAAGCTCGATGCGGAGCTTACAGGCGCGCTCATGTCGGTCAACGCGGTCAAGGGGGTAGAAATCGGTGATGGCTTCGCCACGGCGGAACTAACCGGCGAGGTCAACGCCGACGAGATACGGCTCGGCAATGACGGCAAGCCGCTCTTCCTCTCAAACCATGCCGGCGGCACTCTGGGCGGCATCTCGACAGGCCAGCCCATTGTCGCGCGCTTTGCGGTAAAGCCGACGTCCTCGATCCTGACGCCGCGCTTGACCGTCGACCGCTATGGCCGCGAGACCGACATCGTCACTAAAGGCCGCCACGATCCGTGCGTCGGCATTCGTGCCGTGCCTGTGGCGGAGGCCGTCGTCGCCTGCGTGTTGGCCGATCATTTTTTGCGACACCGCGGGCAGGTGGGGAAGAGTGCAGATTGGCCCTTCGTGGACCCGCAATATTACCGCGACCGCGATGGTTAGCTCGGCCTCAGGACTTCACCGCGGCCTCGATCAGAGCCACACCATCCGGTGAATCCCAGAGAGCCGGCCCGGCGAGCGTGCCGATTTCGCAACCGTTGCGATCGATCAGGATCGTTGTGGGGAGCCCCACGACCTTACCCGCCTGTTTCAGCCGATAGAACACGTCCGCCTTCGGGTCGGAATAGAAGGGGAGCGCCTTGACGCCGACGTCGTTCAGGAAAGTCCTCGGTTTATCGAGCCGTGTCGTATCGATATTGACGGCAACCACCTGGAAGTCCGGCCCGCCAAGCTTTGCCTCCAGACGATCCAGCGCCGGCATTTCCTGGCGGCAGGGTGCGCACCAAGTCGCCCAAAGGTTGAGGAGCACCACACGGCCCTTGAATGCATCGAGCGTCTCCTGCTGACCCGCGGGCCCGTTGAAAGCGAGCGGCGTCACCGGCTTCGGCTGCTTGGCAACCGTCATCGCCGCGACCTCCCCCTTTGCCGCGCGGTCGAGCATCGCCTGCTTTGCCGTGTTCGCTGCGCAGGCCTTGGCCTCGGCCGTTTCCTTGCCGCCGCTACCGATCGTCACGTATAGCAACGCCGCGAGAGCCACGGCTATGATCGCCAGCGCCGGGATCAGACGGCGGGCGCGCAGGCCTCGCGAAGCGGGCTGCAAGGTCGGCTCTGTCGGGTCGGTCATTCGCGGGTCAGGAGTGTTTTCCGTGAGCAACAAGATGTGGGGTGGCCGCTTCCAAAGCGCACCTCATGCGATCATGGAGGAGATCAACGCCTCGATCGACTTCGACCGCAAGCTCGCTCTACAGGATATTGCCGGCTCGAAGGCGCATGTCGCCATGCTGGCCAAGACCGGCATCATCACGCGCGAGCAGGCCGATGCGATCGATGCAGGTCTAGAGCGAATTCGCGGCGAAATCGAGAGCGGCATTTTCACCTTCTCGCGGGCGCTCGAAGACATACACATGAACATAGAGTCCCGATTGGCCGAGCTCGTCGGGCCCGATGCCGGCCGCCTGCACACGGCGCGCTCGCGCAACGACCAGGTCGCGCTCGATTTCCGGCTTTGGGTCCGTGACACGATCGATGCACTCGACGCGCAGATCGCCGATCTTCAGCGGGCGCTCGCCGAAAAAGCGCTCGCCCATGCCGGGACCGTGATGCCGGGCTTCACCCATTTGCAGACGGCGCAGCCGGTGACCTTCGGGCATCATCTTCTCGCCTACGTCGAGATGTTTTGGCGCGACCGCGGCCGGTTGCGGGATGCGCGCGCACGGCTGAACGAGAGCCCGCTCGGCGCGGCGGCGCTTGCCGGCACGTCGTTCCCGATAGACCGCGAGATGACAGCCCGCGCGCTCGGGTTCGAGCGGCCGACCGCGAACTCGCTCGACAGCGTCTCCGACCGCGATTTTGCGTTGGAGACCCTTGCTGCCGCCGCGATTTGCGCCGTGCACCTCTCGCGCTTTGCCGAGGAGATGGTTCTGTGGACGAGCCGGCAATTCGGCTTCGTCACGCTCTCGGATGCGTTCACCACCGGCTCCTCGATCATGCCGCAGAAGCGCAACCCCGATGCTGCCGAGCTTGTGCGTGGCAAGGCCGGGCGCATCTTCGGCGCGCTGCAGGCGCTGCTCGTGGTTATGAAGGGCCTCCCGCTCGCCTATTCGAAGGACATGCAGGAGGACAAGGAAGGCACGTTCGACGCGCTGCAGTCGCTGTCACTTTGCCTCGCCGCTACGGCCGGCATGGTGCGCGACGTTGAGCCGGACGCCGCGCGGATGCGCGAAGCGGCCGGTGCAAGCTACGCGACCGCCACCGACCTTGCCGATTGGCTCGTGCGGCGACTTGGCCTGCCTTTCCGTGAGGCGCATCATGTGACGGGGCAGGTGGTTGCCGCCGCAGCAGCCAAGAAGCAGGGGCTCGAACAGCTGAGCTTGGCCGATATGCAGGCCATCGATCCGCGGATCACGCCTGAGGTGTTTTCCGTGCTCGGTGTGGAGCAATCGGCGACGAGCCGCACGAGTCACGGAGGCACGGCGCCTAACAATGTGCGCGAGCAAGCCGAAAAATGGATCGATCGCCTGGGGCAGGCCAGCAACAGCCCCGAGACTTCGCGCCCGATTCCTTCGCATCAAGGGCTGCGTAGTTTATAGTAGAGCTTCCTGGAGCCGATCTTGCCGCCTTTGCTCCCTCTTCGCGCCTTCCGCGCCGCCCTGCTGACCTGCCTCATCGCGGCGGCCCTGGCGGGCTGCGGCCGCCGTGGACCTCTCGAGGCGCCGCCAGGCTCCGCCGCCGCCGTGCCACAGACCGTCTCGCCAGTGCCGGCACCTCAGGTCACCACGCCGGCCGGCGGGCTTGCGACCGAGCCGCTCGGGCCAGCCTATCAGACCGGTGTTCCCGATCAGCAGGTCGTGCCCGGGACCGGACGCTCGAGCTTCCCGCTCGACCCTCTGCTCTGATCGCGCTGCCGCGAACATGCATCATTTCGAGTATCGCGGTGGCGTGCTCCACGCTGAAGATGTCGCGCTGCCGGCATTGGCAGAGGCAGTCGGCACGCCGTTCTATTGCTATTCGACGGCGACGTTAACGCGCCACTATCGGGTCTTTTCTGACGCGTTCGCCGGAATGGACGCGCGCGTCTGCTATTCCATCAAGGCGAATTCGAACCAGGCGGTGCTTGCGACTTTGGCGCGCCTTGGTGCGGGCATGGACATCGTCTCGGAAGGCGAATTGCGCCGCGCCCGTGCCGTTGGCGTGCGCGGGGAACTCATCACCTTCTCCGGCGTCGGCAAGCTCAAGCGCGAAATCGCCGCCGCACTCGACGAAGACATCTTTTGTTTCAATGTCGAGTCGGAGCAGGAACTAGAGGCGATCTCCGAACTCGCGCATGCGCGGGGCGCGACGGCGCGTATCGCCATCCGCATCAATCCGGATGTCGACGCGCTGACCCACGCGAAGATCGCAACGGGCAAGTCGGAAAACAAATTCGGCATTCCGCTCGCGCGCGCGCGCGCGGTCTATGCGCAGGCGGCGCGGCTTCCCGGCATTCACGTCACCGGCGTCGACATTCACATCGGCTCGCAGATCACCGATCTCGCACCGTTCGATCAAGCTTTCACCAAGCTCGCCGAGTTCGTTCAGATCCTGCGTGCCGACGGTCATGCGATCGATCACGTTGATCTCGGCGGGGGCTTAGGAATTCCTTATCGTCCGGGCGAGAACCCGCAAACCTATCATCCCGCAAAATATGCCGAGATCGTCCGGCGCAGGACGAACGCCCTCGGCTGCAAGCTGATCTTCGAGCCAGGTCGGCTCATTGTCGGGAACGCCGGCATACTGGTTACGCAGGTGATCTATGTTAAGCGCGGCGAGGACAAGACGTTCGTAATTGTCGATGCGGGAATG
>JAFASC010000342.1 GCA_019244955.1 Methylobacteriaceae bacterium | reverse complement strand
GGCGCGCCTGCAATGGGCGATGGGATAGGAAGCGCCCAATCGGGCGTCGGACCCTCGGCGAACATTTCGACCTTTGCATCGGGCGGCGCCGCCACGTCGACGATCATGCGCGGGTGTGCGCCGCCGTCCTCGCGCCGGATCGCATGGATTGAAAGCGTGTCGCCTGCGCCGAGTGCGACAGGCTTCGGCACGCGCGTCTCGCTCGCTGCGAGCGCCGTGTCTTCTTTACCGTCGCCGGGAAGCAGCAACTCGGCTTTACCGGTGATCGGTATGCATAGGTTGGCGCAAATGGCGTAATCGATGTCGAGACGCAGCAGCACCGGTCTAGCCGTGTCGCGCGGCACGACATGCAGCGGCAGTATCACTTCGCCTTTGTAGCCGATCGACTCGCCGCTTTCGTCGTTGAAGCCGTGCGGGGCAGGAAACAGCACCGCCACATCGCGCACGTTCTCGGAGCGATCGAAGCGAAAGCGCGGCGGCACGCCCGAATCACCCGCATAGCGCCAATAAGTCTTCCAGCCGGTGCCAAGCCTTATCTCGATGCCGGCGCGCAAAGCGCCGTCCGGCGCAGTTTGTGACGGGCTTGCCGCAATCAGTCGAACCGCAGCGCGCGGACCGCCGTCCCAGGGCGACGCATCGGCCGCCGCGGCCGGCGAGCAAATTGCGGCAAGGAGCGCCATTTTGCAGGCGAAAGCGCCAATGACGCAGGCGCGCGCGCCTGAAATCCAGTCAATCATGCGGCAGATTTAGGCGGTAGCGCGGCCCTGTGCCAATTGAATTCGCCGTGATCGGTTGCCCGACGGAACGATCGCATGCGTCAAGAAGTTTAGTTTCCCTCTGACGCGCGAACGGGGTAACCTTTATCAATGGGTATCGGAGCGAAGCCCGGGACCAAGACGGCCGGTCGAGGTTATCTCGACGGCCAGATGCTCATCGCCATGCCGAGCATGCGCGACGAGCGTTTTGCCGGATCGGTGATCTACGTCTGCGCGCACTCCTCCGAGGGCGCCATGGGCATCGTCGTCAATCAGCCGGCGCCCAACGTCCGGTTCTCCGAACTTCTGGTTCAGCTTGAAGTGATCCCAGCCGCCGACCTCATTCAGCTGCCGCCACGCGCGGGCGTCATCAAGGTGCTCAAGGGCGGTCCAGTCGAGACCGGGCGCGGGTTCGTGCTGCACTCGGCGGATTTCTACATCGAGAATTCGACATTGCCGATCGACGACGGCGTTTGCCTCACTGCCACCCTCGACATCCTCAAGGCGATCGCGCGCGGCAAGGGCCCGCAAAGCGCGGTGCTGGCGCTCGGTTACGCCGGCTGGGCCCCCGGGCAGCTCGAAAGCGAAATCCAGGAAAACGGCTGGCTGCATTGCGCCGCCGATCCCGAGCTGATCTTCGGCTCCGACATCGACGGCAAATATTCCAAAGCCCTGCGCAAGATCGGCATTGAACCGGGCAAGCTGTCGAGCCAGTCGGGTCATGCGTGATCGGAAATCGGAAATCGGAAATCAGACGTGAATTTCGGGTGTTGAGTTGTGACTTCCAATTTCTGACTTCCGATTTCTGACTCAGCCGGTCGATTCCAATCCGTCCGTGGACAACAGCTTCTGGGCGTCGGCCGCCGTCATCGGCTCGCCGAACGCAAAGCCCTGCGCGTATTCGCAGCCGAGCTGATAAAGCTCCGCCGCATCCGCTTCGGTCTCCGCTCCCTCCGCCACCACGTCCATGTTGAGGTCGTGGGCGAGCGCGATGATCGAGCGCAGGATCACCGGTCGCTGTTTGTTTTTGCCGGTGGCGCGCACGAACGACTGATCGATTTTGATGGTGTCGAAGGGAAAGCGCTGCAAATAAGCGAGCGAGGAATGGCCGGTGCCGAAATCGTCGAGCGCCAGCCCGGCCCCCAACTCGCGCATGCGCGTGAGCATCTGGGCGGCGTACTCGGGATTCTCCATCACCATCGACTCGGTCAGCTCCAGCTTGAGCGTGCCGCGCGCGAGCGCCGAGCGCGTCATGACCGAGCGTACGTCCTGGATGAGATCGTGCCGCAACAGCTGGCGCGACGAGACGTTGACGCTGGCAAACACCGGATAACGCCGTCGCGTGGAGCGCTGCCAAGTGGCGAGCTGGCGCGCCGTCTCGGTGAGCGCGAACAGGCCGAGCTCGACAATGATGCCGATCTCCTCGGCGACCGGAATGAAATCCGACGGCGCCATGCGGCCGAGTTTGGGATGATCCCACCGCATCAGCGCTTCGAAGCCGGCAACGGTGCGGTCCTCGAGCCAGACGATCGGCTGATAGAGGAGCGAGATTTCCCGCCGCTCGAGCGCGCGGCGCAGCTCCGTCTCGACCGTGAGCCGGTCGCTCTTGCGCGCACGCATCGCCGGCTTGAATACCTCGATGCGGTCGCCGCCGATGCGCTTGCCGTGATACATCGCCAGCTCGGCATCTTTCAAAACGTCTTCCTTGCGCTGCGGCTGGTTGTCGGTGAGGCAAAGCCCGATCGAGGCGGTGAGCAGGATCTCGCGATCGTTGAAGGTGATCGGCGCGCGCAAGGTCTTGCGGATCGTGTCCGCGAACGCCGTGATGCGCGGCGGCTCGCGCTCGGAAAGGATCAGCAGCCCGAACTGATCGCCGCCGAGCCGCGCCAGCGTATCCTGCGGCTTGAGCAGGCGGCCGAGGCGGCGCGCCAGCGTGAGCAGGATCGAGTCGCCGACCGCGATCCCGACCGAGTCATTGACCTGCTTGAAGCGATCGAGATCGAGCACCACGACCGTGGACCGGATCGGGGCAGCGCTCCTGGCGAAGGCCAGTAGGCCTTCGAGCCGGTCGATGAAGAGCTCGCGGTTGGGCAGCCCGGTCAGGTTGTCGTGGATGGCATCGTGGAGGAGGCGGTCCTGCGAATTCTTGAGCTCGGTCACGTC